>CAZQBW010000033.1:0-33449 GCA_964591515.1 uncultured Clostridia bacterium
TTGCACTCGCCTCCGTGCGACCCACGGCTATTTCCTTCGACCGCTCCGCGGTCGTCCAGTAGGCAGCTTCGATTTCGGGCATAACGATCTCGATGCGGCCCAGCAGCACGCGCTCGGCCGCAGCAGCAGGAGTTCGTCGGTCACCGGCAGAAAGTCTGCGGGTACCTCGCACCGTTGCGATACGTGGTGCCCGCGATTGCGGCGGACTCCAAGGCGCGGAGGCTGCGTGAGCCCCACACGCCGTACTCGCCGTCCACGCGCCTGCGCTCAACCGCACCTGAAGGCGTTTCGGCACCCACCCTGACTTCGACGTAGTCTTCCGAGTAATTGCCGGCAAAATCCGTCACGACGAAACCGATCAGATAGTCTCCGTCGTCGACGTCGGAGTAACCGACCGTCAAATCGTCCGCCGATGCGAGCTTCAGGATGTCCTCGGGCTCATCGGATGCCAGGTAGCTCTCGTCGCCGTTGGCTTCGTAGAGCACAAAGACGGGACGGACCGAGTCTCCTGCGTCGAGTTCGTACTCGCGCGGGCCGGAATCCGTATCCTCGAACGCATAGACGAATTCACCGATGACCGAACCGTCGTCGGCAAAAGTGAGAAAGAAGAAGAGCGTGACGTCGTCCCAGTCGACGGCTCCCCGGGGCCGCACCTGCGCCGGCACCTTGACGAAGTAGATTTCGTCCTCGTTCTCGACCTGGTCGAACTCGGTGATCGGGCACACGAGCTCGGTCTTGCTGTTGCCGATAGTGAACCAGCCGCCGTCCCATTCCTCGTGGAGCCGTCCCTTCTCGTCGACACCAGCCGGAACCTGTCCGAGCACGAGCTGATCGTCACCGTCCTTAATTGCCAGGACGAAGTCCGCAGTATCGAGATCGTCCGCTTTCACGGTCGACGTGATCGTGACCACGTCCTCTCCACCGTCGTCGGGCTCGTCCTCGAGGTCGACGTCGTCCGTCTGCACGTCGGAAAGCTCTGGAGCGGTCGCGTCCGAATCCGCGACACCGGTGTAGGACGTCAGGAACCTGGCCCAGGCACTCCCGCGCCCGAACGACGTCGATGAGTAGGGAATCGGATCTGACGACTGCAGCGTCTCTCTGTCGGGAGGAAAGAAGATCGACAGTCCGTTCGAGTTTGCCCGCGCCGATCCGCGCACCCGATACAGCACCGCCTCGGATACGGCCCGTATGACCAGATCGGCAGCGGTCGCCGTCTCGAGATCGGGTGCCTGGCGCTTGATCCGTTCGGCCAGGTTCTTCAGATCGAAAACCGCCGATCCAGGCTCGCCGCGACTCTCGGCCCCGTACTCTTCGGTGTCCGACACCGCCTCGGCAATGTCGAGCCAAGCGTCGCGACCATCGCGCTTGATGGATCTGTCACATCGATCCCCGAGGGCATTCACGGCCGCAGCAAGCGCGGCGATCTTGTCGAGCGAGATCACGGAGAGGGTAGTGCCGAGACCCTCCTCGCTGCCGTCAGACGAGTCGTTGTAGAAGGAATGAAAGGTGTCGGCGGCGAGGCGTCCGAACTGCGCGCCAGTGGCCCTCGGGTTCGAGACGAGCGCTTCGAGCAGGGGAGTGTAGTTCCAGCCGTTTCCGGGCTCGAGCTCCTCGGACGCGATCATGATGCGAGCCGAAGGCGCCATCGCGTGCGCGACTTCGAAGTTCGCCATCAGGCACGCATCGAAGCCGATGATCTCGAGCGGTCCTGAGTCTTTGGTGAGCGTCCTCAGGGCGGATCCGATCTCGACGAGCGAAAGCAGGTCGCCTTCGCTGCTGTCGTCCGCGCAGGCTCCAGGCCAGGCGGAACCGTGATCACCGAACACGAGTCCGAACCGTCGCGCAGGCAGCCCCTCGATCGCCGCCGACACGAACCGCTCGAGCGTCGCCGGATCGGCCATGTTGACCTCGCCCCAGTCGTCGAGCTGACGCAGCCGCCCCTTCTCGACGAAGAGCACTTTTGCGGTATCCCAGTTCTTGAGGTTGGCGACGGGTTCGGCCGAATAGCCGTCGTCCTCGTCCGCGGACGCAGCACGGTCGACAAGGGCGACGATGTTGACCTCCGGTGTGCTCCCGACCGCGATCATTTCGCGCAGGTCTTCGAGTTGCGCGGCTTCGAGGTTGTTGTCCGAGTCCATGTAGAACATGAGCGTCCACTCGGCCTCGTGCGGCTCGTCCTGGTGCGCGGACGAATTCGGGGACACGAGTGCCGTGGCGGCCGGCCATGGCAGGACTGCCATTGCCAGGGCGCAAGACGCCATTGCTCGCGCGAGGGGGCTTTGCACGGAGAACTTCACAAGAGACCTCTACTGATTGAACTGATTCGGGGTTGCCGGCAAGCGACGCGCGCGTGCATTCATCGTAGCTCGCACTTCACACTGCGGGCAAAGCCATCCAGACGCGTGCGTTGAGTGTGCCGGACCCTTTTCGCTTCCCACACGGTCGACCTACGGCTGGCCTGCCATCACCCGTCTGCCCGAATCCTGCCTGCTTTCAACGCACAGGTGCCGGTATTCGTATCGACGGCGATATCGGGTATACATTGGACGCTCGCTGCCCATTCTCCCTTGCCAACTCGTGTCGGATTCACTCCTGCCGGAGGGGTCATGCCCTTCACTTGCCGGAACTCGCTGCACATTGGGGGACGGCTCGCAACGATGGCGATCGTCGTCCTCGTCGTGTGCAACGCGGCGGTCGCGCTCGACCCGCGCAAGTCGATCGGCCAGTTCATCCATCAGGCTTGGCAGACCGAGGACGGCCTCCCGGACAGCTCCGTCACGACCATCCTCCAGACCCGCGAGGGCTACATCCTTTTCGGTACGCACCGGGGCCTCGTACGCTTCGACGGCGTGCGATTCACGGTCTTCGATCGTCGGAACACTCCCGCCATCGCTGCGGATTCGATCGACGCCCTCTGCGAGGACGCGTCGGGAGCGCTTTGGGTGGGTACCGCGGTCGGATCGCACCGCTTCGAGGGCGGACGACTCGGACAGCGAAGCCGCGGGGTGACGATCACCTCTGGCCCGGTCCAGGCAATCACCGAAGACCCTGCGGGTGGAATCTGGATTGGCACCGCCGAAGGGGGAGCCAGTCTCGTGCGCGACGCCGGAACGACGACGCTGACAACCTCGAACGGTCTGTCGAGCGACATGGTGCGCGCGCTCGAAGTAGGCCGCGACGGAAGTGTCTGGATCGGCACATACAATGGGGGCCTGAACCGCTATCGCGACGGCGTCGTCACGGTGTTCACCACCCGGGAGGGACTCGCGAGCAACAACGTTCAGACCATCTTCGAGGATCGATCGGGTGCAGTCTGGGTTGGTACCGACGGCGGACTCTCGCGTTTCCAGGACGGCAGGATCACGACGTACACGGTCAAGGACGGCCTGACGGTCAACAGTGTTCGAGCCGTCACCGAAGACCGCGACGGCGACCTGTGGATCGCGACCTTTGGTGGCCTCAATCGACTCCACAACGGAGTGTTTTCGTCCTTCACGAGCAAGACCGGCCTTACCAACGACGTCATCCTGGCGCTGTTCGAGGACCGGGAGGGCAACCTGTGGATCGGGACCGAGGGCGGCGGTCTGAATCGACTCAAGGACGGGATGATCACCACGTTCACGACGAGCGACGGACTCTCGAACGACCTGGTGTGTCCCATTCTGGAAGACCACGACCGCAACCTCTGGATCGGTACGTACGGCGGTGGCCTCAACCGGCTCAGGGACGGCGTGATGACAGCCTTCACCACGACCGACGGTCTTTCGAGCAACAACCTCAACTCTCTCTATGAGGATCGGGCCGGCGTTCTCTGGATCGGAACGATCGGCGGTGGGCTCAACCGCTTCGACGGTCGCCGGTTCACGGCCTTCACCGTTCGCGACGGACTTGCGAACGACGGCGTACACGCGATCGCGGAAGACACGAAAGGCGTGCTCTGGGTCGGGACCGAACGCGGTGTCTCGAAACTCGAGCGCGGACGATTCACGAACCTCACATCCAGAGACGGATTGTCGGAAGACACGATCCGCGTCCTGCTGGCCGATGAAGACGGTTCGATGTGGGTCGGCACGAACGCGGGGCTGAACCGCGTCTCTCCTGACGGAATCACAGTCTACGGGATCGAGAACGGTCTCCCGGGCAACATCGTCTGGTCGCTCTACAAGGACCGGAAAGGCACGCTATGGATCGGCACGGCCGCGGGACTCGGCCGATTCGAGAACGGGCGGATCACTACATACTCCGTCGAACAGGGCCTCTTCGACAACGACGTCTACCAGATCCTCGAGGACGATTTCGACAACCTCTGGATGAGCTGTCCGAAAGGCGTCTTCCGGGTCGCGAAGCAGCAACTCGACGATTTCTCGAACGGCGTCGTGCCCCGGCTCACGTGCACAACGTACGGCCGTGCCGACGGCATGCGCAGCGAGGTCTGCACGCACTACTTCCAGCCCGCCGGTTGGAAGGCCGCGGACGGCCGGCTCTGGTTCCCGACGACCAAGGGAGCCGTGATGATTGACACCGCTCGCTTCGCCGCGAATCCCGAACCGCCACCGGTCATCATCGAGGACGTCATCGTCGACAACGAGACGCTCGATCTCACGGAATCTGTCGACCTGGCACCTGGCAAGGAGCGCTTCGAGTTCCGCTTCACCGGGCTCAGCTTCTTCGCACCCGAGACCATCCGGTTCCGATATCGGCTCGAAGGCTTCGACGCGGACTGGGTCGACGCGGGAACCCGGCGCGTCGCGTACTTCACGAACCTTCCACCGGGCGAATACAACTTCACTGTCGCGGCGAGCACCGGCGACGGTGTCTGGACCGAGAGGCCCGCGAGCTACCGGTTCGTCTACCGGTCTTCGCCATGGAAGACGACGTGGGCGTTTGCCCTGTACGCAGCGCTGGGGCTTGGAGTCATTTACGCCGGGGTGCGGCTTCGACTGCGAGCGCTTGAGCGGCGCAACGAAGCGCTCGAAGCGAAGATCGAGGAGCGCACCGCTCAGCTCGCCGAAAAGGTGCAGGAGGTCACCGCCTCCGAGGAGCGTGCGCACGCCTCCGAGATCCGGGCGCTCGAGGCCTCTCATGCAAAGAGCACGTTTCTCACGAACATCTCCCACGAGCTGCGGACGCCGCTTACGGCGATCCTCGGATTCGTGCAGCTCATGGCGCGCGACTCATCGCTCTCCGAGTCGCACCAGAAGCGTCTCGCAATTGTCCTTCGCTCGGGCGATCACCTGCACGCACTCATCAACGACGTGCTCTCGCTCTCGAAGATCGAAGCGGGGCGGATGACGCTCGACGAGAAGGCCTTCGACCTGCATCGTCTGCTCAAGAGCATCGAGGACATGCTGCGCGGCCGGTTCAAGCGAACGGAGGTCGCCTTCGCGTTCGACATTGGCGAATCGGTCCCGTGCAGCGTCTTTGGCGACGAGGGAAAGCTGCGACAGATCCTGATCAACCTCCTCGGCAACTCGATGAAGTTCACGGAGAGGGGTCACGTGACCCTGCACGTACGGTGGAAGGACGGGCGCGCTGCCTTCGAGGTCGTGGATACGGGCGCGGGGATCGCCGCCAGCGAGCTCTCGACGCTGTTTGACGCCTTCGTCCAGACGGAGAGCGGAAGACAGGCCAGACAAGGTACCGGCCTCGGGCTGGCCATCTGCCGGAACTTCGTGCGCATGATGGGTGGCGACATCGACGTGACGAGTGCCGTCGGCGAGGGTTCAACCTTCAGATTCGAGATCAACCTTCCGGAGGCGAGTGTGGTCGCCGCACCGGTGGAGGCCCGCTCCGTGGCCCGACTTGCGCCCGGGCAGGAGCTCTTCCGCGTCCTCGTCGTCGATGACGACGTCGAGACACGTGCGCTGTTCGGAGACCTCCTGCGGACGGCCGGGTTCGAAGTTCACGATGCGGACAACGGGAAGTCAGGGCTGGATGCGTGGCTCAAGTGGCGTCCGCACCTCGTCTTCATGGATATCCGGATGCCGGTGATGGACGGCTACACCGCGACGCGCCGAATACGGGAGCTCGAGGGGGGAAACCGGCGCACGGTCATCATTGGCCTGTCGGCGGGCGCGTTCAAGCACGAGCGCGACGCGGTCCTTGAGGCGGGCTGCGACGACTTTGTCTCGAAGCCTTTTCACGACGCGCACGTTCTGGAAACGATCGCGGAGCACCTCGGCGCGAAATACGTGTACGATGAATTGGTCGCTGCGCCCGTGCCCGCGGCGTCGGCCGTGACGGCTGAGCAGTTGGCTCTGCTTACGCCCGACTTGCGAGCCCGGCTAAAGGACGCCGCCTTGCGCGGAAGCGTGCAGGACGCGTCACGAACGATCGCGGAAATCCGCGTGCTCGACGCGAAGCTCGGGGAAGGTCTCGAGCACTTGGTTGCGAGACTTGCACTCGACGAACTGCTGAAACTCGTCGAGCTTGCCGAAGAGAAGCGTGCCGTCTGAGGAGACCGCGGAGGTTCTTGCATGGGCGCGATGTCGGAGCGCGCCTTCGCCTATTCACCAAAACCACCGTAAACCCACTATCGACCCCAGGAAGCGAAAGAGGATACGAAGTTGAAGGACTGAATATCACGACCATGTTTTTCATCAGGGCATAACGATGAGAGAGCATGCGATGCGGAGTCGATCGACCAGGGCGTGATGCGTGGGTCGGTGTTGGCGTAGAGGTGCTCCGCTATGTGCGCGCGCTCGAGGTGGAGATCGAGTTGAGGGCGCGAGACTCGATGTCACGCACGCGGATGAACAGGATTTGCGTTCAGAAAAGAGGTGATGGGGATTACCCCGTTGTCTCCCGGGCCGCGCCGGAAGCTACTGTCCGCGTGCTGCTGCGCGGTGCTTGCGGCTCGAGATCGCCAGCCGGGCTACTGGTCTGCTCATGAGGCGCACGCGCGGCGATCGCCCTCTCGCGCACTGCGGCGATCGCTTCGTCGCTGAAGACGCCGTTTACTCCGGAGATCGCCGCCAGCCTCATGCCGTGCTTGAGCCCGAGCTGGTAGATCTCCTTGACCTTCTGCCACTCGATGTTGCGTCCAATCGTGAAAGTCTCGAAGCGCGCTTCGAGCGCAAGCACTATCGTCTCGGCGAGGCACGCGTATGCGATACCCTTGGGAAGGCCGATGTTCTTCATTCGCGGACGGCCCGGGAGGAGTATTTCGCCGGACTCGACCACCAATACGTCGGGACGTTTGGCCACCTCACTCGGGGGAAGATCGAGCGGCCGGGCCACATCGGTGATCACGCAGCCGGGCTTGACCTTCATGATGTCCAGGATCTTCCTGCCGGCGCCCGAAGTGGCAGTGACGATCATGTCCATCTCCGCCAGAAACTCGTCGGGCTTGTGCGCGAGGTGAAGCTTGGCGTCGGGAGTGTCCTTGAGGATGCTTTCCCTCAGCGTGAGTAGCTTGGCCATTTCAATCGAGACGAGGTAGACCTCCTCGACGGCCTGGGCGAGAAGGCGAGTGCAGGCAGAGCCGATAGCCCCGGTGGCTCCCACCACCATTGCCTTGCCCTTGAACTTGCCTCGCCCGTCGTGCGAGACGAGGCCGAGACGGTAAGCGGCATCTGCCGCTGCCCAGAGCGCCGCCGAGGCGCTGTAGCTGTTGCCTGTGGTAATCGGCAGGTCGGCGCGTTTGGCCACCGTGATGCCAGCGTCGCCCACCACCTTGGTGAAGGCACCCAGACCCATTATCTGCGCCCCGAGCTTCTCGGCCATTCGCGCCGCGACGAGGAGCCGCCGATAGGTGAACTCGGGGCTGTGGGCCAGCAGCTGTTTCGGTGTGCCGCTGACGGCGATCAACCAGCCTTCGGCCTCTACCCCGGTTGGCGACTCGATGCCTTTCACGTCCGAATAGACGAATGGCGGAGTGTAAGCGACGAGTTTCTCGAACAGGTTCATGCCGCGCTTGCCAGCGGCACGCGACAGTATCTCCATCGGCTTGACAGTCTTGAAATACTCCTGCGACAGCGGATGTATGACGAACGCAAAGCGGTTGATGCGGCGGAAACGCCCGCCCGGATAGAGCATGCGGGGCGAAAAGTCGAGGCCGTCCAGAACATGCAGGTAGTCGTCGTAGAGCACTTCATCGCGGCGTTTCTCGAGCGCAGCGATGATCATCGCGTCGAGCACGTTAAGACCCACAACGCGGTCCAGCAGCTGCGGCGTGCGGTCGATCACGACGTATGCGCCCTTCTCGCCAAGTCGAGCCAGCGCTTCGTCCGTCACCGAGGAAGTGATCACCACCTTGCGTGCGAGCTCTTCAGCGGAATACTTCTCGATTTCCTGCCAGGAACCGACCAGGAAGTGCGCCCAAGCCATCGCCTTGCGGACGGCACGACGGGTCAGCGCGAAACGCGGCGGGCCGTCCTGGGCGAGCGGTCGCGAGGCCGTCCACCGCGAAAGCCTCGCCGCCGTGCCGGCGTACGCTTCGAGGGCCCTCAACGAGTTAAGTATTCTCGGCACGCCGTGAAGAGTTGCAGGGTCGGCGAAGCGCAGGTTGCGCGAGTACTCGGAAAGGACCGCTGCCGTGCGGTAGTTGGTGATCCCCGAGAGAACCAGCGTGCGTGCATTGGTGAAGTAATGACCTTCCGCCGCCTGGACGTGGCGAACGCACCACTCGTCGAAGAAAGTACGCAGCATGTCGCCAGTGGTCACCGGCACATTCGTGACGACGCGCTCGAGGCGCGACGTGAGGCGGTCGCGTAGACGCCGAGTTCCCACCTGGGCGTGGTCCCGAACCATTCCGAGGCCGATGGCGTCGGCCTCGAACTGCGCGCTGTCGAGCAGCGCAGCCGCCTTGTTGAGGTCCCAGTCCGCGCCGGTGCGTCGGACGTGGAAGGTTTCTCCGAGGAACTCGGTCTCGAACTCGTAGTCGTCGGCGGAGGATGCCAGGCTGACGCTGACGATGCGCTTCATAGCGATCTCCCTGCGGTCATGACGTCTCTGAGCATACGCTTGCCGAGCCTGTCACGCATCCCGGGTGCATAGTGGCGTCCGGCCGAGGCAGCGCTGGCTCGCGACCGATGCAATGAGAAACCATGCCGGGCCAGGCCGCGAACTGGTCCTGCAATCCGCGTCAGGCGCGTTCGCAACCTCAGCACCTTCGCAAGCCCAAGTGGCGAGCTTTGGCAATTGTGCGTCTGATAACGGTCCTTATGGGGAAAAACAGTCGTCCCGTCAGGTTGTGGCAGGTTGGACTACAAAACCGTGAATGGCCGCAGCTCGACCGAGTCGTTCGTCGAATGTCGCGAAGACGCGGTTGCGGGGGCGTTCCTTCGTCCAGACCAGTGCCGCGGCGAGCTGAAGTGCATCGGCTGCCCTTTGTTCAGCGTGACTCGATGGCTCTGTTCGGTCGACAACGGGCGCCCTCCCAATCTCTGGCTCCAGCGGGCTGCGAACGTTCATCCGGGTCGGAATACTTAACGGGCTGTAGTACGCTCATCGCTCGCAATTCCGCCGTTGTTCCCGCATCCACATTTCATGTCAAGAGGTACGCCCGATGCAGAGCCGTGTCCTGATGGTGCTCTCGTGTCTCACGCTCACGCTGTCGAGCGCATGCAATTTTTCGTTTGGCTTCCCGGACACCGACAAGGCCAACAAGCTCGGCGCCGATGCGCAGGTCCTTCGGGACGATGCCGCAAAGCTCAGGGACGAGGCCATGGCCAAGTTCAAGAAGCTGATCGATGACAGTCCAGGCTGGGAGGAGTGGATCAAGATCGAGGCACCGCTCAAGGAACAGGTCGCCCAGATCGAGAAGTCCCAAGCCAAATATAAGGAAGCCATCCAGAAGTCCGAGGAGGTCAGCACGCTGAAGGTAGCGGAATCTCTGAAGCAGTATCACGCTGCCCGCGCCAACCTCTTCCGCAAGGAACTCGAGCTCACCGACGCCAAAATGCAGCTGGCCAAGGCTGCGTACGACCCGACGATCGAGACCGAAGACGACTTCGTGAAAAAGGCTAACGAGATCAACGCAAAGCTGGACAGCCTGATAAAGGAGATCGATGAGCTCTCCGCGAAGGTCAAGAAGGTCGTGGACGATCACCCCGACGAGTTCGTGAAGTAGCTACCGCGCGCTCGGTGCCTCCGGGCGCTCTGTGTGCCATCGGCAATGTCGTGGCCAGACGGAGCGCCTGGAGAGAGGCGCGCACCCAGGCCGGGCAGTCGGTTTCTGCACCAGGCTCGACCTCGGCTTCGAGCCAGTTTCGGTCGCATCGGCGCGTGAGCCTGCCGTAGACTCGACCGCCATGCGATGTGCCACCACCGCTCTCGTCATCCTGTTCGTGCTCGTCCCGTCGGCGCCCGCAGGGGCTGTTCCGCCGCGTGACGTTCGATACGCCGCTGCCGTTGACGCGAGTCGCCGGGCAGTTCGTGCTTTCGCCGAGGCATCGGGAGTCCCCGGGCTTTCGATAGCGGTCGGCGCATCAGGGAGAATCGTGTGGTCGGAGGGGTTCGGTACCGCCGATCTCGAGCGCAACGTACCGGTCACCCCCAGAACGCGATTTCGACTCGGAAGCGTCTCGAAGGTACTTACGGCGGCTGCCGTTGCCCGGCTTGTCGACGAGGGCAGGCTCGATCTCGACAAGCCGGTCCACTCGTACGTCCCGTCGCTTCCACCGGAGAGTTCGGCGATCACGTCCCGGATGCTGGCGGGGCACATTGGCGGCATTCGCCATTATGGGGCGAAGGACTTCTCGAACGGTCGGAACATCGACTTCGAGCACTACGATTCGGTCCAGGATTCACTTGCGATATTTGCCAGCGATCCACTGGTGGCGCCGCCGGGCACGAAGTACCACTACACGACGTTCGGGTACACGCTTCTGAGTCGCGTCATCGAACGTGCTTCCGGCGAGAGTTTTCTCGAATGCCTGAGCAACCGCGTGTTCGAACCGCTCGGAATGCTGGACACCACGGGCGACCGCGTCCGGGACATCGTGGCGAACCGGACCCAGTTCTACACGCGCGGAAGCGATGCGAAGATACTCCACGCTCCGTATGTCGATTCGAGCTACAAGTGGGCCGGGGGCGGAACGCTCTCGACCGCGGAGGACCTCGTCAGGTTCGGACTGGCCCACCTGAAGCCGGGCTTCCTGAAGGCCGAGACGCTCGATGCCATGTTCACGTCGCAACGAACGGCCGACGGCACGGAAACCTCGGTCGGCATCGGATGGCGAATCGGGACTGACGCGGCTGGGAGGCGCATTGCGCACCACGCGGGCAGCATCGCGGGAGGCCGGGCGGTCATTGTCATATACCGCGACGCCGGAGTCGTCGTGGCCGTGCTCTCGAACCTGAGCGACACGCCGCCAGCAGTCGAGCGCACGGCCATGACAATCGGCGAATATTTCATCGAGCCCGGTGCGCGGCGGATGGCGGCGCGCGCGGCACTCGCCGGAGATTTCGACTACACGGTCGACGGCGTAGAGGCCGACGCCACGGGCACGATCACGTTGCGGGCTGTGCGCGGCAGTCTCGACGGATCGATGACGGTGGCGAAGGCGATCGGGGGGATTTCGGGACCGGCGCGGATCGTCGGCCACGTCGCAGGCCAGGACCGGTTCCAGGGCGTCGTTGCCGCGCCGACAGGGCTTTATCCGATCGAAGTCCGGGTGAACGGCAAGGGACTGGACGGAAGGATCGCTGTGGGAGCAATACCTGGACGCACCGTGTCGTTCAAGGCGGTGCGTCGAGGAGTGGATGCCAGGACGCCACGGCGCTGACGACGTTCCGGCCGAGCCGATTCTGGTTGGCGATGAGCCTGTCGGAGATCGGCATCGTGATTCACGTCAGGACTGACGCGACTGGTTTCGCGACCGCCACCACGCAGGCGCAGGTTACTGACGACACGGCGACGACGGTTAGCGTCGACCTGTCGCTCCGATCCCTTCACAGGAGGCAGTGACGGTGATTGCCGGCTTGGTGTTGCCGTCACGGGTGAACAGTTACCGAATTGCAAACCCGACAAGGGAAAATTAGTGATACTGCGTCCGATAACAGTCACAATGATTGACACTCGCCATCGAGGGCGGCACCCGGAGGTCCGGCCGCCTCGCCCATGTGTCCGACCGATGGCTCACGTTCCGGGTTGACACGATTCCGGTCGAGATCAGGGAAAGAATTATCGACGGGGCGCTACATCCGAAATGCAAAGCCCCGACGTAGCCCAAGGACAGACCGGCGCCAGACCGTAACTCCACTCTGGTCTCTTGGTGCCGCGAGCGATTTTTACGGCGAGGCTGACCGTGCTGCCCACTCTGTGGGCCACCGCTACGGAACTCGGGCATCTGAACGCCCGATAGTATCCGGAGCGCCCTCACCACCGCTCCCGGTCTCGCGACCGATGCCCACCTGCAGGAGAACTGAGTATGTCGACCGGCTCCCCCCGCGCTGCCAAATCGAGCGACGTCGCGCGTGTCATCTCGATTATCGTCCTTGCCATCTCCCTCCTTGGCACGTCGCCCGCCGCAAACGCAGCGTCGCGCCTGCGGCCCCAGCCACAGCCACAAAAGTCGGAAGCACCGTCGCGCCGCGTTGCGGAAGTTCAAAAGGCGGAGGCGTCGGCGCCGCCTCTCGACGGCGCGACACTTCCGTCCTCGCCGTACGTGAAGCACGACGATGGAGACGTGGCTCCCCTGCTCAAGGGTCGCGAGCTCACCATCGCGCCGATCGGCGAACTGGCCCCCGCTTTCGAAGCCGACCCCGAGCGAGTCTCCGAGATCGCAATCTGGAACCGCCAGCATCCGGAGCTGCTGAAAGAGGGCTTTACACGAGCACTGGCCGAGTCACGCGCCGTTTCGATCGACGCGGCCTCCATCGACGCGGCCAAGGCCCGCGAAGACCAGGCGGGCGGCCAACTCTCCGTATCCGAATCCGGATTCGTCGTCTGGACCGCCAGCGTCCGCGTCGGCGCCGCTCACCGATTCCGATTGCATCTCTCCCACGTCGATCTGCCAAAAGGCACTCGGGTGTGGGTATACGGAGCGGACGGCGTCGCGCGCGGACCGGTGGGTCGAGAGAGCGTTTCGCCCGAGCGTGAGCTCTGGTGCCCGAGCGTGAACGGCGACACCGCCTGGATCGAGGTACACGTCGCAGCGGACAAGCTTGCGGAAGGTTCCCGATGTGCGTTCGTCATCGACTCGGTCGTCGAGATCTTCCAGGTCGACAAGACCGGCGCGCCCGTGGCTCCGAAGTCCGGTGACGGCTCACAGAACGTCGTTCACGACGACAGCTGCGTGACCGACATCAACTGCTTTTCGAACTCGACCGAGGTCAACAACGCCAGCCGCGCAATCGGCCGGATGGCCTTCGTCAGCGGCGGGGACTCGTACGTGTGTACCGGTGGTCTGTTGAACGGCCAGGCGAGTGACGGCACGCCGTATTTCCTTACGGCGAATCACTGCCTCTCGACACAGTCTGAGGTCTCGAGCCTCGAGGTATTGTTCGACTACAAAACGTCGACGTGCAATGGGTCAGCCCCGTCGAATCCGCCGTCGAGCAATGGCGGAACTCTCCTCGCGACGAATCCCGGCAGCGACTTCACGTTCATCCGGCTGGCGAACATTCCCGCGAACCGGTGGTTCATGGGCTGGACGACGTCTTCGCCTGGAAGCGCGACACTGGAGCGCGTATCGAACCCTTACGGTGACACGCAGGTCTATTCGTCGACGCGTGGCGTCACTCCGGACGGGACGTGCGGCGGGCTGCCGAACTCCGACTTCCTCTACCAGGACAAGATGGAGGGCGGTATCGCGGGCGGCAGCTCGGGATCGCCGGTCTGGATGGGCAACACGGTCGTAGTCGGCCAGCTGTATGGTCAATGCGGAGACAATCCGGACGACAACTGCGACACGCGACAGAACGTCGTCGACGGACGGTTCGCCACGACGTTTCCGTCGATCAGTCAGTACCTTCAGAGTGGTGGTGGCGGTGGTGGCGGCGGAACGCTTGCGGGAACCCCGACGAATCTTGTCGCATCGGCGAACGGTTCGCGAGTGGAGCTGGACTGGGTCGACAACACGACCGTCGACGTAGTCTTCAAGGTCGAACGCCGGACCTCGGGCGGTTCGTTTGCCGTAATCGGAACTACGCCGCTGAACGTGTCTACCTATGTCGACGGCACCGCAGTTCCGGGAACGGCCTACGTGTACCGCGTTCGGGCGCTCTCCACGCCTGGCGGTCAATACACTGACTATTCGAACGAAGCCACTGTCGGCACCCAATCGGCCGGTCCAGCGGCACCTTCGAACCTGTTCGCGTCGAGAATAAAGAGGAAGAGAGTGGTCATCGAGTGGACTGACAACTCCAACAACGAAGACAACTTCGAAGTGCTTGAGTTCAACGGATCGTCGTTCGTCTCACTCGGGTACGTTAGCGCCAACTCGACCGGAGCCCTAATCACGGGACTTTCGAGACTGACGACCTACCGGTTCGCCGTCCGGTCCTGCTCGAGCTCGGGATGCTCAGCAATGGTGGAGTTGACGGTCACAACCCGCTGACTGGGATCGGACCGGGCGCGAGAGTCACTCCGCGCCCGTCTCGTTCCCTGAGGACCAGACACGTAGACATGGAGATGTGCAACAGGTGAGCCTTGCTACCTTCATGTATATGTAATGAATGCCGGCGCCGCAGTCAGCAGACTCCGGCGCCGTTTGGCCGTCCGTCAGCACTTGCCTTGCCCCAACCTGTAACTGCGTAGACGGCTTAAGTAGCGAATTCTGTCGCCGATGCCACCATACCCGTTAGAAAACCCTACGTCTGATAACGATCCGTATGGGATTATCGACGGTCATGCGCAAATCGATCGAATCCGCAACAGCATGAATGACTTACGTGGCTTGAGAAATTTTTCTCGCGCCGCACTTTTTTTGTTCCCGCTTTTACTAACCTTTGTGTTATACAAGTTGGTCGCGTGATGTGAAACGGTCGTTCCGGTGTACCTGGACTCGGGTCCGGCAGATTCCGGACGGTCGTCTCTGAAACCTCGATTTGCTTGCGTTTGTTGGATGAAATCCGTAAAGTAGCGTCTTATTTGTCCAGACGGCGGTCCTTCACTGGGAGTTATTCTCTCTGTTTGACCTCCGAGGGAGCGGCCTCCAGGCTCCCGATTTCGAGTCGAGACTGAAGTTCCACACAAAGCTCGAAACTCCTCCGTTGCAAAAGGAAATGACTGACCTATGCGTGCACCAATGAAGTATGTCGAAAAGGGCGTCACGGTCTTTGCCCGTAGCGCCTTCGACACGATCCAGTTTTTCAATCGATACCGGCCCAATCCTGGCTTCACGCCGAAATGGTCCGACAAGCCGCTATTGAAGTCGTGGGAGAAATCCAAGCCGACGCTCGGATGGCCCCGGACGACCGATTCGCTCTGCCCGAAATGCGTGATCGAGGCGCGTGAGCGGATTCTGAACGGCGAGCAGGATTACCGGACGCTCATGACCGAGAAGGTCGGAGAGATCAAGGCCACGATCATCGAGCGCGACAACGAGATCTGGATGATCAAGGAATGTCCGCTGCACGGCCGCTACGAAGACATGATGGCCGTCGACGCGAAGTTCCTCGAGCACATCGAGGCCATGTACCCGGGCCGAGACATCGATGCCCACAACGATCGCGAACTCCATAACCACGGCACGAGCTCGATCAAGCACGGCCGCGGATCGGTGCTGACCGTCGATCTCACGAATCGCTGCAACATGATGTGCGATCCGTGCTTCATGGACGCGAACCAGGTCGGGTTCGTTCACGAGCTGACGTTCGAAGAGGTCAAGGAGATTCTCGACAACGCGTGCGAGATCAAGCCTCGCCGGCAGATGTCGGTGCAGTTCTCCGGCGGTGAGCCGACGCTTTCGCCGTTCTTCCTCGACGCCATCCGTTATGCGCGCCGCAAGGGATTCAACTCGACGCAGGCCGCCACGAACGGCATCGAGTTCGCGAAGAGCAAGGAATTCTGCCGCGAGTCGTACGAAGCCGGACTCCGCTACGTCTACCTTCAGTTCGACGGTATCGGCAACGACGCGAACAGCCACCGTCAGGTCGGCAACCTCTTTGACGTGAAGCTTCGTGCCATCGACAACCTGCACGAGGCCGGCGTCGAGATCGTGCTCGTCGTGACACTCGTCAACGGAGTCACGAACGACCAGATCGGACCGGTCATCCAGTTCGCGATGGACAATCCCAAGAAGATCTCGTTCATCTCGTTCCAGCCGGTCTCGTTTACCGGCCGCGACGAGGAGATCACGGACGACCGTCGCCTGCGCCAGCGCTACACGCTCGCGCACATGGCGCACGACGTGAAGAATCAGGTCGGAATCACGGAGCCGACGCGTGACTGGTTCCCGATCTCGGTGATGAGCACTTTTGCGGACTTCGCGGACCTCGTCCACGGACCGCAGGCCGAATGGGGCCAGATGAGCTGCGGCTGCCACCCGAACTGCGGTGTCGGCACGGCGCTCATGATCAACAAGGAAACCAAGGAAATGGCCGCGGTTCCCGAGTTCATCAACGTCCCTTCCCTGCTCAAGGACATCGTCAAGATCAACGACGCGGCACGCGCGAAGTGGATGTCGAACATCATGGTCGGCCTCGCGCTGCTTAAGAACTTCGATCCGTACGGCGCGCCGAAGAGCCTGCGCATCGTCGACCTTCTCAAGAAGTTCGACAAGTCGCTCGGTGCAACGGGTCGCAGCTACGGTGTGGGCAAGGAGCGCCGGAAGGATCCGTGGAACTTCCTGTTCATCGCGGGAATGTGGTTCCAGGACCTCTTCAATTACGATTTCCGCCGTACCGAGATGTGCATCATCCCGTATGGCACGCAGGAAGGTGAAATCTCGTTCTGCGCCTACAACACGGGTGTTGGCTGGCGCAACATCATCGAGAACATGCACCAGAACGCGACGGTCGCCAAGTGGTTCAAGGAGAACGGCCGTCACGAGGTCTTCGCGGCTGGCAAGGACGTTCCGCTCGAGGCGACGCCCCACAGCCTTGTCGTCGATCCGGTCGCTGCCGCTGCAGTTCGCCAGGTCTCCGACGGTCCGCAGACTGCGGCCGAGGAGCAGCGGATGATGCGGAAGCTCTTCAACGAGATGGTTCTGCAGAAGCAGGGCGCCATCAAGGAGCAGAAGCTCGTCGAGATCGGTGGCCTCAAGAAGGCCAAGAACAACGGTACAGCGGCGATCATGTAGTCGCCCGGACCTTCAGTCACGCAACGGTCTTTCCGGCCGCTGGAGCACGCACTCCGGCGGCCGGTTTTTTGTGCGTGCGATCCGTGACTCACCAGGCTACTGGCGCAGCGGCCTTGCCGTGGGCGTACGGAGAGCACGGACGCTCAGAGGCTCCCTCGCAACAACCGTCAGTTCGAGGCCGACCCTTCGCTACCGCTTCTCTATCACGAAGACCGGTGCTGCAGAACCGCCGCCGGCAGTGACGTTCAGAAGCTGCGACTGGGAGAGACGCGTGCCGGCACCGATTCCGGTCTGTCCGTTGAACCGATAGGGATCGATGTCCGCCATGAACTCGACGAGCCCGCAGCTCCCGTCCCGCACGACTGGGAACGGCTCGGTCGGCAGCGGAACCCGACGCTGTATCACCGACGGTCGCGCGGCCGCGTCACGCAGCGCAGCCGCCCACGCGGCATCGTCGACCGTCCATCCGAGCACGACTCCCGAGCCGCCGTACTCGGTCGCCGGCTTGACGACAAGCTGCTCGCGCTCGCGAGATGCAAAGTCGAGCACGTCGACAGCCTGTCCATTCCAGTCGGTGCTCCGCCCTTCCCTCACGATTCGCGTCCACGGCAGCACGCGATCCAGTGCCAGACGCTCGTCCGACGACAGCCACCCACTCGACGCCGGATCGCTCACGATCGCGAACAGAGCCTTGCTCGTCAGGGCAAACGCGCCGAACCCGCTCGCAACGCAGGCAACGTGCTGCTCGGCCGCCCGGACGAGTGGATGGTCCGGTGCGAGCTTCGCCGCGGCCTCGCTCGCAACCAGCCTCCGGTAAACGAGATCGATCTCGAAATCACCCGCGCGCAGTCGCCCTCCCTCGAGCGAGAGCTCCCCCGGATCGACGATTCGCGTCGGAAAGCCGCGCTTCTCGAACAACTCGCGACAGATCTCGAACTCCGTCCTGGTCGGAGCCCCCTTCCAGTCGACAATGGCGATGGACGGAGCAGGTTCCTTCCCGCCCCACGCGCGATAGGCACTGACCAGCGCCTCGAGCGAGTGTTCGAGGACAGGCTCGGACGACAGCCGGTACTCGCGAGCGAACATTTTCATCACCGGCAGTTCGAGGAATATGTCAGCCAGTGTTCGACCGAACGCGATCCCGCCCGGGCTTTCCGCGTTGTACTCGACGAGTCCGAAGTGACCGTCCCGCGTGAGGAATCCGTCGAGCCGGGCAAGCGTCTCGACCGGGCGGAATCCGCATTCGATTCGCGCCAGCGCCGCCTCGCGCGGAGAGAGCCCGAGGACGGCTTCGTAGTCGCTGGCAGGAATTCGCTCGAGTGCCCGTTCGAGGACCGACAACGCAAGCCGGGCGGCTCCGTAGATGAAGTCGGCTTCCGCCGGAGACAGAAAATACGGCCGCAGGACGTTGCAGATCGGACGCTCGCCGAAAACGAGATTCGTCCGTCGCATCGCATCGCCGAGCTGCTCCCACGATTCCGTCGCGAGCTCGGGCGTGAGCAGGTCGTGATAGCGGGAGATGGCGTCGACGATCATGAGTGGCTCGTGCTGCGCTTCATGCGCGCAAGGCTCGCACGCCCGAAAGCAGCGCATCCCACCGGTAGGTCGGGGGCGAGGGAGGCCGGTGAGCGCGCGATATCACGAGATCCGCCATCGCGTTTACCGTCCAGGCAAAATACGTCTCGCCGAGCGAGGTGATGTCGAAGTCGGGCGCCGAGTTCATGAAGTCGATGGCATATGGCACCCCGTCGCGAACTGCAAACTCGACCGTGTTCATGTCGTACCCGAGGGCTTCGTTGATCAAGCGAGCCTGCTCGGTTATGAGGCGCTCGAGCGACGACTCGAGTCGCCAGTGCATTGCCCCGACGTAGCGCTCGAAGTGCGATTTTCTCGGATCCCACGGCACGACGAGTATCTCGCGTTGCCCGATGCAGATGCAGCGAACGTACATCGACCACGAGATGGCTTCCTGGAGGATCATGCAGTGGTTGCCCGATTCGTCGTACCGCGCAAGCAGCTCGTCTATCGAGTCGACGCGGTTCACGAGGCGCCAGCCTCCGCCCCAGTGCGGTTTCAGGAATGCCGGCATGCCCGTGTACTCCGCAATCGCGCTCCAGTCGACGGGATATGTGAGGTTGCCGAGTGATTCGGCGACGATTCCCTCTGGGTAGTCCTTGTTCGGGAGCGCCACGGTCCTGGGCACGGCTATTCCAAGCTCCCGGGCCAGACACGTGCCGAAGAACTTGTCGTCGGCAATGCGCCAGAACGGATTGTTGACGATCGTGGCACCGCCTAGAGCCGCCCGCTTCAGGTAAGTCTGGTAGTAGGTAACCTCGTGCGAGATGCGATCGACAATGACGTCGTATCGGTGCTCGTCGTCAATCGACGTGTGACCGATGCGGACGTATTCCGCAACGACCCCCGCATCGCGAGTGTTGATCTCGGCGATCAGGGCATCGGGAAACGATCGTTCCTGCCCGACCAGGAGGCCTACGCGTCGCGGTGTGGAATTCGAGGACATCGGGGGTGCTCCGGAGTCGGCAGAGTGAAAACCGGGCCAGATTCTAGCGACCGGCCGACGCGAGTGCAAAGCCTCCCGAAACCATAGTCTTTCAAGACTTTTTCGCGGGATCGCATCCGGTTGACACGTCGAGCCGCGTGACGGTATGAACGAACCGGCCTCGCCCCGGTTAGTCCTGAACACATGGTGCAAAACCAAGCATGTAGCCTTCCCGTCCACCTTCGCCGTTGCCTCCTGGATCGTGTCACGGGGTCCCTGACTCTCCTTCGCCAGGACGGTTCCGTGGCGGCTCGGCTCCGGGTCGACGATGGAATGATCGTAGGCGTCGAGTTGGTTTCGTCGCCGGGTGCGGATGGCGGTCAGTCGAAAGCGGACGTCCGTTCCGCGATCGAACCCCTGTTCGAGCTTCCCGACATGCCTGCCACGCTGGAATCGATTGCTGCAGATGCGAATCAGGATTCGCACCTGCCGATCGCCGATGTCCTGCTCGAGGGCATCAAGTCGGCGAAGGACACACAGCGCGTCACCAGCTGGCTCGGCGACCTGAACGACGCGCTCGAGCTCGTGTCGAATCCCTTCGCGCGATTCTCCGAATCCGCGCTCGGTCCGGCGGAAGGCTATTTTCTTTCGCGTATCGATCGGTCGATGACGGTGCAGGAGATGCTCGACGAGGCTGGGATCGACGCGGACCTCGCTCTCCGAATCGTGTGTGCGATGCGATACGCGGGCGTCCTGGTTCCGGTATCCGGCGGGAAGCCCTGGACCGGGGATCGAGAGTCCTACGCCCCGCCATCGCCGGCTGGTCCCGTGCCCGTCCCCGAGACCGAGAAGCATGACGGTGCAGACGCCGACGAACTTGCGCAGGCGTTCTATCTCGTGGAGGAGAAGCTCCGGAGCGTCCAGGCGGGTGCGGACCACTACGCCATTCTCGAAGTGGAGCGTCGCGCGTCGGTGGACAAGATCAAGGCCGGCTACCGTGAGCTCGCGAAGACGTTCCACCCGGATCGACACGCGCAACTCGCGGCGTTCGACGCGGACATCAAGTCTCGGCTCGAGGAGATTTTCACCGCCCTTACCAATGCGTATTCGGTGCTCGGCAACGCGAAGGAGCGCGAGGCCTACGACGCAAAGCTTCACAAGACCGATCAAGCTTCGGGAGTCAGAGCTCCGACGTCGCAGCCTGTGATCCCGACGCCCAAGCCACCACCGCCCCGGCCGCCTCCGCCTGCTCCTCCGCCACCGGAGCCAAAGCCGTCCGTGGCGAAGGGCCCGGTGAAGCCGCCGATGCCGATTCCGGTCGTATCTCCCGTGCCGAGGGCTCCGAAGCCTCCGCCATCGAGTGCGAAAGCGCCGCCAACGGCGCCGAAGCCTGCAGAGGCTCGACCGGTCGAGCCGCAATCCCGCCAGGCACCGCCGAAGTCCGGACCCACCGACGCGCCGGAGCAGAAGCCCGCTGCCCCAAAGGCTCCTCCTGCCAAGCCCACGGTGCAGCCAGACGCGCTCTACGATCACGGCACGGCCTATGCCGAATCAGGCGACTGGGAACGGGCCGTTCAGGCACTGAAGCGAGGGATCGAGGCCGCACCAGAGGACGCTCGCATGCACGCGAAGCTCGGCGCCGCCCTGGCGTCGCTTCACGGGTTGAACAAGCTGGCCGAGGCGTCGCTTCGAAAAGCGCTCGAACTGGATTCGAACAGCGCCGACCGCTTTGTCGAGGTTGCGGACGTGTATCTTCGTTTTGATCGTCCCGAGGACGCTCGCACCCTTTTCAAACGCGCCTATCTCATCGATCCTGAGAACGCAGCTGCGCGTTCGGCGCTCGACAAACTGGGCGTGCCGGGGCTGTCGACCGAGTCGCAGCCCGGATTCTTCAAACGTCTTTTCCGAAAGTCATGATCGAATGCTAATCCTCCATCTCTTTGTGGCCTTCCTGATTGCCCTTCCGCTGTGGTACTTGGGATCGTGGTTGCTGGCCCAGGCCATCTACCGAACTGAAACACGCAATCCGAAATTCGCGGAGACCGCTGTCTGGACCGCGATCGAAACCGTCTCGAACATCATCCTTTTCCTCTTCGCGATCAGTATCTGGCTGGGCGTGACCTATGCGCTCCAACGACTCACGCCCTGAAGTTCCGTCCGGCGAAAACCGCCGCGTGTCCGCACAAGGAGTTCCGACCATGACCATGCGACTGGCTGTCGCTGCCGGCCTCACGGCTTCCTTCGCCCTTCTTTCCGCCTGTACGACGGGGCCCGTTGCCGGACCATCGACGAATCGGCCGACGAACACGAATGCCGCGGCGCCGGCCTTCGAGCCGGGCTCGGCACCCTACATCGCGCTCAACCAGCCCGACTACAAGGCGTTGGTCACCGTACAGACTGGCCCGCTCACATACACGGGCGAAGTCGCCCGCAAGGGAGCGCGCTGGAGGGTCGAACTGCCTATCCCTCCGCTCAAGAACTCAATCCTCTACGTCCGTCCTGGCGAAACGACGATCCTCGTCCTGCCCGAGACGAAGCGTTTCGTCGAATTCCCTGCAGGCGAAGATGGAAGCGTCGTGAATCCGATGGCACTGACGCTCGAAGGTCTCTCCAAGCCCGGAATCGTCTTCGAGCAGGTCGGAACGGAGGCCGTTGATGGTCACCAGTGCACGAAGTTCCGCGCCACGCGTCCGGGAGACGACGCCGAAATGACGGTCTACGTGGCCAAGGACCTCAAGGACCTGATCGTTCGCATCGACGGCCGCGTCGAGAACAAGACGTTCAACGCAACGTGGAAAAACCCGACGCTCGAGGTAACGGATGCCGACGTGACGCCTCCCGCCGATCTCGCCACGGCTTTCAAGAAGATGGAAATCGCCGAGTTCCAGTCCATCTTCTCGAGCGGCGCCGAGGCCGCAGCAGAGCCGCCGAAGCCCTAACAGGCGCTCGCGATTACGGAATAAGGCGATCGACCGGGCGCTCCGGTCGGTCGCCTTTCTGCCGTTCGAATCAGGCGCAGGCGTGTGCTCGCTGTCGAGTTCTGCTCGTTCGTTGAAGGCGTTGAGGGTGTCGCGGCGTCCAGCCACGATCTCTTGGCCCGTCAGGTACCGGCAATGGCTTTTCGAACGAACCCCGCATTCTCGAGGAGCGAATCGATGGCCAGTCGAAGTGAGGAGGGCGGTAACGGTCGCAACATCGTTGCGTGGTACATGCCGGATCCGGAGGCGTGTCGAGCGGCTTCCGCCGACTCGGTGACGGCAATGACGAGAACACCGGAGTGCGTGGCGTCGTTCCGGATGTGGTGCCAGATCGCCGCGCCGTCGAGACTGTCCATCTCGAGGTCGATGACCAGCACCTGTGGACGGTAGCGCTCCACGAGAATCCCGGCCTCGAAGCACGACGAAGCCGATTCGATTGCGAATCGATCCGTGGAATCGAACTGGCTGGTGATGGTCGGATCTGCAACCGGCTCGTCGCCAACGATGAGCACCCGAGTTGGCCCCATCCGTTCCAGCGGGGCCGCCCCGTTTCCATCGGTTCGCCGGTTCGCAACGAACTCGAGGAGATCCGAGCGATTCAGCCGTCGATGACCACCTGGAGTCCGGAACCCTCTGAGGAGTCCCGAGTCGATCCAGCGCTCAATGCTCTTGTGCGAAACGCCACACAGTTTCGCAGCCTGGAAAGTTGTAAGTATGTCGCCGTCGATCGTCTGGGGCATCGCACCCCTCCGCTTGGTAGGGTTGCAGGATAAGACCTGTTCAAGCCGTGAGATTCACCGGTTGGGGAGAGCGGATCACTCGGGCCGAGCCGAATAATGGATAAGGCGAGCTATCAAGTCAAGGCGCCGCTTCGGGCATTGCGGCGAATAGCGCAGCGAGCGCCTTTCGACTCAATCTGTCGTCAGCAGCATTGCGCAGAATGCGCGGACGACAGCCGTTCCAGGACGGTTGGCCAAGCGGATCAATCGTAGGACAGGGCATCGACGGGATCGAGCCGGGCCGCCCGCAGTGCAGGATACATGGCCCCTAAAAGGCCGCTCGCGATGCCGAGCACCCCGGTGATCAGGATCCACTTCGTTTCGAACTCGATCTGGAGGCTCGTCGCGTTTCGAATGGCGTAGCCAGCCGCAAAGGCGGCCGCGAATCCGACGGCGACACCAATAGAGCTGATGATCAGCGCCTCGCTCTGGATGACCACCGCGATGAAGGCTCGCGACGCGCCGAGGCTCTTCAGCACGCCGATTTGACGAGTCCGTTCAATGACTGTCGTGTACATCGTCAGCAGGATCACAAGGGTCGAGATGAGCACCGAAACCCCGACCACCACATTGAGAAACGTGTTAAGTGCCGGAATTCCGCGGGCGTAGAAGCTCGGGAGGTCCCGCGACAGGATGATCTGATTCTCGGGGAACCGGTCACGAAGCGCGAGAGCCGACTGCTCCAGGTCAGCGCCGTCCTGGAGCTTGACCATCAGGATCGAGGCCGAACCGCGGGCGTTGTAGAACTCCTGCATGTCGGCCAGCGGAATCTTCAACCGCGACATGCTTTCTGGCGAGTACACGCCGACGATCGTGAGCTGCTTGCCGCCGAAGTCGACTTTCTGACCGAGCTTTCCCTCAGGGGTCCTGGCGAAGACGGTGTCGACCACGACCTCGTCTTTTCCTTCGACAGGCTCGCGTCCCTCGAGAATCCGAGCGCCGCTCAGCGCGGCAAACTCCGGAAAGTCGACTCCGTCGATCGACTTCCAGCCGAAGCCCGATTTCGATCGCTCCAGGTGCTGACCGAGCGGCACGACGGCCTTTACACCGTCGACGGCGAGGACCTCCGGAACCATCGAGAGATCGATCGCCAGAGTCGCCTGCAGCGGACTCATGCCGGAGCCGGCCGGGCGCACGAGAATCTCTGCACCGGTGTTGGCCTCGCGCCGCGCCCGCTCCGAGAGCTGTCCGTTTGCGAGTCCGACGATGAGGGTCACGAGGACCACGCCGATCGAGACTCCGAGGATCGTCACGACGCTCCGAGTCTTCCGGTGAAAGAGCTGGCCAAAAACGAATCCAAACATAACGCCTCAGAATACACAGTTGCACGGCCGACCGACAGCAGCAGGTCGGATTGACGCGTGAAGGTCACGGACGGAATGCCTCGTGGACGATCCGGCCCGGAAAAGTGCGAAACCCTCCTCGGAGGAGGTCGTCAGTCAGAACCCCACGAGTCGTCATACCGCCTGCTTCGAGAAGCGTTGGCGCAACGTCGAGTCCGTCGCAGGTCCGCTCGATCACAGCTGGTCCCGCTATCAGCCGCGTACGAGCTCCGCCGCGAAGCCACAGGACTCCGTGCATCGACTCGTGCGCGAACCCTCCGTGATTACCCCCGGCATTGAAATCCTTCAGGTCGAAGTTCCAGTGCGGCGACGCGTGCAGGAAAAGATCAGGCGCGACAGCGTCGCGGCGTCTGCGTTCGAATCGAAGCAGCAGTCGAGAGTCCGAGTCGCTCGCCCGCGAGGTCGCTTCATCGAACGTCTGTCGATAAGCGGTTGCGTATACTTCGGTCAGGCCCGCCACCGCAAGCCCCTCCTCGGTGAGGTGTGCGGCGTCACGCCATTCATTGACGGTGTGCGGTGCCGAGAGCCATGCCGAGCGCTCGACTCCGCCGGTTTCGAGTTTCGGATCCTCGAACAGGCCGAACGGAAGTCCGGGTCGCCAGGATCCCGGGTCGAAAGCACAGGTGCCGTCAGGCCCGACGGCCGCGATATTCGCGATCGGGACGAGCGTGACATCGAGCACCGAATCCTGGCGAGTCCGATAGAGCATCAACAGCTGTCGGTCGGAAGCACCAAAGACGAGGAAAGCACGCGTCCAGTCTTCGGCGCCGGGGCGGGCGATTCCTGCCCGAGTGAGCGCGGCGGCCGTTGCGCGTGCGTCGAGCTCCGCCACGAGCCACGACACGGGCGCCGCTCCGAGCTCGGCGCGGGTCGAGTTGCGCACGCGAATGGAACTGAACTGCTCGAAGTAATTGACCGTGACAAATGATGCCTGCTCGTCGAGCTCTCCCATCGAGTTGGCAACCACATCGCGCAGGCGAACCGGATATGCCAACAGATCCGCCGCCGTGAGATGCCGGCCGAACTCGCGCAGTCCGAAAAGCGAGTCCTCCGCCGCGGCTGCAAAGGCCTCACTCGAGGTGATGCGGGACCGTGCATTCAGGCGATCGCGCTGGGCCGCGTACTCGACACGGAGGCGCTCGAATCGGTAAAGCTCCGCGGCGAGCTCTCGCGTCCGTTTGACGATGTCATCGTAAGGATCTCGGCAGTTGAGGGCAGAGGCTCCCGTGAAGGGCGCGAGCGGCTGTCTCGGGCTCACCTTCCTGTCGGATGCTTCCTTCTTGTTTCGCGCGATCGCGGCTTCGAGACGGACCTGCTCGAGCTTCAGCGTCGCGATACGACGCTCGAGCGCTCCGACTTCTTCGCCGATCTCCGAGGCTTCGCGCTGCCAATCGGGCCGGCGCCGATTGAGGATCGCGAGTGCGCCTCGGCCGGCGGCCGCCTGTTGGACGGGAGCGAGCTGTCCGCCCCGCAGCGCCCTCCAGAGCATCTGCAAACGGTTGAGGTCGGGATCGCGCACGTGGATCTGAGCCCGTTCGTTCCCATCGTAGTCGATGGCGCACGTGACCTGTCCCGGACGATCAGACAGGTAGAGTGAATGGCGCGACGACGAGAGCGACGCACCCGAGGCGAAAGGCTGGAAAGCCGATCCTTTCAATTCGTAATTGGCGAGCGGCCCTCCGCGCGAGATCGTGTGGTGCGCGCCGAACTCGGGCCGGTTGAGATAGCTGATGAGGTTGACGCCCTGGCTGTACAGACCTTCGCCGTCGAAAGTCGCGCCGTGGTCCGATACGACGACGAGTACCGTTCGATCCGCGGCGCCGCTTTCGGCGATGGCCTGCTGGGCTCGACCGAGCATCCGGTCGAACTTGACGAATGCTCCCAGCACGCTCGCTTCGCTATTGTCGTCGTGTATCGCCTCGTCGATATACGGCCAATAGATGTCGGCGTAGCGGATGCGCGGATCCCGGACCGCTTTCATGAAGCTCTCTTCAGCTACTCTGGACCAGACATCAACTTCATTGACCCCTATGAGCAGGTCGCCAAGCCGCTGGCCGACCGAGCCGTGCCGTGCGGGACCGACGCCGACCTTCAACAGATCGAACCAGCGAGTTCCCCGGCGTAGAAGCTGGATACCGGTGTCGCGATCCTCGAACTGCCAGGCGTCCGAGGTGAGAGGGGTGCGGGCAGCGTCGAGCGATTCGACTCCCGATGGAAAGACGCGGCGCGATCGGACCGAGTCGGCGTAGAAGCCGACGAAGCTCAGATGATCGATCGAGTCTCCAGTGTTCCTGTCGACTTCGAAATTTCCCTTGATGATCGAATGTTGGCCGGTGTCGATGATTGCCCACGAAGGCTCGGAGAGCGAAATGCCGCGCGAATAGAAGTTGGCGACGCGGATTCCGCTGTCGTAGAAGAGGTACCGAGTCCACGGCAGGACGCTCCGCCCGGTACGCGGGTCCATGCGCGTGACGTACTTGTCGACGGCCGATTGAGGCAGTCCATCGACCTTGATGACGACAAGTCGTGACCCGAGGACCTGAGTTTCGGGAGCCGGCGATGCTCCAAACGCTATCGCGACAACGAGCAGGATGGCGACGAATGACGCCGCGGCACGCGCTCGCATCATGGCGCAGCCCGCTGATCGCCCTGGTCAGGCCACCCGTGACCCGCGGGCGCAATTGTCGCCGAGCCCGGCAAGGCAAAGCCCTCTGCATTTACGACAGCGCCGAATCGGGCGAGCTGTTCGTTCGCTGCGCCGTTGTTCATTCGAGCGAGACCCTCGAGCGCGAGCACCTGGGTTTCGATGTCGCCGGTGCTGCGGATGATCCTGGCCAACGAGTCCGCCAGCGACTCGGGGGCGAGCTCACCGTGTGCGACCACGAAGTCGAGGGCTGCGCGGTACTTTTCGGGCGCCCACGCGACGTCTATGGGGTTCGGCGTTGCCGCTACTTCCTCGAGCAAAGCCGTGTGTGTGCGCATTGCGCGCTCGAGAGCGTACCGCTCCCTCGTCTCGATAGAATCGGCTTTGGCCCGGTACAGGCCGAACGAGGTGACCGTTGCCAATCTCCTGATCGCGCGACCCATGAAGCCGTGCTCGATCCGCATCCTTTCCGAGGCCCGATCGCGTTCGAGTCTTCGGTCGATCTCGCCCGATTGCGCCGCGGCCATCAGTGACTCGTACTGCGATCGGGCAGCGGTCCCATCCGAGTCCCAGCGACTCTGCAGCGGATTGGTTCTCAGTTTGTCGAGCGCCTCGACCACGATCGCGTTGAGCTCGGGGTCGAGGGCATCCTCGAGCGCGACGAGAGTCGAAAGCTGGGCGTACGACGTGGCCCGGGTGGGCTGGCTGATGTCGATTCCCTTCCGGCGGCTGAACGTCCCCCAGAATCGCTTGAGAATGAAGAATTTTGCGTCGCCGAACAGAGTCGCGTCGAGCAGATACTTCCCTACGTCGTCGAGAGTACGACCGGATACTTCGCGCGATCGAGGATTGAACACCGACCGGAAGTCGACGAGAAGGGCCGGAATGCGCGGGAAATCGAGCCCGTAGACAGCGAGAGGAACCATCTCGACGGGTGTCGAGCCGGCGACGGGTTCAGAACCGTAGCGACCCGTCGAGTCGGAGAAGAACTGCCGCGTATAGCCCTCCCATTGCCGTAACCTGGCGTCGGACCACGGAGACGAGATGTTGAGAAACCTGGAGTTGAATTCGCGCTCTCGGGGGCTTCGTTCAACTTCGTCAAGGCTGACCCAGACGATCGCGTGCGTCGGCAACGAGGATGTGGACGCGATCGGTTCGAAGAAAAGGCCTTCGTCTTCCGCTCGCTGACGAAGCATCTCCCAGTTGCGACCGATGTTCTTTCGCGACGCAGTGGCGTGTGCGCGAGCGGCTTCGGTCAGGTGGTCGTCGCTCAGGAAGGCGCCGATCTTGCCTCGCTGCACGAGCTGGCCCAGCGCGGCATCCATGTCGTGATCCTGTAAAGCACCCGCATCGGGCTGGCTGCGAACGGCTTCGATAACCGAGAGCGCGTTTTCGAGGTGCGCGCCTCGATAGGCATCCTCGTTTCGAAGATAGGTACGCGATCCGGCCCGGAACATCAGACCCGCGGGATCGATGAAGGTGAGCTGAGCGCCGTAGAAGGCCAAGCTCTTCCACGCCGAACGCCGGTACTTCGAGAAATCGTGAATGACGGGCGGCGTCGCTCCCGGCCTGGCGCTGCGCGTCGAAGACCGGACGTAATAGAACGGGATGCAGGCCAGGACCTTCTGTTTCAACGAGGGGGGGCAATAAGTGAAGACCCAGACGTAACGCAGCTGGTCGTTTGCCGGGTCATCGTCGCCCAGAGTGTCGTTGAGAACGGCAACAATTGGCGCTTCGGCTCCGTTGGTCGCCGACCCGAAGATCGTCATGATCTCGGCGCCACTCGCCAGTGTCGTCGTCGAGACGCGAAGCCTCTCCTGGGAAACTGCCGAGGGCTCGGGATCGGAGCCGGCCAGGGCCGTAGCTGCCGGCCAGAACACAAGAACGGTGAGGAAAAGTGCGATCCAACGCACTGCGGCGCCTCGTGGACCTTCGTTGCTGCTGTACATGACCGGTGTCGCGTCCTGTGACCCACTTGATGATTCGGATGAGGCCGGCAACGGGCGACCACAACCGATGCTGATCGAGCCTTGCTGCACACCGACGTCACCAGGAGTGTCGATGCGAACGATCCAAACGATGACCAGCGATCTGATTATGCCGGATGCCGTTCGGGTTGGACATGGGCTTCAGGAAAATCTGTTCCCAAGTGCTATACTTGCGAATATGCCGAAGATTAAGGACATCGAACCGACTCCGAACCCGAACGCCATGAAGTTCGTCCTCAAGGAGCCACTCATCTCGATTGGATCCCGTTCGTACGAGCGACCCTCTGATGCGGTCGGAGATCCCCTCGCTGAGGCCCTCTTCAAGATCGATCATGTCGATTCCGTGTTCTACATGGACCGGTTTCTGACCGTGGCAAAGAGCCCTTTCGGAAATTGGGACGAGCTTCTCCCGAAGCTGGCGGTTCCGATTCGTGAGGCTCCTTCGGCCGCCGAGTCTCCGATGCCTCCGGCGGCGGCAGGTGGAGACGGTGCCTCAGCCCAGCCGTTCGTCGACGACGACGATCTGCTCGAGCGGATCAACGCCGTTCTCGACGAGAAGATCCGTCCAGGTCTTGCGGGCGATGGCGGTGGTCTCGAGATAATCAGCCTCGCCGATCGGCGGCTGACCATTCGCTATCAGGGCGCCTGCGGTAGTTGTCCGAGCTCCATAGCCGGCACGCTCATGGCCATCGAGAACTTCCTGAAAACGGATGTCGATCCCGAGCTCGAGGTCGTGGCCCTTTAGTCGAGCCGCAGATCACTTCCCTGCTGCTGCACGCTCGATTCGAACGCGAGACGTGAAGGCGCCTGCGTTGTTCGTCAGGTCGCCTTCGTTGACCCCGAGGAAGAGCAGCCCCGATCGCTCGGCCTTGAAGCGGCCCGTGGCGCCGAGATAGATGAAGTCATTGTTGTCGACGCCGATGACGGCGACGAGGGCTCCGGTCGGTTTGTCGAGAATGAGCTTCGCCGGATCCTTCACCGTTGCGAGTCCATCGGGTCCGCACGACTTTCCGGCGAGATCGAGGCCGATGGTGCCCGTGGATTCGACGATGACCGTGTCGCCCCTGGCCACCGACAGATAGGTGTTGGTCCAGTCGAGTCGCGAAGAAACCGTGACGGTCTTGGCAGTGTCCGAGGACGCTGTCGAGCCGGAAGGTTCCGGCGTGGTCCGCACGGTCGGGCCGCCCTGCGCGCGGGCGAGCGCTTCGTCACCTCGTCCGAAGGCGAGCCCTCTCGAGTTGCCCACCGACACGCGGATCTCGAAGTCTCCGGTGTTCCCCGACGTGTCGTTCTGGTTCAACGCGAAATAGAGCATTCCGTCGCGAGGGGCCTTGAAGTCCGATTCCCGGCCGACGGCAATGTAGTCGTTGTTGTCGTCGCCGATGACGGCAATGAGCTGGCCGGCCCGGGCTTCGGACACGAGGCGTGGTTCGGCCGGCAGGTCGGCGCCCATCGGATCGACAATGAGGTTGCCGGCCGCTGCGAGTCGGACTCGGCCCCAGGCCTTGATGCGGACTGGCTCACCCGCGCGAAGGCGCAGGCCCGTGCTCATCCAGTCGCGCGCGCCTGCGAGACGCAGCGTGACGACGCCCTGCAGAAGTTGCGCTTCGGTCGACGGAGGCGGTCCGGCGGGAGGATTCTGTGCTGAAACAAGGCCGCCTCCCGAGAGAGCAGCCACAAGGCCGGCAACGATGCCGGTGAACCATCGTCGGCGCGTCAGGCGGGCTCGGACATCAATGTGCGACTCAGACTTCATCGGGAACGTGGCAAGTATGGCCACCGGCAGCGTCATAGGCAACCGCGATGTCACGGCGGAGCGACCGCCGGAAAGCGGAAAACCAGGCCGCCGGAGTTTGGATTCGGTGCTACACTTCGGGGGTTTTCCCGACAATAGAGAATGGTCCTCCGATACCCATCGTTCGTCGCTCTCGCGATCGCGTCCTGCGTGCTCGCGGGACCTGCGGTATTTGCGCAACAGGGTGGAAAGCAGTCGTCGAGCAAGATCGTCGCGTTCGATGACGACTCATCATCGCCTGAGCCATCCCCGGTTCCGGAAGTGCTGCCGAAACCCGTCGAGAGCGTGACGCCGTCGCGTCCGCTGCTCTACGGTCGGCTTGTACCGTCGCCTCCGCGTCTGGACGTTTCGCAGCGCACGAATCGCGCGGCTCGATCGAAATTCGAGTTCACGGCCCGCCCGGCTGTAGCCTCGTCGCTTTCTGTCTCGAGCAGTTATGGAATTCGAACGGATCCGTTCAACGGCGTGCCGAGGATGCACACGGGTGTCGACCTCGCGGGAAACTACGGTGACAGCGTCGGTGCAGCAATGTCCGGGACGGTCGCGTGGGCGTCGCGAAAGAACGGCTATGGCAACCTTGTTATCGTCGACCACGGAAACGGCATTGCGACGTATTACGCCCACCTCTCGGCTTTTGCCGTCGTGACGGGTGAGAAGGTCGAAGCGGCTCAACTCATCGGCTACGTCGGTTCGACCGGTCGCTCGACCGGTCCGCATCTCCACTACGAAGTCCGCGTCAACGGGTATCCGATCGAGCCGTCATCCGTCATCGGGTTCGATGGAGAACAGTTCAGCGTAAACGGCCACGGCTTGGGTGCGCCCGGCACGGTGGGCCTCCCGCAGGCACTACCGAAGGCGCCAGGCGGCACGCGGATCGACGTGGACTGGACGTCGGCGCTCTCCGACGACGCTACGCGCAACGTCAACGGCATGGCCGTCGACCTCGAGTAGGGAACGCAGCCGGTTCTACGGTGCCGAGCCGGTGCCTCGTATGCGCCCTCACTCTTCGTCCGACTCGTCCTCGAGGTAGAGGCTCGCTATCTCGTCCGCGAGCCCGGAAGGGTCGAATGGCTCGAAACTCGAGAGGACGATGATCGTGAGTCGGTCGTCGGGATAACGCGCGAGCACCGAGTTCCATCCCGTCCAGGATCCGTCGTGCTGGATCCGCGTGTGACCCAGGTACTCGTCGATCTCCCACCCGAATCCGTATCCAGTCTCTTCCTCGTCCGTGAGTTGTACCGAGACGAATGCCTCGTCGAGCGTCGACGACTTCACGAGTCGGTCCGTATAGAGCGCCTGGTCCCACTTCAGCAGATCTCCGACCGTAGAAACCACTCCGCCGTCGCCATACGTGAGGTCGATCGGATTGTCTCCGAAGAGGGCGTCACGGTACTTACCTTTCTCGAGCACGTACGGTGTTGCGAGATCGGGCCACGAGAGCTTGCGCTCAGCCGTCACGAAACTGTGCGTCATAGCGAGCGGCCCGAAAATGTTCTCGTCGATGAACTCGGGCAGCGGCTTGCCCGCCACCTTGTCGGCGATCATTGCCAGAAGGAAGTAACCAGAGTTGCTGTACTCGTACTTCTGACCCGGTGCGAACACTGGCGACGACTGTTGAGCGAGTGCCCTCAGAAGTAGCGGCGACGTCTGGCCGGGACGTGCGGTCGAGTCGTCGAAGAACTCCGCATAGTCGCGAATGCCGGAAGTGTGGTGAAGCAGGTGGCGCACCGTGATTCGCTTCGCGTAGCGGGGGAACTCTGGGAAGAATCTGGTGAGAGGATCTTCGTACGAGAGCTTGCCACGCTCGGCCAGCATCATTATCGCCATCGCGGTGAAGGCTTTCGAGTTCGACGCAATGTAGAACTGCGTGTCCGGGCTCGCCGGCCTCGCTGCAGCGATGTTCGAGAGGCCGTAGCCCTTCTCGAACACGACGCGGCCGCCGCTGGCGACGAGGACGACGACACCAGGTGACCTGGCCCTGACGCCGGCGGCGGTCACGAGGGCATCGATGCTTGCAGCCTGGGCTTGACCCTGCGTCCGTGTCTCGGCCGGAGAGCCGGCCGATGGCCCGCGTCCTGCCGGAGCCTGTTGGCAAGCCAATCCCAAGAGAATTGCCGCGCTCAGCAGTGAAGTGGTGATTGATGTCGGCACGGGGGCCTCCGCGCTCATACTCGTGCGGCCTCAAGCCGCCGTCAAGGGACGCCTCTCTGCCGCCACGCGTTGCCCGTCTCAC
>CAZQBW010000034.1:0-15221 GCA_964591515.1 uncultured Clostridia bacterium
ACGCCTCGGAGGAGACGGAATCGATATGAGATCTCACCTGCGTCAGCTCGCCGTTGTCGTCCTGATGACGTTCGCCGTCGGGGGCGTCCAGGGCTGCGGCTTCTACTACTCGCTCCAGGCCAAGAACCGCCTGAACGAGGGCGTCCGCACCTTCAACAAGGGAAAGTACGAGGAGGCGCGCGACCTCTTCAAGGAAGCCGTCGACCTCGATCCGGACAACGTCAACGCGCGCTTCTTCTACGCGATGGCGCTCAATGCCGAATTCGAAAAGTCGCTCAACTCGCAGGACGTCGACAAGTCCGGCGCCATTACGCTCGGCGAGAACGCCATCAAGGCCTTCGAGGACGTGATCGCGAAGAATCCCGAGCCGAAGTTCGTCGACCAGGCCACCGCTTTTATCGCAAAGGCCTACAAGTCGCTGCGAGACGTGTACAGCCCGGACCGCGAGATGCCGAAGGTTCTCGAAATGCGTGCCAAGTACCTCGAGATGATCGAGAAGCGCGCGAACCTGCCCGGACAGTCGAACCGCGTCAAGGCGCAGATGTACTACACGATCGCCGATGACTACTGGCGCGAGGGCCACTCGATGCTCGAGCATTTTGCGAAGAAGGACCCCGCGAACCCGGCGCAGCTACCAACATCCCCGGACGTTCCCGCGGCCGCCCGGGCGACGCTCATGGAGATCGCCGCCAAATCGAAGGGCTTCATGGAGCAGGCCATCGCTGCTGACCCCGACTATCCCGAGCCGTACCTGGGTCAGAAGCTCCTCGTGATGGACCAGATGAATGCGACGAACGATCTTGCCAAGAAGGACGCGTTCCGCCCTGAGAAGGACAAGTGGGACGAGCTCTATCGCGACAAGCTGAGCGCGGCGCAGGCCGCCGAGGCGGCTGCTGCGACGCCAACGGCAGGCGGTGGCGCCACAAAGTAGAGGCGAGCCGACCGGCCTGCCTGCTGTGGTACGATCAACGGGCGCGGAGAGCACGAAGCTCTTCGCGCCCGTTCTGCATTTGGAGGACGGGGCGAGCTGCGTACCGGACAGCGTGCCGGAAATCGCGAAACGCCGCAGGACGGTTTCCGAGGTCCGTGGATGATCCGCTTCGAGACGATTCTCGACAAAGTATCTCGCAGCCGGCCCGATGCCGACCTGGACTTGCTTCGCCGAGCGTACCTGTTCTCGGCCAAGGAACACCGCGGCCAGGTTCGCAAGTCGGGCGAGCCCTATCTCGTGCACCCGCTCGAAGTCGCCAACATACTTGCGGACATGCAGCTCGACGTTTCGTGCGTCACCACCGGCCTTCTGCACGACATCGTCGAGGACACGAACGTCTCGATCGATACGATCGAGCAGTACTTCGGCGCCGAGATCGCGCACCTCGTGGACGGACTCACGAAGATCGCGAAGATCGACAGCGTATCGCGAGCGGACCAGCAGGCCGCGAACATCCGGAAGATGCTGCTGGCAATGGTCGACGACATACGAGTCGTCCTGGTGAAGCTCGCCGACCGGCTCCACAACATGCGGACGCTCGAGTTTCTTCCCCGCGACAAGCAGGTTCGCATCGCCCAGGAGACGCTCGACGTCTACGCTCCGATCGCCCACCGGCTCGGCATGTCGCGCGTTCGGGGCGAGCTCGAGGACCTCGCGTTCAAGTACATCGAGCCCGACGAGTACCTTCGACTCCAGCAGGTCCTCGCGGAGCGCAAGGCGCGGTTCGACGCAGACCTCGATCGCCTTCAGCACGAGATGAGCGACATCATGCGATCGTCGGGCGTGCAGGTGAACCGCATCGAGGGACGGATCAAGCGTCCTTACTCGATTCATCAGAAACTCAAACGCCAGAAGATCTCGATCGAGCAGGTCTATGACCTCGTCGCCATTCGCATCATCGTCGACGACATCAAGGACTGCTACGCCGCGCTCGGCTCGATCCACACGCACTGGAAGCCCGTTCCCGGCCGCTTCAAGGACTGGATCGCCATTCCGCGCGAGAACATGTACCAATCGCTCCATACGACTGTCGTGGGAAAGAGCGGGCATCCCTTCGAAGTGCAGATCCGTACGCTCGACATGCACGGCATCGCCGAGGAAGGCATCGCGGCACATTGGAAATACAAGGAAGGCAAGCTCGGCGACCATAGCGAAGATGCGGCCTTCCAGTGGCTCAAGCGGCTTGTCGAGTGGCAACAGGAGGTCTCGGACTCGCGAGACTTCATGGACTCGCTCAAGCTCGACCTGTACCCGAAGGAGGTCTACACGTTCACTCCGAAGGGAAAGGTCATCGAGCTGCCCCGGGGTGCGACGCCGGTCGACTTCGCTTACGCCATCCACACCGAAGTGGGTCACACGTGCGTCGGCGCCAAGGTGAACGGGCGAATCGTCCCGCTCAAGTACCAGCTCCGAAATGGCGAGGTCGTGGAGATCATGACGAACGCACAGAGCCACCCGTCGCGAGACTGGCTCAACAACGTCATGACGTCGAAGGCGCGATCGAAGGTGCGTCATTACCTGGCTGAAAGCGAACGCGAGAGATCGATCGACATCGGCAAGAAGCTCTTCGAGAAGGAGGCCGAGCGCTTCCGGCTCTCGCCGAAGAAGCTGCTGCAGAGCGGAGACCTACAGAAGCTCGCGCCGGACTACGGCCTCGCTCGGCCCGAGGACATCTTCGCGGCCATCGGTTACGGAAAGGTCCAGCCGCGGGCGCTGATCGCCAAGCTTCTGCCCGCCGACCGTCTGGCCGAGCTCGAGGAAGAAAAGCGGCCGACGATCAAGCAGACGATCAAGAAGGCGCTCGGCCTCGAGGACCGGATTCAGGTAAAGGGCATCGACGACATCATGGTCTATCGCGCCCGATGCTGTAACCCGGTTCGCGGAGAGGACATCATCGGATTCATCACGCGCGGCAAGGGCGTGGCGGTTCACTCTGCAGGCTGCCCGAACGTGCCGTCGCTCACGTTCAACAAGGAGCGCCTCATTCCCGTCGAGTGGGTGAAGGCCGACAGCGATCCCGGCCGGTACATCGTCTCGTTGCGGGTGACGACCGAGGATCGGCCGGGAATGCTCGCCGATCTGACACTCGCGATTGCGAACCTCTCGACGAACCTGCGCAACGCCCGGGCCAGCGTCGACGAGGATGCGCACGGGCGGATCGAGCTCACGGTCGAGGTTTTCGATCTCAAACACCTGGAGCGGCTCACGACAACTCTGCGGTCCGTAGCCGACGTCCTGGGCGTCGAGCGCGTCGCCTGATAGAAAAAGGTCAACCGGCTCAGGCAACCCTGCATCGGAGCGTGCGTCCAAAGGCACGCGCATGCAATACTTAGCGGCTGTGGCTATCGAGACTCCACGAGTCGAGACTGACTTGGAACTGGCACGGGCATCTGCCGCGGGAGATACCGCCGCGTTCGAACAGCTCTACCGTCAACACCACCGTCGCGTTTTCTCGCTCTGTCTGCGCATGCTTGGGAATTCAACCGAAGCCGAAGACCTGACCCAGGATGTCTTCGTCCAGCTCTTTCGAAAGATCGGATCCTTCCGCGGCGAGTCCGCATTCACGACGTGGCTGCACCGGATGACGGTCAATCAGGTCCTGATGCACTTCCGCAAGCGGAATGTCCGGCCGGAAATGACGACCGACGACGGTGAACTTCCGGTCGCGATCGAGGTCGGGACCGAACGACCTTCGCGAATGCCGATCGTCGACCACATCGCGCTCGAACGCGCAATCGGAGAGCTGCCGAAGGGATACCGCACGGTCTTCGTGCTTCACGACGTCGAGGGCTACGAACACGAGGAGATCGGACGAATGCTCGGGGTGACAGTCGGCACGTCTAAGTCGCAACTGCACAAGGCCCGCATGCGGATCCGTACCCTCCTCGACAAGAAGTCCTCCGAGAACCGCGAGGTGCAAGCGTGATGCAGTGTGCGAACTACCAGGAACAGTTGTCCGAGTTTCTCGACGGCGATCTCGGTTCCAGCGATCGTAACGACGTCGAGAAGCACCTGCGCACGTGCGCCGTCTGTTCGACGGTGCGCGACGATCTGGCGCGCCTCATCGCCGCGAGTGCGAATCTGCCACTGCACACTCCATCGCAGGCCGTCTGGACGAGAATCGAGCGCGAAATCGCTGGCGGTACCGTTGTCGCCGGTCCATCCGCCTGGTGGGGACGGCTGAATGCGCGTCGTTACGAATTCAGTGTCTCTGCCCGGCAGCTCGTTGCGGCAGCGGCCACGATCGTCGTCGCTGTCGGGGCTTTCTGGGCAATCCAGGTCGCGTCACCGAATGCCCTTCCGACGCTCGATGTGAACTGGAATTCGATGGGCGGTCCGTCGCAAGGCGTGCAGGCAATGCCTCTGGCGCACGTCACGCCGGTCGACGAGGTTGCGCGGTTGCGCGGACTTGTCGATGACATGGCTCGCTCGGTTGCCGATACGCAGTCGACGTGGTCGACCGAGCTCAAGACGACATACCTGAAGGCCCTGGCGGCAGCGGATGCGAAGATCGCCGAAAGCGAGCGCGCCCTCGCATCGGCGCCAACCGATGCGGCGCGCGAGTCGACGCTCGACGCGTATCGCGACAAGCTGAGACTTCTCGACGAGTTTGCGCGTCTCGCCGCCGAGGCAAGGACTCCGCCTGCGAAGTAGCCGGTACCAGAACCCCGAACGGTAGCGAGGGGCCGGCCGTGGAATCCACGGCCGGCCCCTCGCTACCGTTCGGGGTTCTGGTCGCGCTAGAATCGCGCGCGTGAAACTCGCAACCGTCGACATTGGCTCGAACTCGTTCCATCTCCTCGTCGTCGACATCGATGATCAGGGCAACTTCCGCGCCATCGACAAGGAACGCGAGATGGTCCGGCTTGGCTCCGGCGGTCTTACCGTCGGACACATGACGAACGAGGCCATGGACCGCGCAATCGTCGCACTGGCCCGGTTCGCCGAGCTCGCCCGCGCGCACGGTTGCGAGCGAATCATCGCGACCGCGACGAGTGCGGTCCGCGAGGCAAGCAACGGCGACAAGTTCCTCAAACGCGTCCGACGAAAGACCGGAATCGAAGTCGACATGCTGTCGGGAGTCGAAGAAGCGCGGCTGATCGCGCGATCGGTGAGCTACGTGCGCGACCTCGGGACCACGCCCACGCTCGGCATCGACATCGGAGGCGGCTCGACCGAATTCTGGGTGCTCGCCGGCGGCGAACACAGGGTGCTGGTGTCGAACCGTCTCGGCTCGGTTCGCCTCACGGACGGCTTCGTCCACAGCGATCCCATCTCGAAGCGCGAGCTCGAGCTCCTGCGCGGCTACGTCGTCTCTACCCTCGCCCGGACCCGGCGCGAGGTCACCGATGCCGGCTTCGAGAACGTGATCGTCACATCTGGTACGGCACTGACGCTTGCCGAAATGGCGTATGCGCTCGAGAACGCCGATGCGGGTACGAAGTACCTTCCACCCACCGAGACCGAAGGCCTCGAGCTCACGGCCGAGTCGCTGCGACGAATCACCAGGACCATCACGCGCTCCACGCTTAAAGAGCGCAAGAGACTTCCCGGCCTTCCCGAGGAACGAGCCGACATCATAGTCGCCGGCTCAGTGCTCCTCGACACGATCTTCACGGAGCTCGGCATCAAGCGGGCCGTGACCAGCGACTGGGCGCTGCGCGAGGGGGTGCTCGTCGACTTTCTCGATCGGCACTCGCCAGTCGGCGCCGAGACCGTGCGTCAGGATGACAACGGACTCGAACTTGGAGACATCCGCCGCCGCTCCATTCTCGCACTCGCGCGCCGCTGCGAATACGACGCAGGACACGCGACGCAGACGGCCCGCCTGGCAAAGTCGATCTTCGACCAGACGACTGTCCTGCACGGCCTCGACGGCGATGCTCGAGAGCTGCTGGAGGCGAGTGCCGTTCTTCACGACATCGGTTACACGATCGCGCACGCAATGCACAATCGTCACGGCCAGTACCTGATCATGAACAGTGAACTGCTCGGGTTCTCGTCGCGAGAGCAGTCGATCGTCGGCAGCGTCGTGCGATATCACGGAGGACGGCTGCCGAAGAAGAAGCACCAGGAATACTCTCGGCTTCGTCCGGGAGATCGCAAGCTCGTCGAGAAGCTGACAGCCATCCTCACGGTGGCCGACGCGCTCGATCGAACCAATCGCAACGCCGTTCTCAGTGTGACGGTTCGACTCGGGAAGAACTCCGCCCGCTTCGACGTTACGCCAGCGAGGAAGTGCGATCTGGAGATGTGGGATGCCACGCGAAAGGCTCCGGTCTTCGAGCGAGTCTTCGGCGTGCGGGCCGAGGTCGCCCTTGCGACTTCAGTTCAGGAGAAGGCGTAGCCGTACAGAGTGCACAGAGCCACGGAAACCACAGAGTCTCTTCTCTGAGCTCTCTGTGCCTCTGTGCCCTCCGTACGGCCACGCCTTCCCGGTCGCTACCGCTACCGGCTCTGATCGTCGTGTTCGACCGGCTCCAGAATGTGACGCTTCAGGAACTGCTCTAGCTCAGCCGTCACGCGCGTGCTTCGTTCGGCGATGTCCCGATCGATCTCTTCGAGCTTCTGACGCGTGTGGTGCAGTTCCTCGGCAATGTGCAGCGCGGCCAGAATAGCCACCTTCAGCGAATCGACGGTCAGCGTCTGTCGCGCTATTTCCGCCATTCGGCGATCGACCATCTCCGCGAGCGCGAAGATGTGTTCGCTCTGCCCTTCTGTCCGGATGCTGTACGGCTGTCCGTAGATCTCGACCCGGACGCTGCGATTTCCGCCTTCACCCTCGACCATCGGTGCGAGCCTCCGTCAGGGTCACTGCATCACTTCCGCGCCGCTTCGACCTCGTTCTCGAGTACGGCAATGGCATCGAGCATCGCTTCGACCTTGAGCTTGATAGTATCGCGCTCCGAGTACAAGCGCTCGAGCTGCGACTCGAGCCGCTCCTTCTCCTCGTTCATGCCCGCGACCTCGCGCCGAAGATGCACGACGTCCACCTCGAGACGCTCCTTCTCGACCTTGAGCGCCTTGCAGTGCTCGATAGTCCGGTAGATCTTGTCTTCGAGATGTGAAAACTTCTCAAGGCCTGACAATGCGCTCACGCTGCCGCCCCCTATCGTCTTTGGTCCGTCACGTGCTCCACGAGTCGCGATGCGCCATCTAGCGTAACTCCGCTCCGAATCTTCGAGCGAGCTCTTCGACGATTCTTGCGTGCGAGGCCGAAACCTCGTCGTCCGTCAACGTTCGCTCGTCGCTGCGAAAGGTCGTTCGCAGCGTCATCGAGTGATGATCCTCCGGGATCTTTCCACCCGTGAAGATGTCATAAAGAACAATGTCGGAAAGATCGCGAATGTCGAGAGCGCGAACGGCAGACACTATTGACGAGAAGTCGATTGCCTTTGGAACGACGATGGAGACATCACGACCAACACTCGGGAATCTGGGCAGGCGCCGGTAGGTTACCGGCTCAGGCTCGAACTCGAGCAACCGATCAAGCGCCAGCTCCGCAACGAACACCGGAGACTTGAACTTGCGCCGCGCCGCGAGATCCGGACTCACTCGCCCGCAGACGCCGAGGATATGACCGTCGGACACGACACGTGCCGACTGGCCACGGTGAAGGCATTCTACGCTGGCACGTTCGAATGTAAAGCTCGGCACGCGCAATGCTCGCATGACTGCCTCTACCGCGCCCTTGAGGTCAAAGAAGTCGGCCTCGCGCCTGCTCCGGTGGTCCGCGTCGTCAATGGTGCCGGCAACGAGAATGCCGAGCGTCTCACGCTCGACAGGCCGATTTCCGTCGTCCGGCCTAAGGAATCGCTTCCCCAGCTCGAAGAGCCGGACGTTGCGCGTTCCGTGCTTGGAATTCGTCTCGTATGCTTCGACCAGACCGGTAAGCATCGACGATCGCATTCGCGGCTTGTGGTCGAGCACCGGATTGACGAGTTCCACCCCCGACCCTGTCCCGCGGTCCAATTCGGTGCAGACGAACTCTTCGTCGAGCGCGCGGTCGACGAAGCTCAACGAGATCGCCTCGTTGAACCCGAAGCCGCGCAGGGCCTCACGGACAGAACGACGCTTGCTCTCGCCCTCGAGATACTCGCCGGAGCCGCCCCAGGGCGGCAGCGTCGACGGCACCAGGCCATATCCGACTGCCCGGGCCACCTCCTCGACGAGGTCCTCCTCGATTGCGATGTCGACTCGGTAACTGGGGCCGACCGCGAGCAGTTCTTCGGTGTCTCGAAGCGGCTCGACGGCAAATCCGAGCCCGCGCAGCGCGTCGACCATTCGATCGAACGGTATCTCGTACCCGACGAGCGCTTCGACGCGCGAGCGACGGAGCGGGATCGGAGTCCGGACGACTGGATGCGGGTAGCAGTCCACGGCTCCACGGCACACCGTACCGCCGGCAACCTCGACGATGAGCGCCGCGGCGCGATCGATCGCTCGAACGGTGGCGTCGATATCGGCGCCACGCTCGAACCGGTGCGAGGCATCCGTGTCGAGCTTGAGTGCACGCGCAGTCCGTCGAACACTCGCCGGCTGAAAGTAGGCCGCCTCGAGAAGGACGTCGACCGTCGTTTCACTGATTCCGGTTCCCTTGCCGCCCTTGATTCCAGCGATCGCCACCGGGACGTCCGAATCGGCGATGACGAGCATGTCGTCTCGCAGTTCGATTTCGCGGAACTCGTCGCCGGTCGCGAGTTTCTCGAGGGTCACGATGCGTTCGCCGGGACGGGCGCGCCTCACGACGATCCGGTGACCGCCCAGCAGATTGAAATCGAACGCGTGCAGCGGGTGCCCCTGCTCGAGCAGTACGTAGTTCGTCACGTCCGCGACGTTGTTGATCGAACGCTGGCCGAGGGCCTCGAGGCGACGGACCATCCAGTCGGGAGACGGGCCGATCGTTACTCCGCGGATCACCCGGGCAACGTACCTCGGACACAGTTCCGGATCCTCGATGACGACCGACGTGAGCGTCTCGGCGGCCGGCTCGGCCTCCGCGACCACGCCAACCGGCGCGACTAGCGGTGCGTCGAGCAGGGCCGCGACTTCGCGCGCGATTCCGTAGTGCGAGAGTGCGTCCGGCCGGTTGGACGTGATGTCGAACTCGAAGAGCGTGTCGCCGCCGGTCTCCTCGATCGTATCGACTGCCAGGCCGGCAAGCGTCAACCGCTCCGCGATGGTGCGCGGATCCAGGTCGGTGGCGACCATTTCCCTGAGCCAATTGGTGCTGATGCGCATGTCGGCAGAATGTTCCCGTCAGGTAGCCGGCACGTACGCCGGCCTTCGGTCAGAACTGCTCGAGGAAGCGAAGGTCGTTCGCGAAGAGCAGGCGAATGTCGTCGAGATCGAACTGGCGCGCGGCGAGCCGATCGATGCCAAATCCGAAGGCGAATCCCGAGAAGCGCTCCGGGTCGATGCCGACCGTTCGAAGTACGTGCGGATGCACCATTCCCGCGCCGCCCATCTCGATCCAGCCTGAGCCCTTGCAGACGCGACAGCCGGTGCCCTTGCAGACGAAGCACTGGTAGTCGAACTCGCATCCGGGCTCGACGAACGGAAAGTAGCTAGCGCGAAAGCGTACTGGCGCGTCGGCTCCGAAGAGCTGACGAACGAACTCTTCGCACGTTCCGCGAAGATCGGCGAGGGTGATGCCCTCGGCGACGTTGAGGCCCTCGACCTGGAAGAACATCGGATTGTGGGTCGCATCCGGGGTGTCGCGGCGGAAGACCCGTCCCGGAGCTATCACGCGGAGCGGCGGCTGACGCCGCTGCATCGCGTGAATCTGCACCGTCGAGGTCTGGGACCGCAGGGCCAGATCCTCGGAGACGTACATCGTGTCCTGCGACTCGCGCGCAGGGTGGCCTTCCGGGATGTTCAGAGCGTCGAAGTTGAAGAACGTCGTCTCGATTTCCGGTCCGTCTTCAACCGAGTAACCCATCCGGACGAAGATGTCTTCGATCTTTTGCCGGAGGATCGTGATCGGGTGCTGGTGGCCGAGTGATGCGACGCGGCCGGGCAACGTGACGTCAACAGTCTCGCGCGCAAGAACGGCCTCGCGTTCGCGGTCGGCGATCTCGGCGCCGGCTCGCTCGAGCCCGGACTCGACGTGAAGCTGGAGAGCGTTGAAAGACTTCCCGAAAGCTGCGCGCTCTTCGGCGGCAATCGTGCCCATCTGCTTGCGGACATCCGTAACGAGACCGGACTTGCGCCCGAGCCATCGATCGCGGAGGGCGCGAAGGGATTCGGCGTCGCCGACGGTGGCGACTTCCAGATCGAACTGTTCGTGGAGGGCGTCGAAGTTGGTGCTCATCGGCGGTGGGCTCTGACAAGTCCGGGTCAGCGCGCGATGCGAGCGCGATGACCCGGGTGTGTCCGACGACTGGTGTTCAGGCTGCTGGGACTGCGTCAATCGCCTGCTTCGCGGAGCCGACGAGAGCGGCGAAGGCCGCGGGCTCGTGAACCGCGAGGTCGGCAAGCGCCTTGCGGTCGAGTTCGACGCCGGCAAGCTTCAGACCGTGCATGAACTGGCTGTAGCTGAGTCCGTTCAGGCGGGCCGCGGCGCTGATGCGCACGATCCACAGCGAGCGGAAATCGCGCTTCTTGAGCTTTCGGCCCGTGTAAGCGAAATTCAGTGCTCGCTCGACGGACTCCTTGGCCTGTCGGTACAGCTTCGACTTGTTGGCGCGATAGCCTTTGGCGAGCTCAAGAATTTTCTTGCGCTTCTGAAGCCGGCTACTTCCTCGTTTGACTCTTGGCATACGGAATACTCCTTCCTGACTGGCCCTCGTCGGGGCGTGTCCTCGAAAATCGGGTGCGCCCGGGGCTTAGGGCCGACCGTACGGAAGCATGCGCTTCACGAGACCCGCGTCATTCGGCGACAGAATCACGTCGTGATCGAGGTTGCGCTTTCGCTTCGAATCCTTCTTGGTGAGGATATGGCGCGCGTGCGAATGGCCACGCTTGACCTTGCCGCTCGCAGTCATGCGAAACCGCTTGGCAGCGCCCTTGTGTGTTTTGAGCTTCGGCATCGTGCTACTCCTGAAACGTATGAAATACCGTTGAATGCAGGCGCCGCGGTCATACCCCGGCGCGATCGCGCGTCTCGCGACGCTACTTCAAGCCTCCGGTTCGATTGCCGGTGGCTCTGGCGCCGGATCGGGCGCCGCTGGACTCTCGATGGCCGCCGGGGCGGCCTCTTCGACGACCGGGGCAGCTGCCTCCGTCACCGTCGCAGGTGCAGCCGGTTTCGGCGCTGCGGGCTTCGGCTTGGGCTTGTTCGGTGCGCGGCCCTTCTTCGGTCCGATGATGGTGAACATGTTCATGCCCTCCATCTTCGGCTCGACTTCCATCGACCCTTCTTCCGCAAGTTCCTCTACGAGCCGCATCAGCAGCGCGAGTCCGAGTTCCTTGTGCGTGACCTCGCGGCCGCGGAAGTGCACCGTCGCCTTCACCTTGTCACCGTCGATCAGAATCCTGGCCGCATGGTTCTTCTTGAAGTCGTAGTCGTGATCGTCGGTGCCGGGTCGGAATTTGATCTCCTTCACCTGGATCATCGTCTGTTTCTTCTTGGCCTCGTTCGCCTTCTTCTTTTGCTCGTACTGCCAGCGGCCGAAGTCGATGATGCGGCAGACCGGCGGATCGACCGCCGGCGCGACTTCAACGAGATCGAGCCCCTTCTCCTGAGCGAGGCGCATGCCTTCGGCCGGCGTCATCACGCCAAGCTGCCCGCCGTCCTCGTCGATGACGCGGATGCGCGGCGCACGAATGCGCGCGTTGATGTTGACCCGCGGCGCCCTTTCGGGGCGCATGGGCCGACGACCTCGACGTCCGAATCCGCTGATAGCTTCACCTCCTCGATGATCCGGCCGACGCCCCGCCGCGTCTGCCTGCCCCGCTTACGCGGGCGTTGGTACCTCGGCCGATTCCGCCTCGGAAGGCTCGGCCTCGCGTGAAAGTCCGTCCCGTGAGCGCGTGCGCGCAAGATCGAGCGCGCGCTCCGCGAACACGTCCACCGGCATCGAGCCGATGTCGCCATTCTTGCGGTCGCGTACCGCGACCAGCCGTTCGTCGACCTCGCGGTCTCCGACCACGAGCATGAACGGAATCTTCTTGAGCTGCGCGTCGCGAATCTTCGACTTCATCGTCTCGCTGCGCAAATCCGACTCGACTCGAAGTCCAGCGGCGCGAAGCTCGGCCGCCACCGAGTTCGCATAGTCGTTGTGCCGATCCGAGATCGGAAGCACCTTGGCCTGGACCGGCACCATCCACAACGGGAAATGCCCGGCGAAGTGCTCGATCAGGACGCCCATGAACCGCTCGAACGACCCGTAGAGCGCGCGATGGATCATGATCGGACGGTGCGGCCGGTTGTCCTCGCCGATGTACTCGAGCTCGAAGCGCTCCGGGAGGTTCCAGTCGAGCTGGATCGTACCGAGCTGCCAGAGCCGGCCGATCGCATCGACGACCTTCAGATCGATTTTCGGGCCGTAGAACGCGGCTTCGCCCTCGACGCGCGTGTACGCCACGCCGTACGTGTCGAGTGCCGCGGCAAGCGCCGCTTCGGACTCATCCCAGACAGCCGGGTCGCCGATGTACTTGTCGAGATTCTGCGGATCGCGCACCGAGAGCTCGACGCGCACATCCTCGAATCCGAACGTCGATAGCAGCGTGCTTGCGAGGTGCCAGACCTTTTCGATCTCGTCCTGGATCTGGTCGGGACGCAGGAACAGGTGCGCGTCGTCCTGCGTGAACCCACGCACGCGCAACAAGCCGTGCTGCACACCGGAGCGCTCGTATCGATAGACGGTCGCCATCTCGGAGATCCGAAGCGGGAGGTCGCGATACGACCGCTGCGACGTCTTGTAGACCTCGATGTGGAACGGACAGTTCATTGGGCGGAGCTGATAGACGGCCCCGTCCTCGCAGTCCATTTCGGGAAACATGTCCGAGCGGTAATGCTTCGTGTGGCCCGAGGTCTCCCAGAGCGCGTTCGAGCCGATCTGCGGCGTATACACGAGGTCGTAGCCCGTCGCGTACTGGAGCTCATAGAGGAACGTCTCCATCTGCCGACGCATGAACGCGCCGTTCGGCAGCCAGAGCACGAGATTCGGTCCGACCTTCTCAGAGAACGCGAAGATTCCGAGCTCGGGTCCGAGCCTCCGGTGGTCGCGCTTCTTGGCTTCCTCGCGTTGCTTCAGGAACCGGTCGAGCTCGTCCTGCTCGAAGAAGGCCGTGCCGTAGATGCGCTGCATCTGCTCGCGATGCTCGTCACCGCGCCAGTAGGCGCCGGCAAGCGAAAGGAGCTTGAACGCCCGGATCTTCGACGTAAGCGGCAGATGCGGTCCAAGGCAGAAGTCGATGAACTGGTCACCCAGCTTGTACGCCGAGACGACGTCGCCGCCCTTCTCCTCGATGAGCTCGCACTTCAGCTTGTCGTCGACCTCTTCGGCGAAGAGCCGGAGCATCTCGGCCTTCGACATCTCGACCCGCTCGTAGCGCAGGTTGCGCTTGACGAGCTCGCGCATCTTCTTCTCGATGCTGTCGAGATCTTCCGGCGTGAACGGCCGCTCCGGCAGGAAGTCGTAATAGAAGCCGTAGTTCGGGTCTTCCACGAGCGCCGGGCCCACACCGAGCTTCGTTCCGGGGAAGAGCTCGAGAACCGCCGCCGCAAGAAGATGAGCCGTCGAATGCCGATAGATCTCGAGCGCCTCGGGAGACTCCGTCGTGATCGCCTCGACCGTCACGCCTTCGGGCGCGGACGACGTCAGGTCGACGAGTTTTCCGTCAACGCGCGCAGCAAGTGCGCGCTTGGCAAGCTTCGGATCGGCCGCCTTGAGGCGGTCCACCGCGGACGGTACGACGTTCTGTGCTTCTTCCATGATGAACTCGCGAATGCACGTCAGCGCCGCCAGAATCGGTCGAATTGACCGGAACCGGCAGCGGTTACCAAAAGGATCTGACGTGACGTTCGTGCGGAACGAGGAGCCCCGCTAAAACTGCAACGATCGGATCTCACACCAGCGCCCCTGCGTCATCCGCCGCCCGCGCGCCCCGGAGAGGGCAATGACCGCGTGCTGGCGTCAGCAGGGAACTTCGGGAGCTGGCGCAAAATGGAGAAATGGTAGGCGCGTGCGGATTTGAACCGCAGACCCCTACCGTGTCAAGGTAGTGCTCTACCCCTGAGCTACGCGCCTATACCAAAAATCACTGACAAAGAGCGAACCGGCAGAGTAGCAGCCGGCTGTTCGGACTGTCAACACCGAGATCCGGAAGAGAATGTCGCCAAGTCCATTCGTTTCCATGTTTACTTCGCCGCCAGCGAGGGTGTAGCATCGCGGCGTATCGGGGTCGATACACCCTTTGCCCCCCAATCGGCGTGGGGTCCTCTCCCGCGACGCTCATTGGGACGCTACTTATCAAGGAGCTGGGATATGAAGCCGCGATTCACCGCACTGACTCTTCTTGCCGTCTGCCTGCTGGCGGCTCCGGCTGCGCTCGCACAGCGCGGCGTCGGCGACGCCGATTCGGGAACGCCCGCGTACATCCCGCACGGACTCGGCGTCGACATCGTCTCTCGGGCCTATACGAACGCTGTGCTTACGACCGGCGCGGGCGATGTCATCGGCAAGGTCAAGACGGCATCCGTTCTGACGACGACCCGACTGCTCCAGGCGCTTCGCGTTCAGGCGTCGGGCCTGACGCCCAACGCGGAGTATGCACTCGTCATCGACAGCACGCTCGTTGGAACGGCACCAGCCGATTCGGCCGGCAACTTGAAGATGAAGTTCGCCGACCCGACGAACGGGCGCGTGCCGGCATTGCCGGAAGCGGTCAAGCCGATCGCAGCAGCCCATCAGGTTCAGATCTATGAGGTCTCGTCGCAGCGCCTCATCGCATCGGGACCTTTCGTGACGAACGGCGGCGGGGCTGGCGGCCGATAGACCGGTAACGGCTCCACTTGCAGTAAACCATCGAGGGCGCTCCGGGTTCTTCCCGAAGCGCCCTCGATTCGTTTCGGTAGCAATCGCTACGCGCCCATCTCGCCTCGCAGGCGTGCGATCTCCTGTCTGAGCACCGGCACCGCTCCGAGGCTCCGGGTCTGTGTGTTCACTTCGCTCGCCTTGAGCGTGTGGTACTTGGATAGCGCGAGCTTCACGACGGTCTGCGACATGCCCTTCGCCGCGCGGTAACCGCCGTAGCCTCCCGTCTTGAACCCTCGCATGTGGAA
>CAZQBW010000034.1:15321-32656 GCA_964591515.1 uncultured Clostridia bacterium
GCGAAGCAGTAGCCGATTATCGGCGCTGTCCAGGCAATCGCGCCTCGCTTTCGCTCGCGAGCCAGGCCAACACCTATGCCCGTCATCGAGGTGAATAGCGGGTGCGAAAACGGCGCGAGCATTCCCCGGAGAATGAAGAGCACGACGCCCCCGCCGAGTCCCGCGTCACCCACCGCGCGACCGTAATAGAGGATGTTTTCGACCGTCGCGAACCCTAGTGCGATCACGCAACCGTAGACGATGCCGTCGACCACGCCATCGAAGTGCTTCCGAAGCACGAAAAGAATGACGAGCAGGCCCATTCCCTTCATCGCTTCCTCGGCCAGCGGTGCCGAAATCACCGCTCCAACGAAATCGGCAACCTCCGCCGACCCCCCGGAGGCCGCTGCCGCAACCGCAGATGCCGTGTCGTTGACGAGCAGCGACCCGAAGATCGCAATGACCCCGCCCCAGACGAACGCGGCAGCGAGTGCCCAGATCGGCTCAGGGTCGTAGCGATCGACCAGCCGCACGATCGTCAGGTAGAAGACTGCGGGTACGAAGGCCATCACGCTGGCCAGCACGAAGACCGGCAGTCCGAGCTCCGCGATGAAGATCAACAGGAGCAGTCCGGTCACACCAAAGACGATCAGTCCGGCGCAGCCAAATCCGATGACCTGAAGCACGAACCCGGCGCCCTGCTTCGCCTGCTGCGGTGGCGGAATGAATGGCGGAGGCGTTCCCATCATCCCCTGGGGAGGATATCCGGGTGGCTGCGGCGGTTGCGGCGGCTGTGGAGGCCCCTGCCCCCAGCCCGGAGGCGGTGTCCAGTTGTTTGACATGCGATGTCCTCGGAGGGTCGCGGCTCTCATCGTCGAGCCGCTAAGATTTCAGAGCTGGCAACGTTGAGCCACTTCGCAGGCACTAACCGTCAGAAGTTTCGTACCAGAACCGCGCTTGTTCGGGAAGGAGAAGTTCCGTGCGTTTTGCACTTCGTTCGATCGGATCCCACTTTCTCGCCGCGGCCCTCGTGCTCGGCGTCGCAATACCAGCCTTCGCAGGTGCTCCGAAGAGTCCGTATGACAAGTATCGCAATGCGACCTACTCGAACGATGGCCTCATGTCCGAGCAGGAGGAGATGCGACTCGGTGCCCAGGTCCACCAGCAGGTTCTGCAGAAGTACCAGATAGTCCAGGATCCGGAAATCGCCGGCTACATCCAGGATCTCGGCGAGCGGATTGCCCAGTCGTCGAAGCGCCCGAACATCCGATACCAGTTCTTCGTGATCGACGACTCGACGGTGAACGCCTTCGCGCTGCCGGGCGGATACGTCTATGTGCACACTGGGCTCCTTCAGATCGCGCGCAGTGAAGAAGAGCTCTCAGCCGCCATCGCCCACGAAATTGGCCACGTCGTCGCCCGCCACGGCCTGCGGAACGTGAAGAAGGCGCAGCGGACGGCTCTGATCTTCGGTATCCTCGGCGTCGGCGCCTCCGTTGCGACCGGCGGAGGCGCGGCGGGCGAGGCTGCGCAGGTTGCGGCAGAGCTTCTCGCGAATGGTGTCATTACCCGGAACAGCCGGGACTTCGAGCGCGAAGCCGACTTTCTCGGTCTCTACACGATGCGAGACGCCGGGTACCAGCCGCTCGGCATGGCGCTGATGTTCCAGCGGCTCAACGAAGCGGGCGCCAACGCGAAGGGAGGCGGCGGAGGCATCTTCGCGAGTCACCCGAACGCGAACGAGCGGATCAAAAACACTCTCGGCGAGATCGACGCGCATCTTGGTGGCACGCCGGCAGCGAATGCCAGCGCGAAGGGATCTCGTCCCCGTCGCGCGGGTGGGGCGGCGAAATCGGCACCGAGTGTCAACACCGGGGCGATCGCATCGAACTCCGGTGAATTCGACCGGATGAAGGCCGCGTTGGGCGGCATCGCGAACCGGCAGTACCGGAATCCGAACCGGCAAGGTTATCCGGGGCAGAACCAGCCGGGACAGAACGACCCGTACTCGCAACCCGCGCCGAACGACCGGCCCGTGCTGACGCGGAAGCCGTAGTCCCGCGGAGCAAGCGGATTCTTGAGTTTTCTGCCTTTGCGCCTTTGCGGGTCCTTGGCGCCTTTGCGAGAAACGCGTCCTCACGGCGTGTTTCTCGCAAAGACGCCAAGGACTCGCAAAGGCGCAAAGGTACTCTCAGATAGCGCGCCGTTCTACTTGTAGTTCCCCACCAGCGTGAAGGGCGCCCAGTAGTACGGGTGCGCGAACGGCGCCCGTGGATCCGGCGTGAACTTCCCGTGAATGCTCGTCGGCTTCGGATCCTCATGCACCAGCATCCGGTCGGGATCAGGCCCCGAAGGCATCACCAGCGATCCGCGCAACAGCATCTCCTGCGCCTTTCGCAGCGCCTCCGCCTTGTTGACCCCACGGCCCGCACGCAGCCGATAGAACGTCTGCATCAGCGCGCTCGTCGAGCGATCGTTGACCGACCAGAGGCTCGCAATCACCGCCCTCGCACCTCGATCCTGCGCAATCGTCGCGAAACTCTCGACTTCCTTGCCGTCGCCGCGCGTCGACGATGACGCCGTGTTGCAGGCCGAAAGCGTCAACAGGTCCGTGCCCTTGAACGCGCGCTTGATGTCGCGGATGTCGCCGACATTCATCAGCGTACCGTCTCCCAGCAGAAGGACCGAGTCCTCGGCCTTCGTGGGCTCGAGCTGGAAGTGCGTCGCAATGTGCACGACGCCGTAACCATCCTGCAGCGCCTGCTCGAATGCCGCCTCCGTGAAGCTCGCGTCGATCGACACCCGCCCCGGAATGACGCCTCCCTCTGCCGCGGCTCGATCGTCGGTGAAGATGCCGCGCAGTTCCTCGGCAACCGCCGGAAGCGCGTTGAAGTTGCCGATCTTGCTCGCGACGCCAAAGCCGATGCCCGTCACGTTCGTCGAAGGCTCGTCGAGCAATCGCTCGAGGCTCTCACGCGTGAAGAGCACATTCTGGTACTTCTCGACGACGTACCCCTGGCCGTCGTGCAGCGCCGCCACGGGCACGTAACGCATCACGCCATCGAACGACCACAGTAGCGTCGTCGTCCGGGTCGCGGTCAGTTCAGCCGCTACCGGCTTGATCAGGATGTCGTAGAGCTGTCCCGCAAGCGGCAGCGGGTCGAGCTTCGGATTGGTCAGCGTCTCTCGGAATGACATTGCGAGCGCATTGAGCTTGGCCGCCTGTATTGGCGTCGAATAGGCCGTCTTGCCGTTCGGCGTGATCAGTACTATCCAGCAGCGCTCGTCGGCGATGAGCGTGTACAGCGCCGCCACTCCAGGACCGAGCCGCGAGAGAGTCAGCGGAAGGCCGTCGCTCGCGCGAAGCCGCTTCACACGCGGATCCTTGCTCGTCGAGTTCGACGCCACGCGTGCCATCAGCACGTCAACGTCGTTGGCCAGTGCGGCAAGCTCGGACTCGAGCGTTGCGAGCCTTTCGCTCTGCAGCGTCGATCGGTTAGCGGCCGGCATGGCGCGAAGGATCGAAGCCTCCTGCTCGCGGACGAGTATCCTGTCGCCGAGCTGCTCGAGTTCCGTGACCCACGAAACCGAACCACTCTTGCCTTGATCCTTGTCCTTCTTCTTGTCCTTGCCCTTCTCCTCGTCCTTGGACTTCTCGTCCTTCGACTTCTTTTCGTCCCTGGCTTCGTCGTCGTCCGCGGCCGACTGATCGTCCGCCGCGTCCTCGTCGTCGGATTTCGGCTTCTTGGCCTTCTTCGATTTCTTCTGTCCCGATTCGAGCGACTCAACGGTCGAGGCGCGACGCACATCGGACAGCTTCCAGAAAGCGAGCTCGTGCTGGAGGCTTCCAAGCACTGCAAGATCGCTGTTCTCTGTCTTCGCGCCTGCAAGCGTTCCGTCGGAATATCGTCCGGCCCATTCGAGCGATTCCTGTTCCTTGAGCAGCTCGATCAGCCGTATCGCAGCGTCGATGCGGCCGGCCTGGAGCATGGCCGCCGCGAGCGCGCGGCAACGAGTCGTGCTGTAGGCGAACCGCTGCACCTGGTCGACCGCCGGTTCGACAGTTTCCGGCTCGTCCTTCGGCTCCTTCTCTTTCTTCGGCTTCTTTTCCTTCTTGTCCTTCTTCTCGTCCTTCGCCTCGTCCTCGTCGTCCTGCGAAGGATGGAACGGATCGATCGTCACCACGATCGGCGGTCGGCGCGGCGGACGCGGGTCACGAGGAGGATGGCCGCCATCGTTGTTGTGATCGGGTTCCTGAGTCCCGACATCGTCACCGCCGGAGTTCGGATCCGTCGTCGGGGGGTTCTTCGGATTCTTCGGATTCTTCGGATTGCGCGGAGGTCGCGTGCCCTTCGGAGGATTCTGCGAGCCAACGTCGTCGCCCTTGTCGCCGGACGGCGGAGGCGACGATGGCACGTCGTCGCCACCCGACGACGGCGGGTTCTTGTCTCCCTTCGGCGGCTTGTGACCCTTCGGCGGTTTCGCAGTGCCCGACGACACGTCGTCGCCACCCGTTGCCGGCGGGTCATATTTCGGAGGCTTCCTGGTCTTCGGCGGCTTGCCGGATCCCGAGGATCCGTCGCCCGTCGAAGTGTCGGCCTTCGGCGGCTTGCGCGTCTTCGGCGGTTTGGCGGTGTCCGTGGAACCGCCACCGGACTGCCAGTCCCCCTTCGGCGCCTTCGTGACCGGAGTCCGGTGTCCGGAACCGTCCGTTCGCTTCGTCGTCGGCGCAGTCGTCACGACCTTGGGTGCAACCTTGATCGGCTTGACCGTCGCACGCTGCCGCGGCGCGACGCGCACTTTCGGTGCAGTGTTCGTGTTGTCCTGATAGGCGCCGATCGGTGAAGAGAAGCCGACGAGCAGGGCCAGAAAGAGACCGATTGCGGTGCGAAGCGAAGGCGTCATCGTGTGCGCTCCTTGTGAGCGATAAGGCCCCGGATGGGTTTGGCGTGTGCCGGGGCTCAAGTGTTTCGCCGCTGGGGGAGGCGAAAGACGATGCTGAGACGTACTCTCCGTGGGGCGGGTTGCCGCACCCCCCTCCGGCGGCTGCGTCATTTCTCCAACATTCTCTCCCCCGGTTCGGCCAGAACGCAAACCTCTCCCTTGGATCACCGCCCGGCGTGATGCTAGCTTGCCACCATGAATGACGGATCGCCCAAGGACACATCTCCCTTTGGCTCGACGGGGTCGACGGACGCGACCGGTGGCCAGCACGGTGACGATCCGTACCTCGGCGCAACGCTCAAGAGCCGGTACCGGATCGAGCGGCTTCTCGGCCGCGGAGGACTGGGAGCGGTCTACCTTGCGCACGACCTGCAACTTCACAACAAGCCGGTCGTCGTGAAGGTCATGCGGGACAATCCGACGGTCGGCTCCGAATGGGTGCTCAAGAAGTTCCGCGAAGAGATCAAGGCGTTGGCCCGCATCGACCACCCGGGAGTCGTCGGCTCGCTCGATGCCGGAGAAATGCCCGACGGCAAGCCGTACATCGTCATGCAGTACGTAGAAGGCGAATCGCTGCGAACGGTGATGCGCAGCGGTGCTCTCACGCACGAGCGCATTGCCCGGCTCATCCGGCAGATCTGCCAGGCGCTCGCTGCGGCGCACGAGAAGGGCGTCGTACATCGGGACCTGAAGCCCGAGAACATCATGGTGCAGACGGTCGGACCCGACGAGGAGTACGCCAGGCTCATCGATTTCGGAATCGCAACCGTTCGCGACACGGATACTGGCGAGCTTCCGGGCGCGGTCACTACGGTCGCTGGCACCGTGCTCTACATGGCGCCGGAGCAGTTGCAGGGGAAGCCGAAGCCCGCGAGTGACATCTACGCCATGGGCATCGTCGCGTACGAGCTGCTTACCGGCACAGTCCCTTTCCGTCCCTCGTCGCCTTACCAACTGCTCGACCTGCAGCGAAGCCACTCTTTCCGCATGCCGTCGGAGGTCGCACCCTCCGTTCCTCCCGCAGCCGAGGCCGCCATCGTCAAGGCACTCTCGTTTGCCCCGGTCGATCGGTATTCGAGCGCCCGCGCGTTTGGCGACGATCTCGCGAGGGCGCTCACGGCGGACTCGGCCGTGACGGCACAGGCGGCTGGAAATCCGGCGGCAACCGCAGCGTCCGACGAGGCGGCGACGGTGAACGTGATGGCGGGCTCGGGTGGTGAAACCCGCCACGCCGGTTCGAACGCGACGAACCCGGTTACAGCCTATGCCGACGACTCGGCATTGACCGCCGGCGCCCGTCAGACGGACACGACGGAAGCTGTCGGCCCCGCAACTGCCGCGACTGCAGGCACCGCCCCCGGTCCTGTTGCCGACGATAGTTCTGCCTCCATCCGGCCCGTGCCGGCTATTGTCGGAGGCGTCTTCATTCTGGCTATTGCCGCTGGCCTTTTCTGGTACGTCTCCCGGTTCGCCGGGCCCTGGTCCGGGCCTGGAACGACGAACGTCCCGGCGACGAACAACGCCGGACCCGGGACGGTCACCCCCGCGCCAACACGGGAGCTGGCCTATGCGATCACGGTGCAGAAAGTCCGCGACGGACGCGAATACGAAGCACCGTTCAAGCTCGCCGGCGAGATCCTCTTCGAGCGCGACTACAAGATCCGCGTCGAGGTCACGGCACGCGAACAGGGATATCTGTACATCCTCAACGAGGGCGAGAACGGACCAGACGGATTGCCTACTTTCAATCTGCTGTTTCCGTCGCCGACGTCGAACGGCGGGACCGCTTCCGTCTCACCGAACGCCATGATCCAGATTCCGTCCAAGAGCTGGATCGTCTTCGACAGCGCCGTCGGAACGGAGAAAGTCTGGCTCGTGTGGTCCACGACCGCGGTCCCGGAGCTCGAGGCCGTGAAGTACGTAGCCAACCCGCAGGATCGCGGAGCCATCCAGAAGCCAGAACAGCTCGCCGCCGTTCGGGCGTTCATCACGGCCGCGGCGGCGAACAAGGCCAGCGTCGAACGCGTTGACAACGGTCCGACCGATCGCAGGACGGTGCTTCGCGCCGACGGTGACGTGCTCGCGCACGTTGTGCCGCTCGCTCATAACTAGACCCCGCACGGCTCGCCATCTGCTCCGCTCACGCGGATGCGAGCTCCGGAGCACATATGATCCGCATCTTTCTCGTATTGATTCTCGCCGCGGCCGTCGCCGCACCGGTTCTTTCGGCCCAGGACGAAACCCGGCAGCTCTGGGACTCGGAGTTCCTCCAGAAGCGGCCGGCACCAAAGGCAAAACCGACGCCGAAGAAGGCGCCGAAGTACCGCCGCGCCACTCCGCCGCTCGCCAGGTCCACGCCCGCTCCAGGTGCTCCGCCGGTTTCGGACACGCTCGTAGGCGTCACTCTCTGGCGCCTTCGACGCGCAATGCCGGGCGACGCTGCGACCGCCGCCCGGATGCTCGTCCACGAGCCGGCGTCCGACTCGGACGTCGAGTGGGTGCCCGAGAGAATCGGCGTCGACCAGAACCTGCAGCCGGGTCAGAAGGTGCGGCTCTCCATCGAGACGCCAAAGACCGGGTATCTGTACGTGATCGACCGCGAGGTCTACAAGGATGGCTCGCTCGGCGACCCGTTCCTGATATTCCCGACGACGCGAACGCGCGGCGGCGACAACAGAGTGGGGCCTGGCGCCGTCATCGAGATTCCGTCGCAGACCGATTCGCCGCCGTACTTCTCGATTCAGAAGAGCCGGCTCGAGCACGTCGGCGAATCGCTGATCGTCATCGTGTCGGCCGAGCCGCTCGCTGAACTGAAGATCGGGGACAAGGCTGTCGCGTTGACGACGGCCCAGGTCGAGAAGTGGGTTGCCGAGTGGGGCGCCTCCGTTGAGCGAATCGAGGAGATCGGAAACGCGAACGGCAAGTACTCGCTGGCGGAGAAGGCCGCGGGCGCCGCAGCGACTGGCAAGCTCACGCAGGACGACGCTCTGCCGCAGTCGATCTACCGCGTGGACGGCAAGGCCGGCAAGCCCCTGCTCGTCACGGTCGCCCTGCGGATCATGTGAAGAATTGACAGGATTTTAAGAGGATTCACAGGAGTAAGCGGATCAATTCGTATTGGAGTGGCGGGAATGTGAACCTTCTTTCGATTTCCTGTTCATCCTCTCCAGGTCCTGTTCATTCTGCACACTCTCCCTATCGAACCGTCTGACGGCGGCGGCGCAGGAAGTCCATCATGATGTACTCGCCGAGGTTGAGCGTCGTGGCGAAATAGGCCTTGCCCCGACAGAGCGCCGTCATCTCTTTCACGAACTCGACGAGCGCATAATCGGCCGCGAGCATGAACGTATTGACCTGCACGCCCGCCTTCGCGCAGCGCGCTACTTCACGCATCGTCTGGGCGCGGATCTCGGGGTCGAGTCCGAATGGGTTCTTGTAGATCGAGCCGTCCGTAAGCGTCAGCGCCGACGGTTTCCCGTCCGTGATCATAACGATTTGACGCATGTCGCAGCGCTCGGCCGCAAGAAGCCGCCGGGCGAGCTTGAGGCCCTCGCACGTGTTCGTGTGATACGGACCGACCTGGACGCTGGCGAGCCTGCCAAGTGGAACCTCCTCCGCCGAGTCGTGAAAGAGCACGAGCCTGATCGTGTCCCCAGGGTACTGGGTGCGGATGAGGTGCGAGAGTGCAAGTGCCACGCGCTTCGCCGGCGTGAAGCGGTCTTCGCCGTAGAGAATCATCGAGTGCGAGCAATCGAGAAGCACGACCGTTGCACACGTTGAGCGGTACTCCGACTGATGAACCATCAGGTCGCCGTACTCGAGCGCGAGCGGCACACCGAGCCCTTCACGGGCGACGGCAGAAAGCAGCGTCGCGTTGACGTCGAGATTCATCGTGTCGCCGAACTCGTACGGCTTCGATCCGAGGCTGGCCTCGACGCCCGTCGCAAGGCGCGTCGTCTCGTGCATGCCGATGCCGGAACGCCCGACGGCGCCCATCAGCTCGCGCAGCGCCGTGTAACCGAGCAGGTCCGTGCCCTTCGCCGTGACCTCGAATCGAACGGGAACGTCCGACTTCGGGCCGACCGATCCTTCACCCTCGGCCATCTGCCCCTGCTCGGCGAGCCGTTCGAGATCTTCGACCGTGAGATAGCCCTCCGCGATGAGCCGCTCTATGAGCCGGTCGACGAGGTCTCGCATCACCGCGTCCGAGATCTCCTCGTCGTCACCGCGCAGCGCATTGAGTTCATCTTCGGAGAGAAACCCTTCCTTGAACAGCAGCCGCAGGAGGGCCTCGCGCAGGCCTTCGATCGTGTCGTCGCCGCCGCGCGATCGCCTCCCGCCACGGAAACCGCTCTGCAGGAAGAAGTCCGAGAGCGCCTGCATCAGGTCCTCGAGGCTCAGCGAATCGAGGTCGAGCCCGGTCCACTTCCCATAAGTCGTGTAACGCACGGGTGGATTGTGGATCCCACGCGACTCCTGCGGCAAGCCGGCGCTCGCGACGCCCGCGTGACGGCTATCGGGTCGACGCCTCCATTGCGGCGCGCAAGGCGGCCGCCTGCTTGCCGGCGTGACTGTCCGGAGCCAGTTCGTTGCGGGAAACGAACGACTCTATCGTTTCGAGGTAAGGCTGCGCGTCGCGCCCTCGGTCGAGCGCCAGCATTCCGAGCTCGAAGCTCACCATCGCCGTGCCCCGCTCGTGACCGTGCGCACTCAAACGCTCGATCGACTCGTTCAGGATTCGCTCCGCCTCGTCGAGGCGTCCCAGCTTTCTCAGGCAGGCGCCCTCCGTCCCGAGCACGAACGCCGCAAACGGATGGTTCTCGACCTCCGTATGAATTGCGTAAGCCTCGCGCGCGTGCGCGAACCCCTCTTCGTACCGCCCGAGCGTGGCCACCAGCGCCGACAGGTTCGCGAGCGCGATCCCCTCTTCGCGCCGGTTTCCGATCTCGCGCAGGATCTCGAGTCCCTCGGCAAAGTATCGCTCGGCGAGGTCGTAGCGCTCCCACTCCTCGTACATCAGGGCCAGATTGCCGAGAGTCCGGCCCTCGTCGGACCGGTGACCGCATTCGCGTGCCAGGATGATGGCGCGCTCGTAGTACTCGAGTGCCTTCTCGAAGTCCCCTCGATACCCGTAGACGATTGCCGCGTTTCCCAGTTTCGTCCCGAGCCCCCGAACGTCACCGATCGATTCATGCGCCGCTGCCGAACGCAGGTAAAGGCCGAGCGCCTCGTCGAAGCGCCCCTGCATCAATCGGACGTTCCCCAGACTGCCCGCCGTTATCCCTTCGCTCACGAAATCGCCTGCAGCGAGCGCGACGGACGCCGACCTCTCGAACCAATCGACGGCAACGTCCTCCTCGCCGCGTTCCCAGGCGAGGATTCCGAGGTCACGAAGCGCCTCGGCTTCGAGCGATGGCACGCCGAGCGCCTGCGCCTCTGCGGGCGCCTGCAGAAGGACTTCCCTCGCTTCAGCAATCCTGCCCAGCATCCGGAGGGCCTCGAATCCAAGCTCGATACGCGTACGAACCGCCAGTTCGTCGGGCGGGTCCGGAGCGAGCGCAAGGGCAGAACGATACATTCGCTCTGCGTCGGCGGTCGCGTACTGCCGCATCGACCAGCGCGCGGCGCTCAACCACTTTGCACGCGCTCTCTCACGATCTCCGGCGCGTTCGCGATGGCCGGCAATGATCGCGTGGGCCTCTTCACCGATGTCGAGTGACTCGAAAGCGTCCGCGGCGGCCGCATGCAGGCGACGTCGCTCGTCCTCCTCGATCGAACGGTACGCCTCTTTCTGCAGCTGATCATGGGTGAATCTCAGCATTCCCGCCGCGGGCTCTTCCAGAATGTTTCGCCGCAGCAGTTCATCGATCGCTTCGTCCGTCACCGAGACCATTCCGTCGAGCTGCCAGGATTCCGACTCTCGGCCGAGAACGGACGCGGCGCGAACGACGGACAGGGCATCGGCCCCGAGACTTGCAAATCGCAGTCCTAGCAGATCGCGGATAGTCTCAGGCATCGGCAGCACGTCGTGAGTGGAGGAGAGCGGGGCGCGATCTCCCATCTGCCATTCGCCGCCATGGTCTCTCCAGATGATCCCGTCCTCCACCGACGCCCGGAGGTATTCGGCCACGAAGAAGGGATTGCCGGAGCTGTGTCGGGCGAGGTATCGACTGAAGACCACCGGCGGCGGCTGGATCGACAGCATGTCCCCTACCATCGCCGCGACCTCGGCCGCACCGAGGCGTCCGAGATCGAGCACCTCGACGTTCTCGAGGGCACCAAGCCGATCACGTGCGGTACTCGGCGAATCGGTGCGAATCGTTCCGATGACCGCGATCGGTGAAGAAGCCAGCGCACCTGAAGTGACGAGGCTTGCGATCGCCCCGATCGAGAGGTCGTCGGCCCATTGCAGATCATCAAGGACGAGCGTGAACGGCCGGCGACGCGCAAAGGCCCGGAGCGAGTCGGCCAGGGCCGCGAACAGACGTCGACGCGCGTCGTCAGGCCTGAGTTCCGCGACAGCGCTTCCAGGCGGAACGAGACCAGCCAGCGACGGTTCGTACAGGGCGAGGACCGCAAGGTGAGAGCCAAAGAGCCGATCGGCCTCGCCGGGTCCACCGGTCCGGCAGGCGTCGCCCATGGCCGTCAGGACTGGCCGAAACGCGCCGAGCGGAACGGCGTCGCCGCCGTCTCCGGTGGCTCCGCGCGCACATTCACCTGCAATGACCGTGTATCCGACTGCAGTCGCTTCGCGCGCGCACTCGATGGCCAGGCGCGTCTTGCCAGCGCCGCTCTCGGCACACACGAGCGCGAGACCTCCGCTGTCGGAATCGAGGCGCCGAACGACGGCGCGCAGTCTCGACATCGCGTCCTCACGGCCCGCGAACGCCGGCCGATTCAGATACGGCCGCGCCGGCGGCTCGCCTTCCGGCAACGGTGTGCCGAGGATTCGACCGATCGCGGCGGCGACGTCGACAGCGTAACCGAACCGGCGGGCCGGCGGCTTGGCGAGCAGTCGCAGCACGATCGCGTCGAGTTCGGGTGATGCGGATTCGACGATCTCGGAAGGCGCCACCGGCGACCGCTGCAGATGTCCCCACGCAACGTCCGCCGCCGGGATCATGCCGAACGGCGGAGTGCCCACGATGGCTTCGTACATGATGCAGCCGAGCGCATAGAGATCGGCGCGTGCGTCGACCGGCTCTCCCTGAATCTGCTCGGGCGCCATGTAGGCTATCGTTCCGGCGCCTTCCTCGCCGAGGTCGACGGCCTCGCGGTTCGCGAGCCCCGCGAACCGTCCGACCACGCCAAAGTCGATGAGCACCGGTGAGCCATCCGGTCGAACGATCACGTTCTGCGGCTTCAGGTCGCGATGAACGATTCCCTCGCCGTGAACGACGGCAAGTGCGGTGCAGAGCCGTTGCAGGATGCGCAGTGCGTCGTCAAGGCCGGAGCCGAACCGATTCGCAAGGATCCGTTCACGCAGCGAAGTGCCTTCGACGAGCTCCATGGCCATCCAGGGCACACCGCCGTCGACGCCGTGCTCATGAATTCGAACGACTCCGGGGTGACGAATTCGAGACAGGGCGCCGACTTCGCGGCGAAAACTCGAGAGCAGCGGCCCCTCGAGGGCCCGGATCGTCTTCACTGCCGCGATGTTGCCGGTCTCGACGTGCTCCCCGCGATAGACAACTCCCATGCCGCCGTGACCGAGTTGGTCGAGCAGCCGGTAGGGGCCGGCACGAGTTGGACGGGTCGCCATCCGATGAATTCTGAAAGGGAATGGACGCTCCCTGATTCGGAAGCATCCGCGAGACTAGTTGATACCGCCGAAGTCGTTGACCACGTTGACGCCGGCATTTCGCCGCTCTCGCTCGGACTTTGCGCGGACGTACTCGAACTGCTCGTTGCGACTGAGGAGTCGCTTCGCGTGAAGTCCTTCGAGAAAGAGCTCGGCGAGTGAGGCTATCTCAGGGTCGTCTTCCGGATTCACGGCCCCGGATTCAAGTACGGCGTCGAGCAACTCGGGCACTCTTCCGAGCTCGGCCAGAAGCTTTTCGACCGACGCATCGTCGCGCGTCCGAATCGTGGCGCCGCTGTTGAACCAGGCGACGATGCGCTTCGGCTGGACGCTCTCGAACGTCCGGTCATACACGGCTCCGGCGGCGCGCTTGATGAGGTCGCGCGCGATCTTCTCCGAACCCTGCTGCTCGCCGTCGTACTCGAGCTCGATCTTGCCGGTGATGGCCGGCAATGCAGCGTAAACATCGGCAACGCGCGCAACTGCACGAGGCTCGCCGAGCAAGAGCGCACGGCGCTCGGCATTGCTCGTCGCACTTTCGAGCAGCGAGATCGGAAGGCGCTGGCTGACGCCGGAGCGGCGATCGATCCTCGGATCCTCTCGCGCCAGGAACGCGACCTGCTCGACGAGCTCGCGGATGAAGTCGGGAACGTGGACGTCGACGCCGGGCCGGTCGATCCACGCCTCCTGTTCCGTAATGCGAATGCCCTCGTCGATCGTACGCGGGTAGTGCGTCGTGACTTCCGCGCCAATGCGGTCCTTGAGCGGCGTGATGATCTTGCCGCGTGCGGTGTAGTCCTCGGGATTGGCCGAGAACACGAGGCAGACGTCGAGCGGCAACCGGACGGGGTATCCCTTCAGCTGAACGTCGCCCTCCTGCATGATGTTGAAGAGGCCGACCTGTATCTTCCCGGCGAGGTCCGGCAACTCGTTGATGGCAAAGATGCCGCGGTTGGCGCGCGGAAGCAGACCGTAGTGAATCGTCAACTCGTCGGAGAGCTGATGTCCGCCCCGCGCGGCCTTGATCGGATCGACGTCACCGATGAGATCGGCGATCGTCACGTCCGGTGTCGCGAGCTTCTCGACGAAGCGCTCGTCGCGGGATCGAAAGGCGATCGGCGTCTCGTCGCCCATGTCGGCGATTCGATCGCGTGCCTCGCGACTGATCGGAGCGAACGGATCGTCATTGATCTCTGAGCCGGCGACGACCGGAATCGCGTCGTCGAGGAGACTCGTGAGCGCACGCAGAATCCGGCTCTTCGCCTGTCCGCGCAGACCAAGGAGGATGAGGTTCTGCCTGGCCAGGATGGCATTGGCGATCTGGGGAACGACGGTGTCGTCGTAACCGTGAATGCCCGGGAACAGGGTTTCTCCGGCTCTCAGCTTTCGAACGAGGTTCGCGCGCATCTCGTCGCGGACCGACCGGCCTCGAAGTGGAGCGTCTGCCCAGACGCTTCGGCGGAGATCGCCGAGCGTGCGGACAGCGTCCGCATCGCGAATCATTGTTGTCTCCATGCCCGGAGTCCCCCTCGCGCGATCGCGCGCCGCAGATCGGCGAGTATACCAGTGGAAACGGCCGTCGGGATTCCGCTCCCGGGTCACCGACGGACACACACGCGGATCGCGGCCACCTGCGCCCTCGCGCCGTGCGACGGACGATTGTCTCGCGGTATCCTTCACCCGATGTTTCGGCTCGACATTCCACGAACGATCCGGCCTTGCCGGCCACGGGTCGCGTGCGTGCTGCCGGCGACGCAGCGACTGCTGGCATTGGTACTGCTTCTGTTCGCAATCGCCACGGACATTCCGCGCTCGGCAGCGTGTGTGGTGCAGGACGGGGACGATGAGGTTCGCCTGACGTCCGACGTCGTGCTGGTGCCCTTCTCGGCGCGCGACGTCAAGGGACGGCTCGTCGATCAACTCACTGAAGTCGACATGATGGTAACGGTCAACGGCGCCGCGCCGGACCTCGCGTTCTTCGAGCGCGATACTGCCGACCTCGACGCGTTGCTGCTGCTCGATACAAGCGCAAGCACGGGCGCGACGCTTGCCACGATTACGTCGTCGGCACTCGCCTTCGTCAAGCAGCTGCGAAAGGGCGACCGATTCGCGATCATGACGTTTACCGAGAAGCCCGAGGTGGTTCTGGGGTGGACCGGTGAAGCAACGAGCGCGCGATTCGCGCTGGCGAATGTCCAGTCGAGTGGCAACACGTACCTGAACCTCTCGGCGCAGGTGGCCATACGGAGCATGTTCGCCGATCGACCCGCGGATCGGCGGCGCGCACTCATCGTCCTGACCGACGGACTGGACTTGAAGAAGGGCTTCTATACGCCGCAGCGAACGTCAGACATCGCACTCTCGAACGACGTGACGATCTACGTAGTCTCCGTTGGTCGCGTCGCCGACAGTGCCGTGACGCGAATGCTCGCGAACGACGAAGTCGATGCGTCATTGCGGCCGGACTACGAGGCGATGCAGGCCGAACTCCGGGCAGAGGAGAGCACCCTGACGCGCCTGGCCGAATCGACCGGCGGGCGCGTTGTCTTTCCTGCGAAGGACGTCGATCTCGAGAAGGCCTTTGCTGCGATCGCCGAGGAGTTGAGATCCCGCTACGTCCTCGGCTTCTACGCCCCGAAAGATGTAAAGAACGGGTTCCACCCGATCTCGGTGACGACGCGGCGGCCCGGCGTGACCATTCACGCCCGTTCGGGATACTTCACCGGGCCCTATATCGAATTCGTCAAACCGTAATCGCCCGGCCGGCGCCGCCGCGCTAGTCCACCTTGACCGTCTGCAACTGGAGTCCCTTCACTCCATTCCGCTCGACGGGAAATCCAGTCACCGTCACGGTCTTGCCGGCGAGACCGGCGACCTTGTCCTTGACCGAGACCGGACGTTCGTTCAGCAGGACGTACAGCGTCCCGTCCTCGGTGACGAAACCCGCGGGGACGTCTCGGCTGATGCACGCATTCGCGCAGCCGGCGTGATCGGGTCCGCGCTCACCACGCGTGACGAAACAGTGCATGTCGACGATTTCACCCTTGAGGGTAACGGGTTTCTTCGCGTCGCCTTCCTGCCCGGAGGCCGACACTGAAAAGCCGAGGATGATCGCAAGCGCACCGATGTGAAGTACACGTCTCATGAAACTGTCCCCCTGTCCTCTCGTTTCGCATTGATCGAATTCAGCGGTTCTGGTCCGTTCTACGGCGAGCGCTCGCCGGGGTTGCAGTCTCACGCCGGACATCGCGTTTGTTTACAAGAGCTTTACCTGCGGCGGCCGAGCGCCCGGCACGCATTGTCGGATCCTCTGCCGGGACGTAAGCTGCGGGTGCCGTCTTCTTCCGTGCGACGTTTCGGATGGCTGTCGGCCTCCGGAGATCCACGACGCAATGCGTTCACGTCGGGTACTGCCACGGGATCGAGGACGATGCCGGTTCTCGAGCCCCGTCGGTCGCTGACTGCGACGACGGCTACTCCCTGGCCGGAGAACGGCGACGGATCGCCATCATTTCGACTCGGGTAAAGAGAATCCATATGAAGTACCGAACGATTGCCCTTGCTGTCCTGACGCTCCTGGCGTCTTCCCTCTCGACACACGCCGCTGTATTCGGCGACCCGGTGACAGGGCCGCCGGCACCGGTCACCGCGCCTGCCCGTCAACGCATCGGTCTCGTTCTCGGAGGCGGTGGCGCCCGAGGCTTCGCGCACATCGGTGTGCTGAAGTGGCTCGAGGAGCACAGGATTCCGGTCGATTTCGTGGTCGGGACCAGCATTGGCGGGCTCATTGGAGGCGCATACAGCATCGGGACATCGCCCGAGGAGATGCGGCGGTTGATCGGCGACATTCCGTGGACGGACGTCTTTCAGCAGGATTCGCCGTTTCCAGAAAGCAGCTTCCGTCGAAAGGAAGACAGCAGGGCAGTTCAGGTGGACTTCGAGCTCGGACTTCGGCACGGTGTGTCGCTGCCCGGCGGGCTCTTCCCTGCACAGCCCGTAAGCCTGCTCCTCAACCGGCTCTCGCTGCCGTACGACGGCATGTCGTCGTTTGACGGTTTTCCGATCCCGTTTCGCGCTGTTGCGACCGACATCGGAAACGGCGACCAGGTGGTGATCTCGGACGGCTCGCTCGCGGACGCAATGCGAGCGACGATGGCAGTACCCGGCGTCTTCACACCGGTCAAGCGTGACGGCCGGCTTCTCGTCGACGGTGGGGTGGTCAACAACGTGCCGGTCGACGTCGCCAAGGCGATGGGAGCGGACGTGATCATCGCCGTCGACGTTTCGACGCCGCTCGATGACATCGACGACGTCCAATCGGTCCTGGGGATCACGAATCAGTCGCTGACCGTGATGATCCTCAACAACACGAAGCGCGTCATCGCGCTCGCGGATGTCGTGGTCGTTCCCGATCTGGGCGACTACGGCGCGGGGAGCTTCTCGGCATCGGGCAAGATCGCGGACCTCGGGTACAAGGCTGCGAACGACAAGGCGAGATTTCTCGAGACCCTCTCCGTCGACGAGGCCACGTGGGCGGCCTACCTCGCCGAACGGGGGACCCGAATCCGCACGTTGATTCCGACGCCGGCCTTTGTCGCGGTGACCGGTGTC
>CAZQBW010000035.1:0-32220 GCA_964591515.1 uncultured Clostridia bacterium
TCGCGAAGACGCAAAGGACTCGCAAAGGCGCAAAGGCTCGGAGATCCCGGCCTCGTCCGTCCCCGTCTGAGCTTATGTGAAACAATTCTCAACATCCAGGAGTACACTGCTCCGGCACGCAAACGCTCGTGCCGACAAATCAGCTCCCGAGGAGTCCGGCTTGCGCTTCGCCGAAGTCTTCTCAATTGCATTCGACACCCTCTGGCGCAACAAGTTGCGGTCCTTTCTGACCCTGCTCGGGGTCATCTTTGGCGTCGCGGCAGTGATCGTGGTCGTCTCGCTCATCGAAGGCTTCAATGTCTACATAGACGAGAAGATCGCGGACATCGGCACGAATGCCCTCAGCGTCCAGAAGTTCGCGATCGATGACTTCGCCAGTCTGGACAGCTTCCTTGAAGCCTCGCGCCGCAATCCGGATGTTCGAATGGGTGATGCCGAGGCGATTCGTTCACTCGCCCCGCTCGTCGACAAGATCAGCGTGCGTGCCCGGACGATTGCCGAGGTCAAGTTCGGCAACGAGGTCCTGCAGGCGGTCCAGACGCAGGGCGCTCCGGCGAACGCCATCGACATCGATCGGTTCACCGTCGAGTCGGGCCGGTTCTTCTTCGAGCAGGAGGACCTGAAGAGTCGCGACGTCGTTTTCATCGGCCACGACGTGGCGGACCGGTTCTTCCCGACCGGCGACCCGATAGGCAAGTCCATCAAGATCGACGGACGCCCATACACCGTGATAGGCGTTGCCAAGTCGCAGGGTTCGGTTTTCGGACAGTCTCGCGACGCATTCGTCATCATCCCCATCACGACGTTTCTGGAGACTTACGGCTCGCGACGCTCGCTCACTATCCTGGTCACTTCACGCGACCAGGAGAGTTATGCAGCCACGGTTGACCAAGTGCGCTCGGCATTGCGCGTCCGCAGGCAGCTCGCTCCGAACGAGCGAGAGAACTTCGGAATAATGACGCCCGATGCGATAAACGAGCTGCGCGACAACATCTTCGGCACCATCCAGACGACGACGATCGGAGTCACGGCGATTTCGCTCATCGTTGGTGGCATCGTGATAATGAACATCATGCTGGTCTCGGTCACAGAGCGAACGCGGGAGATCGGAATAAGGAAGGCCATCGGCGCGCGCCGGAACGACATACTCCAGCAGTTCCTTGCCGAATCGACGATCCTTGCAATGCTCGGGGGAATCATCGGAACCCTCATCGCCTTCGCGCTGGCGCTCGTCGTGCGTAACACCACTCCAATTCCGACCGCTCTGCCAATTGCCTGGACTATCACTTCCATTGCCGTTTCCGCGTTCGTCGGGCTCGTCTCCGGCGTCTATCCCGCGTGGCGGGCAGCAGGGCTCGATCCCATCGTCGCGCTGCGAGCGGAATGACCGAGGTGCCCGATGACACTCGCTGAGGTCGGTGAAAACGTCCGGATTGCCCTCGACACGCTGTGGTCGAATCCGCTGCGCTCGTTTCTGACGGTGCTCGGGATCGTCATCGGCACCACGACCGTGGTCGTCATTTCGGCATTCGTATCAGGCATCGATACGACGGTTCAGAAAGAGATCGAGTCGTTCGGCACGCGCTCGCTCTACATCTACAAGTTCGACGGCGCCTTCAACATCAACCCGAGCCGGGAAGAGCGAATGCGCAAGCCAATCTCGTTCGACGACGCGATGGCGATCAACGAGCACGTCGCGTCGGTCGAGCGAGTCGCCGTCTTCGTGTCGCCCGTGGATTTCACGAGCGGCCCTTTCCAGGAACGGCCGACCGTTCGCTACCGCGACGTCGAGATGAACAATGGAACGGTGACGGGCGTCACGACCGAGTACTTCAACATGGGTGTGGTGCGCATCGCGGAGGGACGCTCGCCGACGCTCTCGGAGGAAACACGTCGCGCTCAGGTCGCGGTCATTGGAATCGACGTCGCAAACACCCTGATGCCGAACGTCGACGCTGTCGGCAAGAACATCCTCATCAAGGGACAGCCGTTCGAAGTCATCGGGGTGCTGCAGCGGCGCGAGACGTTTCTCGTCTCTGCCGACGACCCGAACAACGAGAACAAGAGCGTCTATATTCCATACTCGACCGTACGTAAGTTCTATCCCCAGTTCGACGACAACTTCGTGATGGCGCAGGCATATCCGGGTCGCGTGACCGAGGCGTTCGAGGAGATCCGCGGACTCCTGCGCCAGCGTCGCGGAGTCGGATACAACGAAGCCGACAACTTTGCCGTCACCACGTCGGATCGGATCCTCGAGCAGTTCGATCAGATCGTGGGCGGTGTGTTCGCACTGATGGTGGCTATCAGCAGCGTTGGACTGCTCGTCGGCGGAATCGGTGTGATGAACATCATGCTGGTGTCGGTGACGGAGAGGACGAAGGAGATCGGTGTCCGCAAGGCGATCGGCGCGAAGAAGGCCGATATCGTGTGGCAGTTCCTCGTCGAGGCGATGACTCTTACGGCGTTCGGCGGACTGCTTGGCGTGGCGAGCGGGTGGCTGCTGGCATTGCTGATCAGGATGATCCTGCCGAGCTACGTGCCGCTGTGGGCACCGATCGCCGGGCTTACGGCGTCGCTGCTGATCGGGCTGGTGTTCGGGATGTGGCCGGCAGTGAAAGCGGCGAATCTCGATCCGATCGACGCGCTGCGGTACGAGTAGAGGTTCCGTGTGCGAAGCGTCAGAAGAGCTTCGCACACGGAGACACGGAGTCAGGAGCGACCCTCTACTTCGCGAACATCGCCGTGATGGCGATCGAGAGCAGCATCATCAGGACATACGGACCCACCACGATCAACGCAGCCGAGCCTGGCTTCAGCTTCTTGACGCAGACCGTCGACAGGCCGATCACCGCAAGCACGAGGAACCAGATCGAAAAGAGGTCGAACCAGCTCATTGTCGCGAAGAGCACCGGATTCGCCTTGGCCGAGAAAAAGGCTGCAGGACTTGCCTGGATGAGCCCTCCACTCTGTATGTAGCCAACCGGATCCACACTGTCGGCCGATTTCAGGAACGTCAGGACAATGTGCAGTAGCCACTTGATGGTCTGCGGGATACTGAAGGAGTAAGCAGCGACCGACACGCATCGGAAGAACGTCGTCCGTCCCTGGAAAAGCGGCGTAAGCAGGCGGTAAAGCCCGCCCAGCAAGAAGACAGTAATCAGGATCACCGCCGCTGCCATCACGGGCGCGACCTTGTAGATGAAGGCCGTCACTTTTTCCTGCATCTCGACGGCTTCTTTCGCCTTGTCGTCCAGATCCTTCCGTGTCTTGCCCTGCTGCTCGAGCCCCACGTCGACAACTGCGGCCGCCATGATCTCCGGAGTCAGATTGAATCGGGCCTGGGCCACATATCCCGCCACGCTCGCAACTATGACGAAGAGCAGGATCGGCACGATCCAGTCGCGCGGAGACCGCCGCACGTCCGCGAACATCTCCCCCGGCGAAAAAACGGCATTGATCAGCCGAGACACGGGGTTCATCTGCGCGGGTTCGGTCAGCAGCTCGCGCGTTGACGGCTCGGCGGCCGGCGGCGGCTGTGCGGCTCCATACTCAGGGCTCTGGCCGTACGGCGAATCCTGGGACATCGCGTCACCTCTCGTTCAGTAGTCGTAAGGATTGGATTGTCGGCGGAACGCCCCACTCTACGACGTTTCTTGTCGCGAGGTTCTGGGAAACTTCAGCCGCCGATCGACCTCGCAACGACGTGGCACGCCACGCGGTGATCCGGCGCCACCTCGACGAGCTGCGGCTCGAGCTCGGCGCACTGCGGCTCCGCAACGGGACAGCGGGTACGGAAGCGACATCCCGACGGGGGGTTAAGAGGCGTCGGGACGTCTCCCGTAAGGACGATTCGCTCGCGATGCTCATCCGGATCGGGATTCGGAATGGCCGACAGCAGCGCCTTCGTATACGGGTGCCGCGGGTTTGCATAGAGATTCGCCGCTGGCGCAATCTCGGCGAGGCGGCCCAGGTACATCACCCCTACCGTCGACGAGATGTGCTCGACGACGGCCAACCCGTGAGAAATGAACAGGTATGTGAGCCCGTACTCGCGCTGCAGGTCCTGCAACAGATTCACGATCTGGGCCTGCACAGAGACGTCGAGCGCAGACACCGGCTCATCGGCGACTATCAGCTTGGGCCTGAGTGCAAGAGCACGCGCAATCCCGATGCGCTGGCGCTGTCCGCCCGAGAACTCGTGCGGGTAACGCTCGCCGGAGTCCGACGCGAGCCCGACCTCGTCGAGCAGCTCACGCACGCGAGCCCGCCGCTCAGGCCTCGCGCCGATACCGTGAATGACGAGCGGCTCCTCGATGATGTCGCGAACGCGCATCCGCGGATTCAGCGACGCAAAGGGATCCTGGAAGATGATCTGCATGTCGCGCCTTCGCCGGCGGAGCGCCTCTCGACCAAGCCCTACCAGGTCGTCGCCCTCGAAGAGCACCGCACCGGCAGTCGGTTCCACGAGCCGCAGGACGCAACGCCCGACGGTCGTCTTACCGCAGCCCGATTCACCAACCAGTCCGAACGTCTCGCCGGCAGCGATCGAGAAACTGACGTCGTCGACCGCGCGTACCGTGCCGGCACCGGATCCGAAGAGTCCGTTCCCAACGGGAAAATGCTTCGTCAGTCCGCGGACGTCAAGCATCGGCCACCCCGGCATTCGCGAGCTCCCGACGCCGCGGTTCGTACAGCGTACACCGAGCTGCGTGTCCATCGCCGAGATCGGTCAAGGGCACCGGTCCCTCCGAGCACACCGGCGCCAGATGTCCGCAGCGGGGTCCGAACCTGCAGCCCTCCGGAAGGTCGTACAAACTCGGAACGTTGCCATCGATCGTCTCGAGCCGCTCGGCTGCCGCAACCGTCGCGTCGCGACGAAGCTTCGGCACACTCCGCAGCAGCCCCTCGGTGTACGGATGCTTCGGCGACTTGAAGATCTGGCGGGTCGATCCCCGCTCCACGATCTGTCCGGCGTACATCACGGCGACCGAGTCGCAGACTTCGGCCACGACGCCTAGGTCGTGAGTGATGAGCAGCAGTCCGAGCTGCATCTCTTTCTGCAACCGGGCCAGGAGCTCGAGTATCTGCGCCTGGATCGTGACGTCGAGCGCGGTCGTCGGCTCGTCGGCGATGAGCATCTTAGGCTCGCACGCAAGCGCCATGGCGATCATCGCCCGCTGCCGCATCCCACCCGACATCTCGTGCGGGTAAGCCCTCGCGCGACGGGCCGCATCCGGAATCGACACGAGGTCGAGCATCTCGACTGCCTTCGCCCAGGCATCCTTCGACGAGGCGCCGCGGTGAATTCGCACTGACTCCGCGATCTGGTCCCCGATCGTGAAGACCGGGTTAAGGCTGGTCATCGGATCCTGGAAGATCATGGCGAGGTCGTTTCCCCGCACCCGGCGCATCTCGTCTTCGGAGAAAGCCAGCACGTCCTTTCCTTCAAAAAGGATCGATCCGCTCACGATCCGTCCGGGCGGCGCCACGAGACGCATTATCGACAGGCTCGTCACGGACTTGCCGCATCCGGACTCTCCCACCAATCCGAACGTCTCTCCCTTGTCGACGGCAAAGCTGACGCCGTCAACCGCGCGGGCCGTGCCGCGCGGTGTGACGAAGTGCGTTGAAAGGTCGCGGACGTCGAGGAGCATCGTCGGGCAAGAGCGCGTCGCCGGACGGGCGCGCGCGATCAGATCTCCATGATCACCGGGATGATAACCGGGCGACGTCCGGTCGCCTTCTGGATGTGGCGCTTGAGCGAGATCCGGATGCGATCCTTCATGATCGCGCCATCGGTGCGCTCGTCGTGTCCTGCCGCCTTGATCGTCGACTCGAGCACGCCCTTCATGTCCTTGAGCATCTGCTTGTCGTTGTCGTCCATGAAGCCGACGGTGACGAGCTCCGGATCGGATTCCATCGCGCCGCTCGTCGGGTTGAACGCCACGATGGGCATCACGAAGCCGTCGTACGAGAGGTTGCGACGATCGCGAACGACCATCTCGGCGACTTCTTCCATTCCAGTGCTGTCGATGAACGTGCGGCCGACGAGTACCTTGGCGTGCACCCGGATGCTGTCGGATTCGAGCGCAATCACGTCTCCGCTCTCGCACATGAGCACGTTGCGCGCGGGCACGAGGCCCGTGCTCACGATGAAGTCCTTGTGGCGGAAGAGCTGGCGCGCCTCGCCGTGAATCGGTATGTAGAACTTCGGCCGAATCGCCTCGGTCACGATTCGCAAGTCTTCCTGCTTGGGGTGTCCCGAGACGTGAACCTTTGCCATCGACTGATCGATGACTGTTCCGCCCTTCTTGAAGATGTTGCCCATCATCCGCGAGATTCCGCGCTCGTTGCCGGGGATGATGCGGCCAGACAACACGACGGTGTCGCCCTTGTCGACGGCGCACTGCTTGTGGGCGTCGACTGCGATCCGGCCCATTGCGGAAGCGGGCTCGCCCTGGCAGCCCGACGCGATCACCACGAGCTCGTCGCCGTTGTACTTCTTGATGTCGTTCGGGCTGACCATCAGTCCGTCGGGAATGTCGAGGAACCGCAGGCTGTCGCCAAGCTCGACGTTGCGCTGGATCGACCGGCCGAGCACGGCCACCTTGCGGTGGAACTCGTAGGCCATGTCGAAGATGATCTGCAGCCGGTGGATCGACGAGCTGAAGCACGTCACGATGATCTTGCCGCTCGCTTCCTCGAAGACGTCCTCGAAGGCGGGAATGACCGACTTCTCCGAGCCGGTGCGTCCGGGGACCTCGGCGTTCGTCGAATCGGTGAAGAGTGCGAGCACGCCACGGTCGCCGATCTCGCGGAAACGCGCCAGGTCGATGGCCGAACCGCAGACCGGGGTCTCGTCGACCTTGAAGTCGCCTGTGTGGATGATCGTCCCGACCGGCGTCGTCACGGCGAGCGCCACGCAGTCGACGAGCGAGTGCGAGACACGAACGGGCTCGATCGAAAACGGGCCGATGGTGAACGACTCGCGCGGCTTGATGACGTTTAGCTGGACCTTTCGCGCGAGGTCGTGCTCGTGCAGCCGGCCTTCGACCAGGCCAAGCGTGAATCGCGTGCCGTAGACGGGCACGTTCGCGGTCTTCAGGACGAACGGGAGCGCGCCGATGTGGTCCTCGTGTCCGTGCGTCAGGACGATGGCGCGAAGCAGGTGCTTGTTGTCGGCGATGAACGTCAGGTCCGGGATGACGAAGTCGACACCGGGCAGACCGTCTTCGGGAAACATCAATCCGCAATCGATCGCGATCATGTCGTCGCCGTAGCGAACGACCATCATGTTCATTCCAAATTCGCCAATTCCGCCAAGCGGAATGACTTCGAGTGTATTGCTCACGTAGTTCTTCAGTTCCTCTGCTAAAAGTTGCGCTGTGCGCAAAGCCGATCACCATAGCAGAGTTCGGTGCGCCCTGTCGCGGTGCTGCCGGCGCGACTGAGGTCAAGCGGTCATCCCGAGAGCTCTCGAGCAACGCGTCCCGTCACGCCCTGTCAGGTGAGAAGCTCACTCGAACAGCGTCGCCGCACGCGCGCCGTGAAACACCACGACGGCGTCGTAGCCCCAAATGGCGTCCTCCAGTCCTCGTTCGACGCCCGTCAGTTTTCGACCGGCGATCAAGCTTCGAAGTGGCCGGAGGTCGATGACGGACCAACCGGACGGCGCTGCCGCCTCGAGAACCGGCTTGAGGTCCATGAAGTCGAAGGACCCGACTGCATCGATTGGCTTCTGCTTGTCCTTCAAGCTCTCCGAGAATGGCAGGTAACCATTCTGGTAGCCGTCTGCGGCAACGACCAGGATGTGGAATGAGCGCGAACCGTTCGAGTCGGCGATCTCGGAAGCGAGATTTCCGATGTCGAATACGTTGCCAAACGAGCGGCCACGCTTCGTGTGAAATGCCCCAAGCTTGAAAACGGCGCGTGGCGGAGCCTTCTCACGCAGTTGCGCCCCAAGGTAGCAATCCATGAAATGTTCCTTCATGAGGCGCGACCGCTGAAGGTTCGACGCCACGTGCTGACCAGCGACGTTCTTCGCGTAAATCTCCCACGACAGACGAAGCTCGCGAAGGATCCGAGCGGCCTCGCTTCCCGGTCTCGCGCGAAACGAACTGTCCAGTCGATCGAAGTCCGCGGCCGTTGCCGACACCAGAAATGCGATCGTGGGGTTTTTCGATTCGACAATGCGGGCCAATTCCGTCCGGGTCCGATCGAGCAACTCGGTTGCGACGGTCCGAGCTGCGGGGCTCGGTGCGATTTCGACTAGCCGTTCGAAATGCACCGCGGACGACAGGACGAACTCCTGATCGACGGCCCAGACGTGCAACGGCACTCGTCCGGCGGCCGCGCGAGTCCCGGTGATCATCGCAACCTCCTCTCGCCAGCTGAAGAAAGGAAGTGCAAACGGGTACTTGTGGTTGAACGCTGCGAACGCAGCGTCAGCGTCCTTCGACGACGCCATCGATTCGATGCGGCTTCCGCTAAGCGGACCGGTTTCGACGACCATGTAGTGGTATCCCGCAGGTACCAGCCGCTTGAAGAGCGCTGCCGTGAACTCCGGGATGTCGGCGATGCCGTGATCCTCGCCAATTAGAGTGAACTGCGCAGCGCGACCCTCCGATTCGAGGAACGCCGCTCCGGGACCTTCGAGGGTTCCGCCCGAAAAAGTCAGGTCGTGCCGATTCTCCCTGAGGACGGCCACGAGCGACGGCGCCGGCTTGCCTGCAGCCGGGGCCGAGTCCTGAACAGGCGGCAGGGTACGGGACGATGTGATGACTGCCGGTGCGATCGTGACGAGAACGACGATCGCTGAGACAGTCCGGCCGAAAGCTTGCACGCTGAATCGGATCATCCGCACAAGATGGCATGCGAAGACCGACGGTTCAAAGCTCGAGACCGGAATTCGCCACGGAGACGCGGAACGCGACGGGTGATCAGGATCCGGCGATTCGTGCGCAATGACTCGCCGGATTTCTGACCGCCAGCATGCTTGACACTTGCCTACTGCCAGGATTCGGCTCCGTGCGCAGGATCGCTCGCGTCGAGCTGGCCGGACCGCGTGGCGACGGTCGAGTCCGCGGCTGGCCGTGCGACGTCGATCGGCGTTCCATGCACTCGGCCGAAGAAATTCTCGCGCATTCCCGGATGCACCACCGTGCCTGCGGCAAGCTTTGCCTTCGCCGCAAATCCGACGTTGGAGTTGACGATCGGTCGCAGATCCTTGTAGCCGTTCGCCATCAACACAGACGCGCGGGCCTCGAACCCGCCGGCGTCAGCAAACAATCGCAGCAGGCTCGGGATGATGACCCCGGTGCCGCGCGCGCGGTCGAAGAAATCGGCCCCCACCGACGCCACGAGCTGCGCTTCCCAGGCCTTCACGTCATCGCCGATGTCGTAGGTCGCAACGAGCGGACCCCAGCGTCCGGTTGCCGGATCGCGCGCGAACGCGATCTCGCCGCTGTCGAACTGCCGGGCGTGCTCGAGCTCGTGCGCGAGACGCGAGTTCATAGATGCGACCTCGCCGTGCGGTCCACCGACGTGCGTCAGGTGAATGAAGACGGATCGGCCGTCGGTCGTGACTCGTCCTTCGATCCCGTCTCCGGCTTCCTCGATCATCACGAGTTCGTAGTGGATCTCGGACGCCTGGAGCTGACGGATCGTCGAGAGATGGTTCGCGAATCGATCCGGGTCCGTACCCAGAAACTCGACGTAGCCCTCGAAGATGCGGCGGGCCTCTTCGTTCGCGAACGTCAGACCTCGAAGGGCGAGCACGGATGCCTTTCCGGGCGAGGTCGAGGCAGAGAAAATGGAGAGCAGTACCGAGAACAAAGCACAGGCGGAGATTGGTGAGCGCATGGCGGACTCCTTGCCGTTCGGTCGGGACACACTCCGGCGCCTCCCCCGCGTGGCGGGGCGACGGCGGAACGTCACGGATCGTTCGCTGCTGACCTGAACGCTCAGGGGTCAAGGAATATCGTCAAATCGCTGTAACGGGTTGTAATGAAAGGTATTAGCGAGATTTCGGAGGGAATGTGCGAGATATCGGAAGCTTGAATGAAGGAGAGCTTCGCCGGCAGAGTCGCCAGACACGGCGGCACGGAGGCCGGATGGCCTGACGTGTTACCGGATCGGGCGAGAAACCGAAGGAGGCCAGAACCGCGTCAGTTCGTCAGCCGTCCGAAGGCCGTCCCGCCTGTCGCATTGCGTATCAGGACCGTGACGAAGCCGTTGTCGCGGATGATGTCGTCGATGTCGTTGCCGGCAAGAGGCTGGCCCTTCTGCACCGTCTTCGTTCCGCCGAGCTTCACCTTGGCCCTGATTCTGAACGGAATTCCGTTGGCGAATTCCACGACGCCTCCCGTGAAGCCGCTTCCAAGTGCGACGATCTTCCCTCCTTTGTACGCGAGGGACGAGATGGTCGGCGGCACACCACCGGGAATCGCATCGGTCGGCGCACTCTCTCCCGTGTCGTAACACGCCGTAATGCGGAAGAAGGCTCCGGAACCGAGGACGAACGTCGGCAAGGTCGTCGTGGGCGGCAGGGACACGAACAGGTTCGCGGGCGAGATCTGGAAGTCCGATGACGAGCCTCGATAAACCTTGTACCCGAGCAGAGCGCGCGGCGACGCCGCATCCACGCGTCCGTCGTCGCCAGTTCCCTGCACGCGAACGGATGGATTGCGCGGAGGAGGATTTGTCCCAGCTCCAGGATCGGGCGGCTCCCACGAGACATCGAGCGCCAGACTGATTGAGAACTCCGAGGTGTCGCCGGACGCGTCGGTCGCTGTCGCGACAATCGAGTCGCCGCGAAGCAGATCGGTCGAAAGCGTGACAGCGAGTCCGCCATTTCCAGCGTTGTCCGTCGTGACGTTCGCCGTTCCGGCAAAAGTCCCTCCGTCACCAAACCCGAGTTCGGTACTGCCCGCACCACTGAAGAACTCGATTCGAAACGACTCGTTCGGGCGACTGAACAGGGTTCCCGTGACCAGCGCTGTGTCGCCTTCGACTTTGAGTGATTCAAGCAGTGGCGCGTTCTGCTGCTCATTCGGTCCGACGTCGCGATCGCCCGGATCGTTGAAGGAGAACTCGTCCTTGCCGAGGTCTATCCCGATCAACATGTTCCCGGCGATCTCGTTGCAGAGGACGCGATTCTCCGTCGCGTCCACCTGCGGCGACGTTCCGATAGACACGCCAAACGCATTTCCGCTGACGAGGTTCGACGCTCCGACGGCGGTGCCGCCCACCAGATTCGACTTCGCACCGTTGTCGGCGCCACCGCAGATGCCGATCCCCTCGTAGTTCCCGAGTCCCGGGCGCCGGTCCGGCGTCGTACCCACATAGTTGCCCTGGATCAGGTTTTCGGCGGCGAAGTTCGAGATGATATCGATGCCGTAACTGCCGTTGGTCACGGCAATGTTGCCCTCTCCGGGGAGGACGCCGCCGACGAGGTTTCGTGGCACATCGTCGATTCGAGTGCCGATGGAATTGGGTGTCGGAACCGTCAGGGACGCGTTCATACCGAAGACGTTGTTCTGGATCACCGTGCCGCTGGAGTCGAAGTGCACGAGGATCCCGTCGCCGTTCCACCCGAAGACGTTTCGCGCTCCGTCAACGGGCGACCCGATGGTGTTGCCCGTCGAGTGGTCGAGACCGATGGCGCGCCCGTTCCCCAGCTCATCCCCGGCCGCATTCGTTCCGAAGACGCAGCCTTCGACGCGGTTGGATCCGCGGTCCTTCAACAGGACGGCCGCGTTGGTTCCTTCCTCGTTGAACGGGAACCGATTGAAACTCAGGCCGCGCAGCGCCGAATTGCCCGCCGTCACGGTGACACCCGACTCGACCGTCCCCGAGCCAGTGATCTCGATCAGGGGTTCACCCGAGAATCCCGGTTGCGACGTGCCGTCGATCGTCACGGAATCGAGAATCTCGGGAAGTGGAGTCTCGAGGGCAATCGTCCTTGCTCCGCTTCCGATCGAGAAGTCGATTTCGTCGGCGCCCTCGCTCGCATTCGATTGCAAGATTGCAGCCCGTAGAGTGCCGGGCCCGGAGTCGTCCGCTGAGGTGACCGTGAACGTCGCGCGCGGAGACGTGAGCCGCACCGACGGCTCGACAGCTCCGGGTATGAGCTCAACTGTGTCGTCAATGGCGTCACCGTTCAGTCGCATCGCGCTCGAGACCGTCGCGGGAGCACTCGATGCGTGGCCTTCAAGGCGCGTCCGGACAATCGGAGCGGCAACTGGACGCGGAGACGGTCCCGCCAGAACACAGCGATTTCGGCCGACGACGACGATCGTTTCAGCTCCGCACTCGGCTTCGACGTCTCCGAACGTCTCACCGTCAAACTGGCCGATCCGGACATTCCTGGCGACTCCAGCGATCTCGATTCGCTCAGGCGATGCCGCCAGAGCGCCTTCCGGACCCTCGAACACAAGAAGTCGCGAGCCGGCTTCATCGCTGACTCCCACGACGAGATCGGCGAGGCCGTCCGCGAGATTGACGTCTCCCGCCGCCAGCGTCGTGATTGCGCCGTCAACGTCAAGCCGACGCATCATTGAAACCGCACCCGCGCCGTCGCCCGCCAGAATCGTCACCGCGCGTTCGCCGCGAGCCGCGACCGCGACATCGCGATGACCGTCGTTGTCGAAGTCGCCGGTAGCGATCAACTCGGGCACCACGTCGGTGACGAAGGCAGAGGGCGAGTGGAGGACAGCCCGCGGCGCCGAATTGCCGCACGCCACCAAAGCCGTCGGGTCACCGTGCCACGTGACGACCAGCCCGCTTCCGTCTGCATTGCGGTACGCGCCGACGAGATCCCTGGCGCCGTCCTCGTTGAACTCGTCAACGGCTACTGCTAGCGGCGTTCCCGTGCGAAGGAGCGAAGCGAGTGACGGCGGGCGCGAGTCCGCACTCGTGGTAAGCGGCGACGCGACGGCGAGCGCAACAACGACGGCGAGAGCGCGCATTGGGACCTCCTGACTGCTGAAGACCCGATTTCCGGATGGTACCTCTCCGTCCAGCCGATCGAAAGTCGCAACGACAGGCTTCAATGCCCCCGTGTCTTCGTCACAGTTGGCCTCTCGGCCAGGGCGCACTGTTACATCGGCCCGGCTTCAGCAGCGCGTGCTCGCGCCAGCGCTGCGAACTCGGCCAGTGCAAGCGTCTCGGCGCGGCGTCGTGGATCGATGCCGGCGCGCTCGGCAAGCCCGGCGAATCCTCGGGCCGCAAGGCAGTTGCCGAGCGTCTTTCGCCGCTGTGCAAATGCAGCGCGGACGATCCGGTTGAATGCGGATTCGTCGGGCACTTCCTCGGCGGGCCGGTCGCGGAACCGAAGCGCAATCACACTCGACGTCACCTTCGGTGCCGGCCGAAACGCGCCAGGCGGTACATCGAAGAGCCGCCTGGCCTCGGCGTACATCGCGACGAAGACCGTCAGACTTCCGTAGTCCTTCCCCCCGGGCGGCGCCACGAGTCTCTCGACGACTTCCTTCTGCAGCATCAGGGTCGCGTCGAAAAATGCACTGCGATGCTCGATCAGGTGCACGAGCACGGCCGAAGAGATGTAGTACGGCAGGTTCGCGGCCACACGCACACGCTCTACCGTCGGGTGAGCGGCGCGCGCGTTGGCCACTAGTTCGGTCAGATCCGTCTCGAGAACGTCGGCCTCGATGACGGTGAGCCGGTCGCGTTCGTGACGCGCTTCGAGCGGCTCGCGCATTCGAGGATCGAGCTCTATCGCGATCGTATGGCTCGCACGCGGAACCAGGCGGTCAGTGAGCGCACCAGGCCCCGGCCCGATCTCGAGAACGAGGTCCGTCGACAGAGGATCCACGGCTTCCACGATGCGATCGGCATAGCGCGGATCGGCGAGCCAGTTCTGGCCAAGGTGTTTCCTGGCTCGCACGGCGGTCAGCGCACCGGGTATCCGGTTACTTCGATGTCGTCGCCAATCCTTCGAGTCTCGACCCGCTCGAGGCTGAGCGCATCGTCCATTGACGCGCGATCGTCGCCGCCGACCGCGCCGATCGAGCGCCTCCCGCCAAGCAGTTTCGGCGCGATGAAGGCAACCACCTTGTCGACTAGATTGCCGGCAACGAATCCGGCCGTGGTTTCGGGACCGCCTTCCACGATCAATCCGAGCACCTTTCGAGCCGCAAGATCCGCCAGAACCGAGTCGAGCGCGAGTCCCCGTCTCGAATCGAACGGTGTTGCCACTACCTCGACGCCACATCGACGCAGAGCCTCAGCGCGCCTCGCGTGCGACAGGTCGACGGAGTCGCTCGTGTAGATCACCGTTGGAGCCACGTCCGCGGTCTTCACCACCCGGGCGTCTACGGGCGTGCGAAGACGAGGGTCGAGGACTGCCCGCAGAAGCGGCTTCCGCTTGGCCACCGGCCCTCGATATGTCAACGACGGGTCGTCCGCCACAATCGTTCCCACGCCGACGAGGATCGCATCGTTCGCCAGACGAAGTTGATGCGACGCGTCGCGGGATGCTTCGCCGGTAATCCACTGCGACCGTCCGGCGCTCGTGGCCACGCGGCCATCCAGCGTTGCCGCAAACTTGACCGTAACGAAAGGCCGTCCGGCGCGCATGAAGTGGAGATAGCGTTCGTTGAGCTGCTCGGCGGCGTCCCGGCCAGGGCCAACAACGACGTCGACGCCAGCTTCGCGCAACAGCTCGAATCCGCGACCGCTGACGTAAGGCGCCGGATCCTCGATCGCCGCCACCACACGCGCGATTCCGGCCTCCACGAGCGCGCCGACGCACGGCGGCGTCCGTCCGACATGGCTGCACGGCTCGAGGTTCACATACGCCGTGGCACCGCGCGCGAGCTCTCCGGCCTGTTCCAGCGCCACGACCTCCGCGTGCTTGAGGTCGTCGTATCGGTGCGTCCCCCTTCCGACGACTACTCCATCGCGGACGATCACGGTCCCGACGAGAGGGTTCGGACTCGCCTGCCCGAGACCTTCGGCGGCTGCTTCGAGCGCAAGCCGCGCGAACTCGAGATCCTGCCCGCTCACGCGCGCACTCCTGCGAGTCGGAGCGAAGGATCGGCATTCAGGTCGAGCCGGCTGCACTCGCCCCGTGCGAGCTTCGGAAAACCCGCGGCGGCGATCATCGCGGCATTGTCCGTCGTGAGGATCGGCGATGGCTTGTAAACCGGAATGCGGGACGCGCGGCCCAGCTCATCGACCGCGGCACGCAACGCCGTGTTGCAGGCCACTCCGCCGGCAAGGAGGATCGAGGCCGGAGAGTACTGGCGGACAGCAGACCGCAGCCTCGCGTGCAGGACGCGCACGGCCTGAAGCTGAAAACTTGCCGCAACGTCACGCACGATCTGTTCGGGCTCGCTTGCGTCGCCAACCGGTTCGATTCCGTTCTCGCGGACGAACCGGAGCACGGCCGTTTTCAACCCGCTGAAGCTGAAGTCGAGCGTCTCGTCCCGCATCTGCGGCACTGTAAAGACGAGCGGAGCGCGCGCGGGGTCACCTGTCGGGGCCAGCCTGTCGATGACGGGTCCGCCCGGGTAACCCAGGCCCAGCAACTTCGCAACCTTGTCGTAGGCCTCCCCGGCGGCGTCATCCCGCGTTCGGCCAAGCAGAACATAATGCTCGGCCTCTGGAATCAGGAACAGACTGGTGTGGCCACCCGAGACAATGAGCGCGACAGCCGGATATTCGACCGCCTCGTTGTCGAAGACTACCGAATAGACATGGCCCTCGATGTGGTTGACACCGATGAACGGCAGTCGCCTCGCGAACGCGAGCGACTTGGCGTAGCTGAGTCCGACGAGCAACGCGCCGACGAGACCAGGACCGTGGGTCACGGCAATTCCGTCGATGTCGCCGAGCCCTGCAGAGGCGTCGTCGAGCGCGCGGTCGACGATCTCGCCGATCCGGTCCATGTGCTCACGTGATGCGATCTCGGGCACAACTCCGCCGTAGAGCGCGTGCGTTGCGACCTGCGATGCGATCACGTTCGAGCGGATGTACCGGCCGCCCTCGACGACGGCCGCCGCCGTCTCGTCGCACGAAGTCTCGATACCGAGAACAAGGTTCACAGCCGTACCCGCAACGAGGCGGGTCCGAGCTCACGGACTCGGACCCGCTGTATCCGCTAGCTGATGGTCACGGAAACAATCTTGTCTCCGACGCGGATCGAATCAACGACTTCCTGACCCGATGTCACGTACCCGAACACCGCGTAGTTCATGTCGAGAAACGACGCAGGACCGAGGGTGATGTAGAACTGGCACGAGGCGCTGTTCGGATCCTGTGAGCGAGCCATCGCAACAGTGCCGGCGCGATTGTGTTGAAGCTTCGGCGTCACCTCGAGCTGGATCTTCTTGCTCGAGCTTCCCGTTCCGGTGCCATTCGGACAGCCGCCCTGGATCACAAAACCAGGTTCGACGCGATGAAAGTTCAGTCCGTCGTAGAACTTGCTCTCGGCGAGGCCGATGAAGTTGGCCGTCGTGATCGGCGCGAGGTCTTCGCTCAACTCAAACGTGATCGTTCCCTTCTGGGTCACGATCGTTGCGGTTCGATTCGCCACTTGGTTGCTCCTCCGACAGTTTTGTCCGCCGGTCTGCGGCAAACGCGCCAATCTACCACCCGAATTGCGACGGTGGCAATCAGGGTCACCGAAGCCCGGGTTGTCGGAGACTTCCCGCTGCGGTATCGTCGGCAAAACCTCGGGAAGGAGCTTCTTGAAGAATGAACGTGACGATCGAATACTGCACTGCTTGAAACTACACGCCCCGGGCCGTCAGTTTGACGGACAAGGTTCTCGAAACACTGCGGACGGATGTGAGCAGCCTGAAGCTGATTCCCTCGAAGGGCGGATGCTTCGAGATCACGGTTGACGGGTCGTTGATCTACTCGAAGCTCGATACGGGCGAGTTCCCGGAGGATGACGCGATCATCGCGGAACTTCAGCGGAGGGTGTGAGGCAGTAGAGGGCTGGTCTCCTTTGCGCCTTTTCGAGACCTTGGCGTCTTTGCGAGAAACACGGTCTTACGACTGTTCTCTCGCAAAGACGCCAAGGGTCTCGCAAAGGCGCAGGACAGAAAAGAACCTTCCGGCCTCAGTTCACCAGAGCGACCCGCCCTCGGCCATCGTCGCGTTCCAGAACTCGATGAAGGCCTCGCGGATCGGCTCGACCTGCAGGATCGAGCGCTGCCTCAGGTAGATGCAGTGGTCGCTGCCCGACTCGTCGTCGGCCTCGTTCTTCGAGAACTCAGGCCGGTCGACCTCTTCATCTTCGCCGTCGAGCCACCGTACATAGTCAAACTTGAGGAATTCATCCGGAGGACGATTGAAGATCGCTTCGTGAACGTCGCCGTCGATGCGTGCGACGAAGTGATACAGGCCCTCACCTCGCGCTTCGTATGTTACCCGCACCCACGTTCCCGGCATGACGTCCTCCCTGGATTACCCCGCCTCCCGGAGGCTTCAATTGCGATTCCGGGAACCGCCACGATACTATTGCGGTTTAACCGGCGCAAGCATCGCTCCGGCGGACGTATTCAGCCTTCTGACAACAGGATCCAATGACCAGACTCTCCGAATTGCTGCCGGGTTCCGGACTTCGCCGACTGACATCACTTGCGCTCGTTTGCTTACTCTTCGCCGCGCTCGTCGTAACCTCGGCGGTCGTCCCGGCATTCGGACAGAAGCGACTCGAGGTCGCGCTGCCCGAAGGGACCATTCTCGAAACCGGCACCCAGCCGGTGCTCTCCCTCGACGGGCAGTTCGGATTCGTCGCTCCAGCCAAGGGCGATTCGGTGGTCGTCTTCGCAGTCCGGACGGGCGAAGTGGTCGCCCGCATTCCAGACCTCGGACCGGCGCTAGGCATTTCCCTTCACGACGACGGCATTCGCCGCCTGCTCGTCGTCACTTTCGATTTCGATCCTGTCGAGAACACTCAGGCATCCGTCCGGGTCTTCGACGTCACGGACCCTCTCGACATCAAGCCGGTCTCGACATTCACCCTTCCCGAAGCGACGGTGCCCGTCCGCGGTGGCGGTGCCGAGATTGCCCGCTCCGGACGAACCGGAGTGATCGCGATCGTCCAACCCGTTCCGGCACTGATCTCGTTCGATCTCGAAACGGGGGCGCAACTCGGAGCGATTACGCTCGACGGCCCAACCGACCGGTTCTCGATCATCGACGCGAAGGACGATTCGCGAATTGCAATCGTGAGCTCGGACTCGAACAAGGTCTCGATCGTCAGTCTCAACGACATCGGGGTCCTCTTGCCGGTTTCGGCATTCGAGCCGCCTTCTGACGCCCCGGTGAGCGGCGCCAACAATGTCGTCTTCGATTCGTCGGGCAGAACGGGTTACGTGGCATCGGTTCACGGTCGGGCGTTGATGAGCTTCTCGCTCGAGACGGGCGGACTGATCGACCGGTTCGACACCGACGGCTCGTCGGGACCCATCGCGATCTATCACGACTCGGATCGCGACGTCGTCGCGATCGTCAACCTGTCGCGGCCGGGTGGCCGCGATGCGTGGCTCGATCCCGATGCGAAGCACCCGTTCGGCATTCCTGGAGCTGTCGTCGTCACGGCGACTCCCGATGGGCACCTGAAGTTCCAGTCCAGGTTCTACCCCGAAACTGGGGACGAGATCGGACCATCGAACAATGCAGGATTCTCGGCGGACGGCCGGTCCGTGTTCGTTCCGGCACGCACCGGTTCGCTCTACGTCGTGGACGTGGCGACCGGGTCGGCGCGAGCGAAGGAGAGTTTCGACGGCCGTGTGCAGTCGATCGTGCCGGCGCCGCTGGCCGAAGCAGTCGCCGTCGTCTCGGCGGGCGGCGACCAGGGTCGCCTCGACATACTGCCGATGTCGCTGACCGCACCGCCTGCGGCTGAACCCGAGGCGACGGATTCGTATTCGACCGATGCCGACGGCGAACGGCGTGCGAAGAAGAACGATGACGCCGACAAACTTGCAGGGCCGACGATCGAACGTCTGAGCCCGGGCTCGATCGAGATCGGGCGTCGACGCGATCTTCCGGTCACGATCGTTGGCTCGGGATTCGGGCAGGGAGCGGTCGTAGTGGCCGATGGCGATGTGTACTCTGCCGAGGTCAGCCGAAACTCGAAGCGCGTGAACTTCACGCTCATGGCCTCGAAGCTCGCGACCGCCCGTGGGATTCCGATCCAGGTTCGAAATCCCGACGGCACGCTGTCGAATGCGGTCGAACTGCAGGTCGTCCCGCCCTTCGTGCCTGCATTGCAGAAGGTCTCTCCGTCCAAGATCGACTCAGGGAGCGGAGGCGTTGACCTCAACCTCCGGGGCGATCATTTCAGGGACGGGGCGATCGTGAAGGCTGCGTACACCGACTCGGGCGGAACAGTCCAGATCGTCGACCTGCGGACATACAGAATCAGTTTCACGCAGCTCATCGCGAGGCTTCCGAACAAGCTGACACTCCGCTCGCGGGCCATCAGCATCTCGGTGCTCGACCGCGACGGCACCACGATATCGCAGGCGCTTCCCATCGGCGTCGTCGGGCCGTCGGTCTCGGGCATCACGCCGGATCGCGTCGTTGCCGGCGACCTCAAGTCCGATGAGTCGCTGACGTTGCATCTAGCCGGCGAGAACCTTCACCGCGACGCGGTCGTGTATGTGAAGCGGCCCGTTCGTGGCGACACCGAGCCGGCGACCTTCAGACAACTTCCAGCGACTTCGGTGAAGTGGCGCAGCGCATCGCGAATGGTCGTGCGAATTGCGGCAAGCGATCTGACCATCTCGGGCTCTCTCGTTATCCGCGTGATCAACCCGGTTCCCGGTGAGCGCCGTCGACTGGGCGACGCCGTGGATACGCTCTTCACCGTCGCAGGGCCGAATGTTGCGTCGTCGACACCGGAGGCAATCATCGCCGGCGCCGAGAACTTCGTCCTGAAGCTCGAGGGCACCGATTTCCGTCGAGGTGCGATCGTCAAGCTCACACGTACAGACGGAGCGGGAGAGGTCACGAAGCGTGTCACAGTAGAGGATGCCGAGTTCAAGGATCGGAAGCGCATCAACATCCGGATGGATACGCCGGAGCTCTTACGACTCGTCGCGCGACCCGGGACGTTGGCGGTACGCGTGATCAATCCGGGGTCGGGACGTGGAGACGCCACGCCGGCGCTCAGAATCGATGTTGTGGCTCCCGTTGTCACGGGATTCGAGCTGCTGCCTCGAGCCGATGATCCGACCGAGTATTCACTCCGGCTTTTGGGAACGAGTTTCCGTGACGGAGCGACGGTGCAACTTCTGAACGCCGATGGTGAGCCGGTCGGCCGTCCTCACCAATCTCGATTCAAGGACTCGACCGAGATCGTCGTAATTCTTTCGAGGGCGAGACTGAACGAGCTCAGGACCTTCAAGGTCGTGGTGATCAATCCGGGCGGGACCTATAACGGAAGCGGCGTCCTTTCCAATGCGTTCGATGTCGCGGTGAACTGACTATGCAGCGATCCGTCGGAGCCCGAGGGATCGTGCGCCTTGCGGTGTTCGTCTTTTCGTCGTGCCTGCTCGCAGCTTCCGTCTCGGCGACCGGAGCTCGCCAGTCGGGAGCGAAAGCGACTGACACTGCGCCGCAACTCGTCAAACGGTCCGCATTGATCCATCGCGAACTGCCGTCGACGCCGGGCACGATGGTGAAGTTGACTTGCGGGCCGTGGGGTAACGTTCGCGTCGTCGCACGACGGACGAATGTGGTTTCGATCGATGGACGAGTCGAGATCAGCGCTGCTTCGGAGGCCGATCTCCAGACTCTTGCCTCTACGATTACCATCCTGGCCGATCCCACTCCGACGTCTGTGGACATCCTGACCAAGGGACCGCACGACAAGCAATGGATGAAGGCCTTCAAGAAGTTCCCTGACCGGCTCAAGACGATGCCGTGGCGCGTCGACTACGTGCTGACCGTTCCGGAATATACTTCGCTGACGATCGAGGTGGGCGACGGAGAATCGGTCGTCGAGGGCGTTCAGGGCATCATCAGCGTCGTAAGCGTTCGCGGCGCCATCCGGGTACGCGAGATCGGCGGAGCTACACGACTCACCGCGTACAACGGCAACGTCGAGATACTGACGAGCCAGCGGACTTGGCGAGGCGGAAACGTTTCGGCGTCGGCGACCGGCGACGTAACGATCGTCGCGCCTCGCGGCTTTTCCGCGGATGCCAGGTTGACGGCCAGCAACGGGATCTTTCTGCGAGGCGACCGCGAGGATGCTCCCGGAAACTCCTTCAATGGGTTCATCGGCAATGGAGGGCCCGGCGTCGAGTTGACGGCAGGCGGCCGAATCACGATTGCCATGGGTCAACCGGCGAGCCCGGCTCCGACGAGTCCGTAGGTATTGCCGGATCGGGCTCAGTGACTCCAGGAAGCCGACGAGCGACGCCAGACCGAAACCGGAGCGTAGCGACGGGCCGGCCTCGCAACGGATCCCTCGCGTCCGCATGTACCTCGCGACTCGGATCCGAGACCCGTACCGATCGCGATTTGATCGCCGGATTCCCTCGCTAGTGCTTGATGACGACGAGCGTGAAGTCATCGGCAAACGAGTCCGTCCCGGAGAACGCACGCGTGGCATCGAGGATTGCCCGCACCGTCTTGAACGCCGACAGCCCGTTCGTCACCGTGACGGTCTGTTGCAGCCGCTTCACGCCGAACTCCTCGATGTCCTCGTTCGCCGCCTCGATCACGCCGTCGGTGTAGAGCAACAGCGAATCGCCGGGCAACAAGTCCACTATCGCTTCCTCGTAGTCCGCATTGTCGAAAACGCCAAGCGCGGGACCTCCACGGTCGAGCTCGACGACGCTTCCGTCGACGCGAAACAGCAGCGGAGGATTGTGTCCGGCGTTCGTGTACGTGAATCGCCCGGACGTGGTGTCGAGTACTCCATACACGGCCGTCACGAACTGCGAATCCGCTGTCGATTCCCAGAGCAGGTAGTTCACTTTCCGGATGATCTGTCGTATCGCGAAGTCGTTTCGCACCTGCGTGCGCAGTGCCGCCCTGAAAGTCGCCATTATCAGCGCCGCAGGAACGCCCTTGCCCGCAACGTCGGCGATCGCGATGCCGATCTGGTGATCGGGCAGTGTGATGAAATCGTAATAGTCGCCGCCGACCTCGTAGGTCGGCAGGTTCTCGGCGGCGATGTCGTACCCGGCCGGCTCGGGAGGACGATCGGGCAACAGACTCGCCTGCACCTGCCGGGCCACCTCGAGTTGACTCTCGATCCGCTTCTTCTCGACGAGCTCCTCGTGAAGAACCGCCTTCTCGATTGCAATGGCAGCCGCATTCGCGAAGAAATGGAGGACCTCGGCGTCGGCATCCGTGAACGCGTTGAGCGTGTCGCTCTCCACGTTGAAGGCACCGATCACGCGCTCGTTCAGCGTAATCGGAACGGCGAGCTCGGAAAGCGTATGCTGCCGCGCCATAACGTACTTGTTGTCGCGCCGGACGTCCGGAATGATCCGGCTCTTTCCCTGCTTGATGACGTTGCCGACCACGCCTTCGCCGAACTTGAGAAGCAGGTCCTTCTCGGATCCGCCAGGCGAGTAGCCGCGCGTCACCATGCCCTCGATCAGCCGCTGTCCCGTATTCGATCGCTGGAGGACGTAGATCCCCGCGGCGTCGTAAGAGACGATCGACTTCGCCGTATCGACCAGATGGCCGAGCAGGACGTCGAGGTCCAGCGTCGTGCTGATCTTCTCAGAGATCTCGAGCAAGAGCTGGAACTTCTTCTCGACCGTGAGCTCAGCAGTGGTTCCAGCCTTTGTACGTTTCATCAACGTCGTGCCTTTCGGGCCCAAAGGCCGGATGCTAGCATACCGGCCCCATGAAGCGAAGAAACACGCCCTTGTTCGCAGTCGTCATCGTGCTCGTGGCAGTGCTGTCCGGGTGCGGCCGCGGCGCGTCAGTCGAGAATGTGCCTCGAACCCAACGATCGACGCCCGTTTCCGGTGTAACCGACACGAAGGCCGGCGTCTCGCTCGAGTTCCCCGAAGGCTGGGCCGAACACCCGACGCTAGGCCGCCCTTACACGACGTTCTACGAGAACGAGAAGCGTCAACTCGCAATGGGATTGACGGAGTTCTCGAATGCTCAGACCGCTGATGCGCTTGGTGACCAGGTCAAGCGGCGATTGCAGACCGAGGGCACGATCCTCGAGTTCGGTCCGGTGACGATTGACGGTTGCCCCGCCTACCGCGTCGTCGCGAGCCTCAAGACCGTGTCCGGAAAGGGACTCGTCATCGGCACGGCGATCGCCCGGAAAAACGATCGGGGCACGGCGATCTATCTCTACTCGCAGGGCGACGAGAAGGTCGACCATCGGGCGGAGATGGAAGCGCTCCTGGCGACGATCAAGATGAAGTAATGAGCCGCGAGCGGTCGCGAGCGTCCGAACAGACGTCCTGCGTCGGCGCCCCTCCTCAGTAGGTTGCGGGTGCGCACTTTCAGGACGTCTGTTTGGACGCTCGCTACCGCTCGCGGCTCTACGCAGCCTGCTGCAGGTCGTCAGTTGTAGTCGCCTGTCGCTTGAGCATCTTCGGTCGCTTCACGTTCGTAGCGAGACCGAGCTTCTCGAAAGCGAGAATCGCGTACCATCCGATGTCGATCTGATACCACTTCAGTCCGAACTGCGCCGAGTTCGAGAATGAGTGATGATTGCGATGCCAGTTCTCACCCCACGCCGTCATCTGGAATGGCCCGAGCCACCAGATGTTCCGGCTGGAATCGCTGTCCCCGACTTTGGCCCCGAGGTGCATGACGCTGTTGACGAGACACTGCATGTGCAGCGAGTAGACCAGCCGAATGGCACCGATCCAGAAGAAGCCTTCCCAGCCGAAGTAGACTCCGGCGAAGAGCGACAACAGGATCACCGGCACTTCGACGGCACGCCAGAAGCGATACACCGGCGTGTCGAGATCAGGCGCCCATCGCTTCACATCGGCCCGCTCCGACTGGTAGAGCCAGCGAAGATGCGCCCACCAGAAGCCGCCGTGCGCCGGACTCGACACATCCTCTTCCTGGTCGGAGCGCGCGTGATGGCGCCGATGATAGGCCGACCAGCTGGCCGGAGCTCCCGAGCCATTGAACATGGTCCAGAAGATCAGAAACTGCTCGAGAACCGGGTTCAACTTGACGGCGCGGTGCGAAATCGCGCGGTGGTAACAGACCGTGGTTCCGAAGCCGCCGAGCATGACGCCCCCGATGGCGATCAGGAAGACCGGCAGGCTTGGCAGCGGAAACAGTATGAATCCGACAAGTGCCAGCGCATGAATCATGGCGAGATACAGCAGGATGAATTCCTTGCCGCGTGCGGGCTTCCAGAAGGGCATCTCCCAGGGACGGTCGGGCGATGCAATGGCTTTGCTCATGAGTGCTCCAGAATCAGTTCGATTTCCGCGTTCGTTCGCGAGTCCAAACACTAGCAAGATCGGCGCTTGCGGTTTGTAATACTTCTGTAAGGCACCGGCGGAAGGACGGTTGGCGGAGCGTGCTATTCTGAGGAATGATCTCGTTCACGCCCGGATTGCCATGCGTCTGATCGTCGCCTTCCTCGCAGTAGCTCTCGTGGCCATGGCAGCCGTGCCGGCATCGGCAGCGCCGACGTCGCTTGCCGCTCTGGACCTGTACCGCCTCGCGCTCGAGGAGAACAGACTCGACCTGGATCGACAGGGCGTGCTCTTCGAGACGCTCGACGGCGAGAAACTCCTCTCCTACAACGTCGACTGTCCATTCAACCCGGCGTCCGTCGTAAAGCTCGCAACGTCGGTCGTCGCCATAGAGCGGCTCGGCGTTGACTACCGTTACGGAACCGGGTTCTACACGAACGGTCGTTTCTCTCCGGAGACCGGCGAGCTCGTCGGCGACCTCGTCGTGGTTGGCGCGGCGGACCCGATGATGACGACCGAGAACGTCTTTCTCGTCGCCAAGGAGCTGCGATCCCGCGGCGTGACGCGCGTTACCGGCAACCTCGTGGTCAAGGGTCCGCTCTACCTGAATTTCTCGATGGATCGCCCTGCTTCCGGCAGGACGCTGAAGGCCGCACTCGATGTCGAGCTTTGGACTCCCACTATCGAGATCGCGTACGAACGATTCCGGCTGCAGACCGGAAACGAGAATTTCGAGAGCGTTACGGTCGACGGCAGCGTCGTGGTTGCGAATGATTCGTCGACGGCCGGACTGACACCGCTCTTCGTTCTCCGGTCGGTCCCGCTCGTCAAGATCCTCAAGCAGCTCAACAACTATTCCAACAACTGGATGGCATCGGTCATTGGTGCCAAGGTCGGCGGAGCACAGTATGTTCAGCGCTGCGTCGTCGAACGGTTCGGAATCCCCCCGGGCGAACTGTATTTCGACTCGTGCTCGGGTCTCGGAACGAACGGAATGCGACCGACCGACGTCGTCAAGATGCTTCGCTATACCCGTTTGAAACTGCAGCCGAACGCGTATGGTCCCGTGAACATCATGCCCGTCGCTGGAATCGACCCCGGCACGCTCGAAGACCGTTACCTCGATCCGGCCTTCCGCGGCGCTGTCGTCGCGAAGACCGGCACGCTGCGGAACGTGAGCGCACTCGCCGGCTACATGCACACGCGCAACAAGGGCATCGTGCTCTTCGCGATCATGAATTCGGGCGGATCGCCAACGCGGTTCCGCAGCCTGCAGGACTACCTTGTCCGACACATGTTCGAAGTCTGCGGTGGCCCGGCCCCGATGACCTACACGCGTCCGCGAAGTGTCGCGAATTCGGCCGGAGCCTTCATCGAGCGTGCTCCCGGCAATATCCCAGAAATCCGGCGAGTGGCTCCGGCAGCTTCGAATTGAATTCGAGCCGGGCGCCGGTCCGGGGATGGTCGAATGCAAGAAAGGCGGCGTGCAGGAACTGGCGGCCCAAGGCATCAATTCGCGTTCGGAGCTGCGCGGACCTGAGACCCTTCGACCGGGCCTTTGCATACGTCTCGTCGGCGAGCACCGCATAGCCTGCCGCGGCGAGATGGACGCGGATCTGGTGCGTTCGTCCGGTGCGGATGTTCACGTCGAGCAGCGTCAGCTCGCTGAAGCGTTCGAGAACCCGATAGAGCGTCAGCGCCGGCCGGCCCTTCCCTTCACGGGCGATGGCCATCCGGACTCGAATCTGGGGATGACGGCCGATCGGCTGCTCGCATCGACCTTCGTTGGCAATCATCCGCCCGTAGACCATCGCCATGTATCGCTTCGTCACGGTGCGCGCCTGGAACTGCGCCGAAAGATGAGCGAGAGCCTCAGGCGTGCGGGCGACTACCATCAGGCCCGACGTGTCGCGATCGAGCCGATGCACGATGCCCGGTCGCCACGCATCGCCACCCATCGCCGTACCGTACCGAAATGCCAGTCCGTTTGCGAGTGTGCCCGACGACACGCCGGCGCCCGGATGCACGACAAGTCCCGAAGGCTTCTCGAGCACGACAACGTCAGCATCTTCGTGCAGAATCTGCAGCGGCAGGTCTTCGGCAACGAGACTGGTTGGCGGAGGCTCGGGAAGCTCGAGGTCGACGCGGTCGCCGGCGCGCAGCTTCATCCCTGACTTCGCCAGCGAACCGTTGACGATCACGTCACCGTCTTCGATCGCGCGTTGCGCCCGGTTACGGCTGAGACCCTCGACCGAGCTCGCAAGAAAGACGTCGAGCCGGCTCCCGGCACCGTCAGGTCCGACAACGAGCTCGAAACCGCTACCGTCAGCGGTCACCTGTGTGGATGCGAGGCCACTCACGATGCGACGACGGTCTCCGGTTGATGTTCGGAATCGGGCTCGGGGTCGCCGTGAATTGCGTCGCCGCCCGTTCCGCGTGCGCGTCTCCAGAACCAGACCATCAGGGTCAGTCCGCCAAGGCCGCACGCGAGCGAGATCACCTGCGAGGTCGAGAGCCCGGTGGCCGTGGTGATTCCGAGCACATCGCCGCGAGGGTCGTCACGCCAGAACTCGAGCGTGAACCGCACTGCCGAATAAAGGATGAGATACGCGAGCACCACCTGGCCGGTGAACGCCCGGTGGCGCCGAAGCCAGATCAATGCGAGGAAGATCCCGAGTGCGAGCACCGATTCGTAGACCTGAACTGGATGCAGGTGGATTCCCAGGGGAACTCCAGTGTTGGCGTGGGCCGCGGCGGTGAATTCGACTCCCCATGGGTAGGAGCATTCGACTCCCCAGCAGCAGCCGGCGGCAAAACACCCGAGCCGGCCTATTGCCTGTCCGATCGCGATCGATGGCGCAAAGGCGTCTGCCACGCGCCACCAGGGCATCTTGTAGAGCCTTGCTAGACCGATGCTCGCCGTAAAGGCGCCGAGGAAGCCGCCGAAGTACACTCCGCCGCTCGACCAGAATTCTCGTGAGAGAAGACGGGCCGGGTCCGCTAGCCACGGCTCGGTGACGAGCATCAGCAGCTTCGAGCCGATCAGAGAGGCGCCTATCGTGTAGAGCGCCAGATCGTAGGCCCGATCCCGGTCGAGTCCGTCGTTGGCAGCCAGCCTGACGGCGACGAACAATGACGTGACGAACGACAGTGCCAACAGCACGCCGTAGGTCGGGATCGATATATCGAGGCCCGGAATGCGGACGAGCTCGGGAAACATCGGCGCAGTCTACCATAGGGCGTCCTACCGGAGGCGCTGGGAGCGTCCGACGGTTCCTGGTCGTCAGACTTGCTTCTCGCTCGGTGACAGGGAACAATTGGACCCGCCTCGCTGGAAAGCTCTGATCCCCGATCCGAGGAACCCCAAACCCGTGTCCCCCGAAAGGCGAAAACTCGTGCGCGGCATCGTCGACCGCGCCCGCTCGTTGGACCCGTTCCATCGAGCCGGGTTCATTGCCCAGGAGACCGCAGGTGACGAGGACCTCCGCAGTGCGGTGGAGGCGGCGCTCGAGAACGAATCGCGCGACCTTGCGGACGCGTCCCCGGACGGTGCGCAAGGTGCGGACTCACTTCCCGTCAGCACCATGGCGCGCGGTACGCCGGCGGCACTCCTTCGGATATGCATGAAATGCCGAAGCCGCTATGGTCCGGCCGTTCGAGTGTGCCCGGCCGATGGCGAGGTCCTCGTCGAGGATCCGGCGGCGCTAGTGGGCGAGACGCTCGACGGGCTCTACCAGATCGAAGGGCTTCTCGGGAAAGGCGCCATGGGGACTGTCTATCTCGCCCGCCACACGCTGCTTCAGGATCGAGTCGCCATCAAGGTCCTGGCATCGCACCTGTCCGCGAATCCGGAATTTCTCAAACGGTTCCTTCGCGAAGGCCGGGCGGCCAGGGCCATTCATCATCCGAACGCCATGACGGTCCACGAACTTCGCACAACGTCGGACGGACTCGCCTACATGGTGCTCGAGTACATCGAGGGGAGGAACCTCAGGGAGGAGCTCACCGAGCGACGCGCATTCCCGCTTTCGGAGGCACTCGATCTCGTCGCCAAGCTTGCCTCCGCGCTTGACGATGCGCACGAGCAGGGAGTCGTGCATCGCGACATCAAGCCCGAGAACGTCATGCTCGGCAGCGTGCGCGGCAAGCCGGCCGTGAAGCTCCTGGATCTCGGCATCGCCAAGCATTCTCCCGTGCTCGATAGTGGACTGGGCGTTCAGACGGCGATCACCGTTGTGGGCGGCGTCGTCGGAACGCCGCAGTACATGTCGCCCGAGCAGTGGGGAGACCCCCAGCCGGATGGCGTCGCCGAGATTGATGGCCGCGCGGATGTCTACAGCCTTGCCGTGATGCTTTTCGAGTTCGTTGCGGGATTTCGGCCGTTCGAAGGTGCGACGTTGTCCGATATTCGCCTGGCCCACGTGTCGGGTCCGGTCCCTCGCCTTGATGCCGTGTTGCCGACAGTGCCCTCGAGTGTGGGCGAAGCGATTGCGCGCGGAATGGCCAAGGACCGACGGGACCGGCAATCGACGTGCGGCCAGCTCGTTGCTGAAGTTCGCTCTGCGCTGGCGGCATCGCCGGCAGGAGCGGAGCTGGATGTTGCCACGATCATCGCCGACGCTTCGGCCGTCAATCCACCTGCGTCTGTGGCACCGATTGAGCAGGACGTGGCCACGACCATCGCCGACGCTTCGGTGGCCAGCCCAGGTCCGCCCGCGCCGGTGGAAACTTCGACACCCGTTGCAGACACGATCGTGTCGGGCGAGACCGTGGTCATTCCTCCTCCGGCCGCGACGCCTCAATTTTCGGCTCCCGCCGCAGAGACGGTCGTCACCGACGCTCGGCTCGGCCGCACACCGCCCGGCCCGCCGCCAGCGCCTGCGGAGCACGAAATCCTCACGATCGTTTCCGACTCACGGCTCGACGAGTCACCTTCGAGCGCGCCGGCGGCTCCTGCGCAGCACGAGATCGCCACGATCGTCTCACACGCTCAGGTCGACGACCCAGCCCAGACTGCGCCTCCGACAGAGATCGTCGCCGCACCTCCGGTCGCTCCATCGGCCGGCGCAAGCGCGCGAGAGAAACCGGGTGTCGCGCCGGGGACTGGCGCGGACGTCGCAAGCCCGGACGCTCGCTTGAAGGTCGCCTTGATTGCAGCGGTCCTCGTCGTTGGTGCGTTGTCGACGGCGTACGCCTTCTGGCCGCGCGCGGAAGCGCCTCCGGCACCGTCTCTTGCGTCCACTTCGACTGCGCAGCCGGAGCGGTCGTTTTCATATTCGGTCACCGCGCAGAAGTTCAAGAACGGCAAGAAGTACAAGGAGCCGCTCGACGTCTCGAGCGGATTTCCGTTCACGAGCGAGGACAAGATCTGGATCACGGTGACGAGCGGCGAGGCCGGCTACCTCTACGCGATCGGCGAAGGCTCAACACCCGAGCCGTTGTCGGGCGAGACGCCGTTGAGGGTGCTCTTTCCCGATCCTATGGTCGCGGGAGGGTCGCCTGCCGTCGCGCCCGGAGCCGCAGTTCGGATTCCTCCGGATGGTGTCCCCCCGATCGACTTCGATGACACGCGCGGGAAGGAAAAGCTCTGGATCATCTGGGCGGCCGAGCCAATCCCCGATCTCGACGGAATTGCCGGCCTGCTCAACGAACGCGACAAGGGACTCGTCACGAAGTCGAAGTTCGACCGCAGCGTGAAAGAGCTTCTCGCACGGCCCCAGGCGACGAGCACGGACGACGAGTCAAAGAAGACGATCGTCCGAGGGAAAGGCCAGGTTCTCGTGGCCCTTCGCGAGCTCGAACACTACTAGATCGGGAGGCGCTGCATGTTGAGGTCAAGCCAGATTGGAGTCGCCGTGCTGGCCACGCTGATGATGGCTTCGGTGCCGGGATTGGCCCAGTCGCGACAGTCGTCGCCGGAGGGCGACGGTGCGACACGTGACTTCGGTTTCTTCTCGCGGTTTCGCCCAAAGAGCACCGCGAAGCCACGCACGAAACCGGTGTACCGCCGCAAAGGCGCGGCGCTCGACGCAACGAAGGTCGTGCCGGACGCGGCCATCGGCCTGACGTTGTGGAAGGCGCGGCCCGCAACTCGCCGCGATCCAGCAGCCGACCGTGACATCGTACAGAAGAGTGACGGGACGACGACTCAACTCGTGCTCTCGCGCGCCGGTGGAGACGCCGAGCTCGAGATTGGCCAGGACTTCCGTATCGGGATCGAGTCGCCGCGGGCCGGGTTCCTCTACGTCATCAACCGGTCGATCCGGGCCGACGGGAGCGCCGGGGCTCCTTACCTGATCTTCCCGACAGCGAGGATCCACGGCGGCAACAACCGCGTGCGCGGAGGCCAGGTTGTCATGCTGCCGACGCCGCCCGCCGAGCAGCCGTTCACCATTTCGGATTCGTCCGGCGACCTGGCGAGCGAAGAGGTGATCGTCATCGTGTCGAACGAGCGACTCGACGTCGAGACCCGCGACGAGCGCTACGAGCTGTCGAAGGAGCTCGTTGACGGCTGGATGAGCCGATGGACCGCGCCCGTGGAGACCTTTGAGATGGAGGGCGGCGCCGACGCGCCGTACACGGCAGCCGAGAAGGCGGCAGCAACAAAACCGGGCCGGTTGCTCAACGCGTCCGCGCCCGCGCCGCAGCTGATTCAGAGGGTAGCGGCGAAGCCCGGCGATCCGCTTCTCGTGCGGATGCAGATCCGGGTTCGGCGAGCATAGCGTGGGCGAACTTCTCGCGGTTGGAGGTGGCCCGCGATGGAAATCGGCAGCCGTATCTTGACGTTGGCCGCCGCGGTCGTCGTGACTCTCGCTGCGCCGTTCTCGAGCCTGAGTGTATTCGGAATGGGCGCCCAGGGACCCGATCCGAAGGTCGTCGAGCAGGGCGCGGTCGAGCCCGGCAAGCCGGTCGAGCGCGAGATCGGAGGCGGCGCGACGCACCGCTACACGATCCGGCTCGAGGCTGGCCAGTTGCTCGACGCGACGGTCGAGCAGAAGGGCGTTGACGTTGCGGTGGTCCTGCTCGATTCGGCCGGAAAGATCGTGCTCGAGGTCGACAGCCCGAACGGGCCTGAGCCGGTACTGTTAGTTGCGGAAAACGGCGGCGAATACACGCTCGAGGTCAAGACCCTTGACCCAGCGGACAAGGGCGGCCGGTACGAGGCGCGCGTCAACGAGATCCGGACAGCCACCGAAAAGGACCGTCAGCTTGGCGAGGCGACGAGGCTCTTCGGGCAGTCGGTGTTGCTTTCAAGCGCGGGCAAGGGCCGGGAGGCAATCCCGCTGGCCGAACGTGCCGTGGCGCTCTACGAGAAGGCACTCGGGCCGGACCACCCCGGCGTGGACAATTCCGTGAACATCCTGGCTGGGCTCTACTGGGATCAAGGCGCCTACGCGAAGGCAGAGCCGCTGTATGTGCGCTCGCTGGCGATTCGGGAGAAAGCGCTCGGCCCGGACCACCCCGACGTGGCCACGGCCCTGAACATCCTGGCTGGGCTCTACTGGGTTCAAGGCGCCTACGCGAAGGCAGAGCCGCTGTGGGTGCGCTCGCTGACTATCCGGGAGAAAGCGCTTGGGCCGGACCACCCCGACGTGGCTACGGCCCTGAACAACCTGGCGGTGCTCTGTCAGGCTCAAGGCGCCTACGCGAAGGCTGAGCCGCTGTTGGTGCGCTCGCTGGCGATCCGAGAGAAGGCGCTCGGCCCGGACCACCCCGACGTGTCTTCGTCCCTGAGCAACCTGGCGGTGATCTATCAGGCTCAAGGCGCCTACGCGAAGGCAGAGCCGCTGTATGTGCGCTCGCT
>CAZQBW010000036.1:0-31204 GCA_964591515.1 uncultured Clostridia bacterium
CGTTGCACTCGCCCCCGCGACCCACGGCTATTTCCTTCGACCGCTCCGCGGTCGAACGCCCCGGAGGGGCGAAACAACAGCTGCCGGCGCGCGGCGACCATTGTCGATGGCATCACCGTGACGGGGAACCGATCACTTCTCCCGGAACGTTCTACCAATCTGATCGGTCTCGTTGCGAAGCTGCGCGAGACTGTTGCGCTCGCCGGTGAACTGAAGGACCCAGACCGTGGAGTCCCCGCCTGCGAGGTAGTAGTTTCGACCCATCATCGCGGTGCCGCCCCGCGAAAAATCGAACTGGACGAGATATCCCGACATCACCCCGCCGGAGAATCGCTCGGACCGGCCGGCCACATAGCTCGGCAGAAATCGGTAGCTTCCGTCCGTCTCTTTCGCAACCACGGCCTCGACGGACTCGCCCGGTTCCAGTCGAACTCGCTTTATCTTGAGCAATCCGTTTTTTCGGTCACCATAGACGTACTCGACACGATCGATCTTGGCCCCGTCAGTAAAGGCGGCCTTTTCCCAACCGGCCGGCAGCGAGATCGAGTACTGCGACTCGTCTTGCGCCCCCGCCATCGAGGCGCAGGCGACAGCCATAAAGATCACACCCATCATCCGTCGAAGCGTCGTCGTCATTGGTCACCCCTTCCTCATCAGACCTGCAAGCCCGATTTTGATGCCGGCGCTCTCGAATACGTCCGCTTGTGCCGCGACCAATCTTTCTATCCCGGCCCCGGCCAGCTCCATCATCGTCGCCATCTGTTCCCCGGAAAACGGTCCGGATTCCGCAGTGCCCTGAACTTCGATGAACAACCCGGCTCCCGTCTTGACGATGTTCATGTCTACGTCCGCCCGTGAATCCTCGGCGTACTCGAGGTCTAGAAGCGCCGTCCCGCCGACGATTCCGACGCTGATTGCCGCGACGTGGTCAGACAGCGGGAGAACGGAGAGCTTTCCATCGTCTTGCAAACGCTTCATAGCCAGGGCCAGTGCAACAAATCCGCCAGTCACCGCCGCGGTGCGAGTTCCCCCGTCCGCCTGGATGACGTCGCAGTCGACCGTGACGGTCCGCTCACCGAGCTTGTTCATGGCCGCGACCGCCCTGAGGCTTCGACCGATGAGTCGCTGGATCTCCTGCGTGCGTCCCGACGGGCCGCCCTTCGAAGACTCCCGCGTCGTCCGCTGATCCGTCGCCCGCGGAAGCATCGCGTACTCGGCGGTAACCCAGCCACGGTTCGTATTCCGCAGAAAGAGCGGAACGCGATCCTCGACGGAGGCCGTGCAGATCACTTTAGTCTCACCCATTTCGATCAGGCACGACCCTTCAGCGTACTTCGTGTAGTTCGGCGTGATGCGAACCGGTCTGAGCTCGTCTGCGGCTCGTCCAACGCGTCGTTTGGTCGTCATCGGGGCTCCTTCCTTCTCTACAACTCGACGGTATCAAATCGTTCGAGCGGCGCGCCAAGAAACAGCTCCGCGACGCGTCGGAATCGCTGTGCGGCATCGGTCACGTAGAACTGGTCTTCGCACGGCTCTTCGGACGTCCGAAGCTGAGCGCTCTCGGCGAGGAGAATCGCAACCTCCTCCGCAACCGCGTCGCCAGAGTCGATGAGCGTGACGTCAGGACCGACGATGTCCGCAATGACCTCTCGAAGAATCGGATAGTGAGTGCAGCCGAGCACGAGCGTATCGACGCGACCGCCCTGAAACGGCTCGAGATATCGCTCGGCTATAAGCCGGGTCGCCGCTTCGTGGTCAGTCCATCCTTCCTCCGCCAGTGCGACGAACAGGGGACACGCCTGCGATACCACCTCGGCGGCCGGGTTGAATCCAGTGATCGCGCGGGCATAGGCACCGCTCGACACCGTCGCCTCGGTACCGATCACACCGATCCGGCCCGTTCGGGAAGCCCGAACCGCCTGTTTCGCTCCCGGTTGAATCACGCTGAGCGTTGGCAGCGAAGGATGTAGCGCCCGAAGCTGCCCGTGCGCGACTGCGGATGCCGTGTTGCAGGCGATGACGAGCATCTTGATGTTGAGCGCCTCGAGGAAGTTCGCGTTCTGTATCGCATATCGCTCGACCGTCGCCGGTGACCTCGTTCCATAAGGAAGTCTGGCCGTGTCACCGAGATAGATGACTCGCTCGTTCGGCAGCCGCCTTCGGAGCGACTTGACGACCGTCAGACCGCCGACCCCAGAGTCGAACACCCCGATCGGAGCTTCCTTGATCCGTAGTGCCAATCCAGTCCTTTCAGCTACTGATTGTCTTTCGTGAGTTCTCCGAACACGACACGAGGCGGATCAAGGCTTGCGCCCCGGTCCGCCTCGCCATCACGAGTGGAGGTGGCCAGAATTGAACTGGCGTCCGAAGGTCTTCAGCGAGTGCATCTACGTGCGTGTTCGCTTCGCTTTTTGTTTCGCCCGCTCAACAGTGGAAACGACAAGCATCGAGACGGGCTAGACCGGTTTGAGTTTTGCGATCCGGGCCTCCGATCGGTGGGCCCTCACGCTAGCCTGCTTGAATGACATTCAGTCTCGGCACACAGGCGATGACGAGGTGAACGTGGCGGGTTCTTAAGCCGCCAGAGCGAACTGCTGGTTGGCAGTTGTTGTTTTCCATACTTTTACGCGGTGCATGGTCCGCGGCACGCAACAAACGCCTCCGTATACCTCCGTCGAAACCTGTCACCCCCAAAATCCACCGACGTTCCAGTCTAGCGGCCGCCTCGCTGACAAGTCAAACTTGCAGACTGCGCAACGCGGCTGGGATGGCGATTCGTCTCTTAATGTTGCACCACAGTCGGCAGATGAACGCTTGCGCCGAGGGCGCGGTTGAACCGCCGATAACCTTTGTGTTCAAATCGAGCCGTGAACCTGCCGAATGCGTTGACGCTGACGCGCATCTTCCTCGTGCCGCTGATCGTCGCCGTCCTGCTCACGAAGCTGCCGAGTCAGTGGTCGGGAGTTCCACAGCAGATCCTCGGTGTCGGGCTGTTTCTCGTGGCGAGCGTGACGGACTGGCTCGACGGCTACCTTGCACGCCTTCGCGGCCAGGTCTCGACACTCGGAATCCTCCTGGATCCGATCGCCGACAAACTGCTCATTTCCGCTGCCTTCATCACGCTAGTCGAGGCACGGCTCGCGCCGGCGTGGGCAGTGGCGATCATCATCGGTCGCGAGTTTGCAGTGTCGGGGCTTCGCTCAATCGCTGCGGCGGAAGGCTTCGCGATCTCGGCGTCCCGGATGGGCAAGTTCAAGATGCTCACGCAGGTTGTCGCGATCACCCTTCTCATTCTCGGCAGTCGCACGACGGTGTCCGGCGACGCGGTCGCAATTGCTCCGCCGATCGACGTCGCGCAACCCTTCAGCACGCTCTCGGCCGCATTCGATGTCCTGTCTGGACTCTCATTGTCGATACAATCACTTACGATCGACACTGCGAGAATCCTGACCTTCAGCCTCGGACGGCTGATGCTGTGGATCGTCGTGATCTCGGCGCTCTGGTCGATGGTGGACTACTTCCGGCGGTTCTACGGAAAGATCCGGGACCACATCGAGGTCCGCGAGCGACGGTCGAAGCGCATCCGAGTCCTGCGCCGACGACGATCGAGAGGCGCCGCCGGCTCACGCGTCTGACTTCCGCTACTGCGGGCTGGCGTCAGCCGAACCCACCTCGGCAGTGATGCTGTATTCCTTGCCGTCGCGCAGGAAGGTGATACCGACCTTCGAGCCTGGTGCCTTTCTCGTCACGATGCGGTTGAACTGGGCCTTGTTCGCAACCGGCGTCTGATCGACGGTCACGATGAAGTCGCCCTGGCGAATACCGGCCTTCGCAGCGGGAGTACCACGCTCGACCTTGTTGACCACGATTCCCGCGCGATCCGGCGGCAGATTCAACCGCTTCCGCATCGGCGCGCTCGTGTCGAACGAGTCGATTCCCAGGGAGCCACGCGTGACGCGTCCCTTGGTGGTGAGCTCCGGAACGATCTCGCGAACGATGTTCGCCGGAATTGCGAAGCTAAGGCCCGACCACTTTTCGAGGATCAGCGTGTTGATTCCGACCACCTCACCGCGCGCGTTGACGAGTGGCCCGCCCGAGTTGCCCGGATTGATCGCCGCATCCGTCTGCAGAAAATCGTCGAACTGTCCCCCGAATCCGACCCGCCCCTTTCCGCTGATGATTCCGAGCGTGACCGTATGGTCGAGACCGAGCGGATTGCCGATCGCAATGACCCACTCCCCGACTCTCAGGTCATCGGAGTTGCCCCATTTCGCTTCAGGCAGCGGCGAGGTTCCCGGATCCACCGAGATCACCGCGATGTCGGTCGCCCGATCGAAACCCTTCACACTCGCAAGCAGAGAACGCCCGTCCGGAAGGTAGACCGTGATTGACGTTGCGAGCTTCGGCGGACCCGCATCGGCTCGGGAAAAGTCGAGCGTGTTTTCCTCGCCTGGCGCAATGACATGAAAGTTCGTCACGATCAGCCCGGCGCGATCGATGATGATGCCACTCCCGCGGCCGCGCTCGACATCCGTCGCAACGTCGATGCTGACGACGGATGCATCGACCTGCTCGACGATCTTCGGCACGTCGAGAACCACTACCGACCCTGATGTTGGCGATTGACGCGCCTCGGCGGCATCGAGCCACGAGACCGACAACGACAATCCGAGCGCCAACGCAATACAGCGAATCCAACGGACCGAGCGGCTTCTACGGTTTGCCATCGTCCACCTTTTGGGGAGTTGCATCTTCGTCCTGTCCCGGAGCGCGGAGCCTCCGGCCTCGAATGTTCCGTACGGGTCCTACCCGTGGCTTCTTCCCGCTTCGCACCATCTCGGCGAAGAGCTCAGTGTCGTAGTCGCATTCACGCGACATCTCTTCGCGGATGGCGTGGAGTTCTTCGAGGAATCGCGGTTTTCTATACATCCGGACTGACCAGGAACTCCGGCGTGACGATAATCGGCACGAAGAACCCGGCAGCCGTGTTGAAGAGCCGTACCCTCGCCTGACGATGCACGTTCGCGAGGTAACCGAAGTTCCACGTCACGAGAAAGTCTAGCTTGTGGTACGAAGCAAGCGCAACGTGGAGCGCATCGGCGATGTACTTGCGCTGGAATATCCCGCGCGTGATGTAGCCCTCGGCGAGGATCGCGGCCTCGTCGGCAATCTCGACGCGCGGCAGATGCTCGACCAGTTTGAGATAGGAAGAGCGCCGAGAATCGGGCATGCGTTCAAGTTCTCGCTGCACGAGCAGCGACACGAACGGCTCGAACAGGGCCAACTCATGTTCCCACCAGCGAATAGTCAGGTCGCGCCGAAACGGCTCGTCGTTGTCGAGATACGCCCCGATCACCGAGGTCTCGAGATATATGGACTTGCGCGACGAACGCGCTGTGCGATCAATCATGTTCGATCCAGTGGCGGCGCCGGCGATGGCGCGCCCAGCGTCTGGCGGCCGTTCGGACGGAATACGATGTATCCGCGAGCGAAATCGAACTCGACCCGGAAGAAGCGCAGCATGTCAGATCCGACGATTCCGCTCTGTTCGAAACCGGCGGTCTCGTTCACGGGATCCAGGTCAAGCACTATCGCGCGCACGAATTCGTGGAGTCGTCCACTACCTTGAAGCTGGAGTTTGTCGAGCACGACGACGGGCACGTTGTCGGTCACGCCACCGGCGCCGACAACCCGGACCGCCACACCCTTGTGCTGCTTCGTGACGAGGTTGTAACGCTCGAATGCTCGCGACGAGACCACCGTCGATGAGGCCCCAGTATCAACGATGAAGTTGAGCGGCACCTGCGCTCCGATGTCGGCGCGCACGCTGATCATGCCGCCGTTCGTCATCCGGTACGGAATCTCGACGTCACCCTCGGCTATGGGAGGGCCAGGCTCGTCCGATGGCCGCAACTCGAGCACGCGCCGCTCGTAATCGACGGCGATCCGGAAGTGGGAGAGAACCGACAATCCGATGTAGCCGTCGACTTTCGTCCGCTGCGACGCATCGTGGATCTTCCGAATGTACGTCGGGACGCTGTCCATCGACATCTCGCCCATCTCGATGCGATCCAGCACCCCGTAGACGATCGAGAATCTGCCGGTCCCGCTCACTCCACGCGACGTCCCGCCTGCCGCAATACGCCGGAGCTTCAGCGACCGGGCCACGTCCTCGGACACCACGACGAACCCGGCGCCAGAGTCGATGACGAAGCGATAGGGCCCCTTGCCGTTGAGCATAACGTCAACCGTGGGCAGGCGGGAATCCGATAGAGTGAGCGGCACGTCAACGGACCTCGGTCCCTTCACCTGATAGAGGTTGCGACCGTTGAGTCGTCGATAGAGATCGATCAGGCCGCGTATCCTCGACCGTCGATCTGAATCGATGTCGTTTGCCACGGCGAGGAATCGCTCGTAAGCATCGGCGGCTTCCTCGTATCGCTCCTGCCGAGAGGAGGTCTGACCGAGGAGGTAGAGGAAGTCCGGCTCCCGCGGCGAACGGGCAACGGCTTCGCGCGCCCGGCGAAGGCTCTCGGCCAGGTTTCCCGCATAGAGATCCAGCTCCGCGAGGCCAGCCAGCGCCAGAGCCTCTCCTGGGTCGGACCGGAGCGCCGAGTCGAAAGAGCTGGTAGCCTCGGCCAGGAAGCCGACTCTCATCAGCGCAACGCCTATGAGGGCGTGCGCCCTGGCATTCTCCGGGGCCTTTTCGAGGACTTTGACGGCCTGCGCGACGCTCGGTCCGAACTGCCGCATCTTCAGGTACGCCCACGCGAGCCCAAGCTGGGCCGGGAGCGAATCCGGCGCCGTGTTGACGGCGCGCTCGAGTCGCTCCACGGCATTGTCGTAACGCCCGACCCTTATTGCCTTCAGTCCCCGTTCGACGTCCTCGGACGCATCGATCGGCGTAGTCTGATTTTCGCTCGCTCTTGCCGGAACTGCGGCAAAAGTCATCAGAAGAGCGAACACGAGCACGAACGAGTTCCGCGTCAATCGCATCAGGGGCGCCTCCTGGGTCGGGTGCCTGACTACGTCGCGATCATCGTCGTGCGCCAGGTGTCCCGAATAACGCGCGGACACGGCCCGCGCTTACAGTATTCACACTGACTCCTACGGACGAATCAGGACCGAGGTTCAGCCTTCGATAGCGTCCTCGGAACGGCGGCCGAGAAAGTGCTCGGGAGCAGCCTCGATGCATAGTTTGAAATAAGGTTCGGCTACCTGGTAGAGGCCCGTCATCTGGGCGCACGTCGCAAGCCCCCAGAGCGCCTCCAGGCTGCCAGCATCGAGTCCGAGTGCACGCTGGTAATGCGTCCGGGCCTCCGCGTAACGCCCGAACTGTCGCATCGTGTCGCCAAGAAGGCACTCGGCCTCGGCTGCGAATCGATTCGACACGCAGAGCTTCGAGGCTCGTCCGGCCGACTCGAGCGCTTCTCTCTCGTTCGAAAAATGCGCCTGCACGAGTGCGTGGCAAGCCGAGACCACCGCCGCATAGCCGGGAAAATGAACCAGCACCAGTGCCTTGGACAGTGCACGGTCGGCCTCGACCGGCTCCGGTCGCTCCTGATCCAGGAGCGCGCGGGCAAGCGTGAGCAGCGTAACCGACAGTGCGTCCTCATTCTTGAATCGGTCAAGGAGCCGAGTCGTCTCGGCAATCGCCTGTCGAAAGTTGCCGCGAAGGTACTGAAGTCTGGCGTGCGCCAGCGCCACGTCGTCTGCCAGTTCGGCGCTCTGTGAAGGATCGTATGCTGCGGCGAGCGCGCGCTCGGCGTCGGCAAACTGAAGCCGGGCGAGTGCAATGTCCGCGATGGCAAGCTCTCGCCGACTTCTTCCGTCGGGAGAGCACGCCGCCGCCGAAACCGCCTGGAGAGTGACCGACGCCTCATCGAATTCGCCGGCGAGAGACTGCACGCGCGCGAGCTCAACGAGCGCATCGGCCCGCAGATGTGTCGCCGGGGCGAGTTCCGCCGCTTCTCGACAGACGCGCTCGGCGGCCTGGTAGTCCTCCTGCCCCGCAAGCGCACGCGCCATGCGTATTCGCAGCGCGCAGCACTCCGCGGGATCCGCCTCGACGGAGAGCGCCGAGACCGCAACGTCCTTCGCCGCATCAAATCGTCCTTCGCCGAGCAGTCTGTCGACATCCGGAGTCACGCCGCCGGACTGGGATCTGTGAGTCAGCCACCAGACGATCGCCAGTCCCGCGAATGCGAGGACAACCGCGGCGAACGCAACGATGATGACAATTCCGGACATGGTTCGAACTCGTCCCGCACCACGAAGCTCCAATCCGCTTGTGACCAGGAGCTTCGATCCTATCAGTTGACGCTCACCGGGGCAGCGAGGTGACCAATCAGCCGCCAAGTGTGAACCAGAACTTTGTCTGGTCCACTCGGACTTCGTCGCCGGAGGCGAGCTGATGCGTACGAACGCGCACTCCGTTGACGAATGTCCCATTCCCGCTGTTGAGGTCGTTGATGACCCACGCACCATTCACACACTGAAACTCTGCGTGATTGCGTGAAGTCCCGGGTGTCGGAATCACGATTTCGCACTCCGGGTGACGACCGACGCGCATCTGAACGCGAGCGAGCTGGATAACCGATCCGTCGTGCGCCCGGAGCGTTGCGGGCACGATATCGCCCGCCGGTCGGACGGGAACATTTGGAGTCGTCGCAAACGGATCAACCGTAGAAACCGGTATGGCACTCACGTTTGGAGTGGTGGTGTAGCTCTCTGGCCCAAGGGTCGCAGCAAGAGCATCCGCCTGAACCGGCGGCTTCGCACTCGGTATGCCAGGTTGAACTGGAGGAAAGGGATCGGGTTGCTGGACCACAGGAGGTTGCTGGACCACAGGAGGCGGAGGTGTCCATGCAGGCGCCTCGGAAACCGGTGCCTCGAAATCAGCTGGAGCTGGAGCCGGAGCCATCGGTTGCGGCTCGGAAACCGGTGGAGGCGAAGGAGCCTCACCCCAGGCCGGCGCCTGCGGTTCGGCAGTAGGCGCAGGCGGCGGCGACCAGGCGTTGGCCGGTGCGCCATCGGCCGGCGATGCGGCTACCGGGAACCCTTCGTGAGGAGCCGGTAACGACGAGCCCTTTGATTTACCCTTCCGGACGACGAAGAAGATGATCCCCCCGCCGATTAACAGAAGAAGTATGACGACGGCGGCAACGATCAGGGCAATTACCGTCATGCTCATAAGCGGTTCGCGTCCCCGGTTCCGTTTGTCACAACTCGAGAGCTTTCAACAGCAATTTTGTGATACCACAGAGACAACATCTATGTCGATACTCGACAATCGCTTAGCGGCATCGACACTCGCCAGATTGCGGTTCGCGAATCGATCGTGGTAAAGGTCGTGGTGTCGGGTTCGCCTGGGAGATTCTCTAAAATCATGAAGCTCGCAATCGTTGCGACGCTCGTTGCATCGGGGTTCCTCGTGATTCCCGGTCTCGAGGCGTCAGCGAGGCCGTTCTTGTCTGGCGGACAGGAGGGGCACGGCATTGCCGACCCGAAGACCGAATACCGCTTGCGAACAGCTCGCGCAGACGCGCAGCAGGAGAAGATGCACGATGCCGCCGACGAGATCGGCCGCTTGTCGGTAGAGGTCGCCGATCGAATCGCGCGGGGGGAACAGCTTGGCTCTGCTGACTCGAAGGCACTCGACCGAATCAAGCGCCTCGCAAAGCGGCTGAGATCGGATCTGGGAGGCGGAGGAGAGCCGGCACTGGACGAAAAGCCGGCGAACATGCGAGATGCGGCTGACTCGCTCGGCTCGAGCGGTGCCGAGGTTGCCAGGCTCTTCAGTCGATCGAGCAAGTGGGTAGTCGACGCAAAAGTCATCCGGAAGGCCGGGGAGATCATGCTCCTCGTGGACTTTCTGAAACCGTACGTGCGATGACCGGGAAGTTCTCTTCGACGATGCGAATCCTCGGGGTTCCGGCACTCGCCTCCCTGCTCGCCGTCCTTCCGGGTGTGGCCAGGACCCTGCAGGAACCTGACGAGCCGACCGTAGTCCTGAACACCGAAGTCGTGCTCGTCAACGTAGTCGCCATGCGAAAGGACGGGTTTGCAACCGGTCTCGCAAAGAGCGACTTCGTGGTGACCGAGAATGGAGTTCCCCAGACGATTGACTTCTTTGGAGCCGAAACCACGCCGTTCGCCGTGACCATCCTCCTGGATACGAGTGGGAGCATGGAGTTCAAGTTTCGCCTCGCTCGAGTGGCGGCGGCGCGATTCATGGACCGCGTACGGCCTACGGACCGAGTGGCCGTGTTTCTCTTTGGATCGGATGTCCGGCGCGTTCAGGACTTCACCCCGGGGGGTCGCGACCTCGACGACAGCGTCTGGGATGCAAGCGCCAAGGGCATCACGAAAATGTACGACGCGGTCACGGAAGCCTCGAAGCAACTCGCCGCTCGCCCCGAGCAGCGGCGCGCGATTCTACTGCTCTCGGACGGAGCCGATTACGGCAGTGCCGATTCATACGACGAGGCCGTTCACGCCGCACAGGCCGCCGGCGTCACCATCTTCGGAATCGACCTGGCTCCGCTTGACCAGTCGGGGTCGATATCACGCGGCGAAGAGCTTCGTGCACGCGGCGTCCTTACCGGGTTCTCGGACAAGACCGGCGGCAGGTTCTTCGCCACGAAGTCCAACGGGACGGGACTCAACGAGGCTTTCGAGCAGATCGTTGACGAGCTCGGCCATCAGTACACGCTGGGCTACTCGCCGACAAATCTGAAGCACGATGGCACGTGGCGCGCCATCTCGGTGACGACCGCTCAACCCGGCCTGCGACTTCGCGCACGAAGCGGCTACCGGGCGCCAGCCCAATAGCCGCATTCGGCGCCGCGTTGCGTCCTCACCCGCTCGAATCAGGCGTCGTTCGATGACGGAGTCAACTGGCCCGTCGTACCCGATGCTCCCGCGGCCTCGGACAGCCCGCCCGTGAAATGCTCTCCGAACTCTTCGGCGAGTGGACCGACGAGCGCGCCGCCAACCTCCTTCGAGTAGAGCATCTTGCCCGTCTCAGAGTCACGGTCGACAAGGACGAGATCACCCGTCTCGACCTGTTCGGTAGCCACGAGATTCGACAGCGCATACACGAGGAACCGCTCGATGGCGCGCTTCAGATGACGGGCCCCGTACTTGAAGTCGATACCCTCGTCGAGCAGGAGCTGCTTGGCAGAGTCGGAACACTGGAACACGAATTTCGCTCCAGCCGACTGCATGATCCGCTTCTGCACCTGGCCGAGCTCGAGGTCGAGAATCGCACGCAGGTGCTTCTCGCGAAGCGAACGGAACACGACAACCTTGTCGATCCGGTTCATGAACTCGGGCGAGAACTTCCGCCGTGCTGCTTCGAGCGCCGTCCGGTAGATCTTCTGATCGACGTCGCTCTCGCCCATGCCTCCGCCCTGCGCTGGCGCGAATCCGATGGACCCGGTGATCAGTTCGCTCATCTCCTTGGCGCCCAGATTCGACGTCATGAATATGAGGGTGCGCGAGAAGTCGACTTTGCGGTTGTCGCCAAGCGTAAGCGTCGCCTTGTCGAGAATGCCCAGAAGAAGCTGCCAGAGCGCATCAGACGCCTTCTCGATCTCGTCGAAGAGAATGAAGGTCAGCCGATCCTGCTCCGTGTGGTAACGGTCGAGGTTCTCCTGGGTGAGCATCGGCGAAGTCTCGCGATGCCCGAGGTAACCGGGAGGAGAGCCGATGAGCTTGGCGATCTCATGTGAATGCTGAAACTCGGCGCAATCAATCTTGACCACGGCGTTCGTGTCTCCGAAGAGCACCTCGGCGCCGGCCTCGACTACTCGCGTCTTGCCTGAACCAGTCGGACCGAGGAAGAGGAACGTACCGATCGGCCGGCCAGGATTCTGCATACCAGCCAGGTAAATCTGGTAGAGACCCGATATTCTGCGGACCGCCCGTTCCTGTCCGACTATGCGATGCGAGAGCCTCTCTTCGAACTCCTGGGCTCGGGCACTCTTTCGCTCGGGATCGAGCGGAATACGCTTTCTTTCGTTCGCTTGTGCCACGGTGTCTCCTCCCTGGCGAGCATTACGCCACTCCGCGTCGTGCTCACACGCCGTCTGATGACAGCGCCGACGAGCGCGTTGGACAGCTGCGCTGAAATCGTCCACGCACGCTCACGGTTATCTACGGATCAGAAGCAGCATTCGGCCTTGTCGGAAGGCTGCCACTTTCTAGTGTACGGTCCGGGGGATGTCAAGCGGGGGGTCATGCAGCCGGTGGTCCAGCATGCTTCGGCTGGTGGCAGCCGATGATCCGCAGACGAAGAACCTCTCGAGGCAGTGCAGGAACTGACCCCTGTAATGTGCGGGTGCGAATACGGCGCGCGACACGCTTCGCGTGAAGCACGCGGGCAGCAGAAGGCGCGCGGCGACCCCGACTGGAGGTCGCCGCGCGCCGATGAGCCGCAGCATGGAACCGACAGCCCGTTTATTCGGCCGCGGTCTTCGCCGACTTCTTGTTCTTGTCGAGTCGCGTGTCGCGCTCGCGAATTCTCGCGGCCTTACCGCGGAGGTTCCGCAGGTAGTACAACTTCGCTCGTCGTACGCGTCCGCGCTTCACCACGTCGATGTGGTCGACGATCGTCGCGTGAAGCGGAAAGATCCGCTCGACGCCGATGCCGAAGCTGGTCTTGCGGACCGTGATCGTTTCCCGGATTCCACCGTGCTTGCGGGCAATGACGACGCCCTCGAACGCCTGCAGACGTTCCTTGTCGCCTTCCTTTATTCGCACGTGAACGCGGATGGTATCGCCCGGATCGAATGACGGAATGCCGGTTCGGAGGCCCGCGTTTTCAACTGACTGGATGATCGTATTCATTTTCGGTTCACCTTACTTCGTCGTCGCTTTCAGTTCGTCAAGAAATCGAATGTCGTCGTCGCTGAGTTCCGCACGTTCGAGCAGCTCTGGCCGACGCTGCCACGTTCTGGCGAGAGCCTGCCGTCGCCGCCATCGCGCGATGTCGGCGTGGTTCCCGCCGAGCAGCACTTCCGGCACTGCATCGCCCCGGAACTCCGCTGGCCGCGTGTAGTGCGGATAATCGAGCAGGCCGCCGTGCCCTGAGAACGAATCCTCGAGCGCCGAACGATCGCAGCCGAGCGATCCCGGCAGGAGCCTCACCACGGCATCTACGACGACGCACGCGGCTAGCTCGCCGCCCGACAGCACGACGTCGCCGATCGAGAGCTCCTCGTCGACTACGGCGGTGACGACACGTTCGTCGACACCCTCGTAACGGCCGCAGAGCAGCACGACCTGGTCGAATGATGCGAGGCGTTTGGCCTCGCGTTGATCAAAGAGCTTACCTTGCGGCGTCGTGAGGACGACCACCGCACGCCCTCCATCAGAGGGCAACCTGAGCGACTCGACTGCCGAGACGAGCGGCTCGGGCTTGAGCACCATTCCGGCGCCGCCGCCGAAAGGGCGGTCATCGACGACGTGATGACGATCCGACGTCCAGGATCGGAGGTCGTGAACGCCGATGTCGACGATGCCCGCGTCCTTCGCGCGCCGGACAATGCCGTGCTCGAAGGGACCGGAGAAAAATTCTGGAAAGATCGTGACGATGTCGAATCGCATTCGCGTGGCCGGCAACCGTGGCCGCCGCCCAGGCGGCTACAGATCCAACAGTCCTTCGGGTGGATCGATCACGATGCGCCGCGCATCGACGTCGACCTCGGTACAAATTGCTTCGACAAACGGGATGAGCGCGTCCGAGCGGCCGTCCCGAACGATCGACAGAAGCTCTCCCGCACCCGTGTGGAGGATGCTGCCGACCTGTCCGACAACTTCTCCGCCGGCCAGCTCCACTGAACAGCCGACGAGGTCGAACTCGTAGAAGACGTCGTCGTCCGTGATCTCGAAGACATCCGATTCAGGTATCACGACGTCGTGTCCGGCCAGCGGCATCGCGTCGTTCATTGTGTCGACTCCCTCGAATTTCAGGAGCACCCGTCCCTTGTGAAATCGGTATCCCTCGAGGACAGCCACGCGCTGCGAAGCCCCCCGGCGCAGAGTCACCTCGGACAGCTCGCCGAAGCGTTCGGGGAAATCCGTCAGGATTTCCGCCGTCACTTCGCCGCGAATGCCCCACGCACGCGCAATGCGTGCGATGACAATTCCGGTTTCCACCTGTTCAGCCACAGTCATCAGTGCACTATTCGAGAATCTCGAGAACGAATCGCTTCCGCAATTTCATGCCAGCGGCTCCGAGGATCGTCCGGACGGCGCGCGCCGTCCTTCCCTGCTTGCCGATCACCTTGCCAAGGTCCGCGGGCGCTACTCTCAACTCGAGAACGGTCGTCTGTTGACCCTCAACCTCGTTCACCTTCACTTCGTCCGGGAAATCGACGAGAGCCTTCGCAATGACCTCAACGAGTTCCCGCATTGATCCGCCGTCTTCCATGGCCCACCTCTCAGTCGATCAGCTTCCTCAGATCCGGTTGAACACAGGCGATGTCCGCGGTCCGGACGACCCGCGGGGATTGGCGAACCCTCGGCGCATCGGGGAACCCGGCCGTGCCAGGCACGATCCAGGCTCCCGTCGGCGCCGCTACTCCGTTGTGACCGCAGCCGCCAGCCGCCGGTGAGCCTTGAGGCACCGCCGAACCGATTCGCTCGGCTGCGCACCCATCTTGACCCAGTGCGCGTATCGTTCCTCGTCGATCTTGATCACGGGCGGAACCGCGATCGGATCGTAGTGCCCGACGTTCTCGACGAAGCGGCCGTCGCGCTTTGCGTCGCGCTCCGTCACCACGATGCGGTAGAAGGGGCGCTTCTTCGCGCCAAGTCGTGTCAATCGAATCGAAAGCAAGCCATCACCTCCAAGAGCCTATTTCCGGCTCTTCTTTTTCTTCTTCAATTTCCGCTTCGGCTTCATCGAGCCGAGTGCGCCGGCCATCTTGCCGCCCATCATTCCACCGAGCGCGCCAAAGCCGCCCGTTGTAACCATGCGCATCATGCGGCGCATGTCCTCGTATTCGCGAAGCATTTCGTTGACCTCCTGAACGGAGGTCCCGCTGCCGCGTGCAATCCGCTTTCGGCGGCTGCCGTCGAGCACCTTGTGATTGCGGCGCTCGAGTGGCGTCATCGAACCGATGATCGCCTCGGTCTTCTTGAACTTTCGCTCCATCTCGCCGGTCATCTCGGGCGTCATGCGCATCCCGCCGAACATTCCCGTTGGCAGCATGCCCAGGATACTGTCCAGCGAGCCGAGCTTCTTTACCTGCTTGAGCTGATCGCGGAAGTCCTCGAGCGTGAACTTGTCCTCGGCGAGCTTCTTCTGGAGCCGCGCGGCTTCCTTCTCGTCGACCTCGGACTGCACCTTCTCGACGAGCGACAGCACGTCGCCCATTCCGAGAATGCGCTGCGCGATTCGGTCGGGATAGAACGGCTCGAGCGCGTCGTACTTCTCGCCGACGCCAATGAACTTGATCGGCTGTCCCGTGACTTCCTTGATCGAGAGCGCGGCGCCACCTCGCGCGTCTCCGTCCATCTTGGTCAGCAGGACCCCGGTCACTCCGATGCGTTCGTGGAATTCCTTCGCACTCTTGACGGCATCCTGACCCGTCATCGCGTCGGCCACGAACAGGACTTCGACCGGATTGGTGGCCGCCTTGATCTGCTCGAGCTCGACCATGAGCGACTCGTCGATATGGAGTCGCCCGGCCGTGTCGATCATCAACGTGTCGAAGCCCGTAAGCTCGGCTTCCTTCACGGCCAACGCAACGATCTTCTGCGGATCGTCCACGCCCTCCGGATGAAAGACGCGACGGCCAATGGCCTGGCCGATGACTTTCAGCTGGTCGCGGGCAGCCGGTCGATAGACGTCGACCGATACCAGAAGCGGATTGCGCCGATCGTTCTCCGACAGCCACTTCGCAAGCTTGCCGGTGGAAGTCGTCTTTCCCGAGCCCTGCAATCCGACCATCATTATGACGTTCGGGCCGCGCTTGTTCGGGAAGAGGATGCGCGAGGAAGTGCCTCCGAGCATCTCGGTCATCTCGTCGTAGACGACCTTGTAGAGCACCTGCTCGGGCTTGAGTGATCCGACGACCTCGGTACCGAGCGCGCGCTCGCGCGTCCGGTCGATGAACTGCTTGACGACCTGGTAGTTGACGTCCGCCTCGAGGAGCGCAATGCGCACATTTCTGAGGGCGACGTCGATGTTCTCCTCCGTCAGGCGGCTTTCGCCCCTGAGTCCCTTGAGAACATCACGCAGTTTGTCGGAAAGCGATTCGAACATAGATCAACCAGCCGCGTCACAAGCGGAAAACGCAAATGAGCACGATACAGACCGGCCGCCGGGGTGTCAACGCAAGAGACAATGCAACCGGCACCGTCTATTGGTCATCAGGCTCCCTTCCGTCGCCGGCCGGGCTGGATTCGAGCAACTCCGAGGGAGATTCCGGCGCCGGCTCCGAGGAAATGGCCGCGGTCACGTGGCTCTCCATCGGCAGAACCGCATCTAAAGCCGCGATACTGCCCATGGCGCCGGTTGCCTCTTCCGTATTGGGAGGCGCGACTACTGTCGGGGCCTCGGACTCGACGATCGAGCCTGCTTTGGTGCGCGGCCCGCCTTCGGAGAACCTCAACGCGGGCACGAGCGCCTCACGAAACTCGGTCACGGTCCCGTACCGATCTTCCGGTTCGTAAGCCACGGCGCGACTGAGTACCTCTACGAGCCCCGACACTCGGGGTTCGTCTATGTTGATCACGACACGCTCGGATGCCATCGACGCCGCGAGCGCCGCGATCGTCGATCCGCTGAACGGACGGCTCCCCGTAAGCGCCTCTATCGCGATCACGCCGAGCGCGAATATGTCGGTGCGAGCGTCGACAGGTCGCCCTTCGATCTGTTCAGGCGACATATAACCGAGGGTTCCCATCACCGAACCCGGAACCGTGATGCTCGGGCTCGCGTCGTCGCCTCCCGACAGGATCTTGGCGATGCCGAAGTCCAGGACCTTCACGATCTGTTTCGAGGGATCGTCCGCCTCGGTCAGCAGGATGTTCTCGGGCTTCAGGTCCCGATGAATCACCCCCGCCTTGTGCGCCTCAGCCACGGCGTCGCAGACGCCCTCCATGACGTAGGCGAGGCGCTCGGGCGCCAGACACACGTCTCGCCTGAGCTCGTGTCTAAGTGTCTGTCCGTTCACGAGCTCCATCACGAGAAACGCGCCATCCGATCCGAGCGAGCCGTAGTCGAAAACCGTCACGATGTTGACGTGCGAAAGCCGGGCCGACGCCTGGGCCTCGCGTTCGAATCGTCGAAGGGCAGCCTGGTCGCCGAAAAGTGCGCCCGTCAGAACCTTGATCGCCACCTCGCGTCCGAGCCGGACATCGGTTCCGCGATACACGGCGCCCATACCGCCGCGTCCGATCAGACGGTCGAGCCTGTACTTGCCTTCGATCGTGCGCTCGACGGGAAGCGTCACTGCAAGCTCGGCGCCATCGGCGTCACAGACGGATTCAGTCACGTCGAAACATCGGCCGCAGACCGGACACTCCCGGACAAGATTGATGCCCTGGGCATCGACTCGACCGAGCACCTCCGCCCGCTCGCGGCGTGCGACGGCAACTCGCTCGCGCAACTGCTCGTTCTCGAAGACGATGGCCATCTGGGCGGCGACGGATTCGAGCAAACGGCGATCACGGTTCGAGAAAGGCTCTTCGGACGCCTTGGTCCCGAGAAGCACCACGCCTACGGACCGGCCCCCACGGCCGGTGACCGGAACGACAAGCTCGATGCCGTATTCGTCGAGCACGTCCGGATCTCCGTCGGGCAGGCGATCACGTAGCGTATCGACCGTCTGCGCGACATGTTCGCCTTCGAGAATCCTGAGGATCGACGACTCTTCCGAGAGCTTGAAGTCGTCCGAGCGCTCACCGCTCGAGTACGTCACCTGCAGGTTCCTCGAGTCACGATCGCGAAAGACGACGTAGCAGCTCTGGGGATGCAGCGCCTCCTCGATTCGCTCGCTCGCCATGGTCGATACGTCCTCGATCGACTCTGCGGTGCGAATGGCCTCGATGAGTCCGAGCAGAATCTGCTCGGTGTCATAGGCCTCGCGAAAAAACCGTCGATCGATGACTGAGATCAAGCGGCTGCGGAACTTGAGCGCCACGATCGCAATGAACGCCAGGACGAGGAAGCCCGAATTCCTGAACAGCAGCTCGGCGACTGTCAGATTCCGGTCTTCCCACGTCCTCCAGACAAAGAGGATGGCCGGCAACGCCACAATGGAACCGATGACGCCGCGCGCAAAAGCGTACTGAAGGCTCTGGCGTACGACGATTGTGATGTCGAAGAGACGATTCCGAAGGACTGCGTAGGAGATTGACGCCGGTACGAGCACGAACGAGGCCACGATGTACGACTGGACAGTCGGATCTACAAGGTGCGAATGGCCTGGAATGAGACCGAGCGAGGCGAGGAGGTCGGCCGTCCGAACGAGGAGCACCGGCAGGCAGCCAGCCACGATGCCGGTCGTCATCCAGCGCAGGCGCCGGCGAAACTCCCGGGTCAGTGCGCGAGTGAACGCAAAGACGATCGTCACCATCATGGCGAGCATCATCGCCGTGCCGAACGCATCAGAGGCGATACGAAGCAGCTGAACCGGAGTCTCGTATGCGACGAAGAACCCCAGGGCCTCGGCGCCGCCCCGCAGAGCCATCCAGTTCACGATCACGGTCGGGACGGTCAGCACTGCGACGATAGCATAGAGGCCTACAAGCAGCCCGGCCGGGACTCGCGCCGAAGAACGATCGCCAAACGGCTCCGAGAAGAAGTGGAATGCCAGGACCGACGGCAGTCGGTTTCGAAACATCGCTGCAGCGAACAGCACTGCGATACCCGCCGGCCCGAGTGACGACGAATACGGCTCGAGCGCGAATCCCAGATACAGGAGCGCCATCACGAGAAAGGCGAACACTCCCATTCGCAGCCTGTGAACCTCTCGCCGCGCTAGCCCGAACAGCGAGGCACCAATCAGGAACGAGAGCCCGACAACGAACTGGACGACGGCGCCGCCGGCATCGACGACCGATACTCGTGTGCCAACCGAGAGCGAGCGACTTTCGGTGATACCTGAGACATCCACGAGGAGCCTGTAGGATGCGCCCGCCGGTAACCGCTCGAAATAGGCCTCGAGACCGCGCGATTCGAAATGGGTAATGCCGTCAACTGCCGTGATCCGCTCGCCCGGCGTGAGGAAACCGTCCGCCGGGCCGCCGGGTCTGACCGTAACCACGCGGACACCTCCACGTGAGTCCGTCTCGAATGTCCAGCCGACGTCACGGAACTGCGCGCCGTTTCGGATCATGACGACCGCTCCGAATGCGAACGCGACGCCTACGATCGAAACCAGCAATGTGGACAACCAGAAGATTCGACGCCGACCGACCTCGGCAGTCGCCGGCACTCGATCCTTCTGGATGTCCCCAGTCGTCACCCAATCTCACCAAGGGCCGCAGCGGCAGCACTCAGGGTGAAGTCCACGACGTCTTGCGTGTGGGCGAGCCCGACGAACGCGGCCTCGTATTGCGAAGGCGCCAGGTAGACGCCCCGGTCGAGCATCGCGTGGAAGAACCGGCCATAACGCTTCGTGTCCGACTTCGACGCGGTGTCCCAGTCGACGACGGCGGGCCCGTCGTGAAAAAAGGTCGTGAACATCGAGCCGACGCGATTGGTCACGGTAGCGATTCCGGCTTCTCGCGCCAGTTCCGAAAGACCGTCGGCGATAGCCGCCGACGTCCGTTCGAGCTCGTCATAGACGGACGCGTCTTCCAGCAGCCGAAGCGTCGCAAGCCCGGCGGTCACAGCCAGGGGGTTTCCGGAGAGCGTACCCGCCTGGTAGATCGGGCCGACCGGCGCGACGCGCGACATGATCTCTCGCCGTCCGCCGTACGCACCGACGGGGAGTCCGCCTCCGATTATCTTGCCGAGACAGGTCATGTCCGGTATGACGCCGTAGCGCTCCTGCGCGCCGCCCCGGCTGACGCGAAATCCCGTCATCACCTCGTCGAAGATCAGCACCGCACCCTGGCCAGTACAAAGCTCCCGGAGTCCTTCGAGGAATCCCGGCGCCGGCGGAACCGTCCCCATGTTGCCGGCGACCGGCTCGACTATTACGCAGGCGACGTCGTCCGGCGCGGCCTCGAACAGGGCTCGGACCGAGGCGAGGTCGTTGTACCGAGCGACGAGCGTGTCGGCTACAGCGCCGGGCGTGACGCCGGGCGAATCAGGAAGTCCGAGTGTGGCGACGCCGGATCCGGCCTTCACGAGCAGCGAGTCGGCGTGTCCGTGGTAGCAGCCCTCGAACTTGATGAGCTTCTTTCGACCGGTGAATCCCCGCGCGACTCGAATGGCGCTCATTGTTGCCTCGGTGCCCGAGCTCGTGAGGCGGAGCATTTCCATCGACGGCACGATCCTCGAGATCGTCTCGGCGAGCTCGACCTCGAGCCCGGTTGGCGCGCCGTAACTCGTTCCCCTCTGGAGCGCGTCGGCGATGGCGGCGATTACGGACGGATGCGCATGGCCGGCGATCATCGGTCCCCAGCTTCCGATGTAGTCGATCAACTCGTTGCCGTCGACGTCCCACATCCGGCACCCCGCCGCGCGTGCTATGAATCGCGGCGTCCCGCCGACTCCGCGAAACGCGCGAACCGGACTGTTCACGCCTCCCGGTATGAACTTCTGTGCCCGTTCGAACAGTTCTTCGCTTCGCATTGGAACCTCTCAGTGGATCGGGTCAAGTTTTTTCATCGAGTGAGTAAGGCGTTGCCGTACAGAGAGCACAGAGTCCCAGAGTACACAAAGTTGATTGGCCTCCGTGCACTCTGTGGCTCTGTGCTCTCTGTATGGCAACGCCTCACCGCACTTAAAGCGCCCGCACTCACCCTGCGTCCGACTCGAGAGCCGAGCCGAGCCACGCGTCGCGCAGGCGACGAGCGCGCTCGCCAGCGTCCGCCACGGGCTCGATGCTCATCTCAGTCTCGAACGTCCGGTCGATCTTCAGAGTCGCCGATCTGAGCCGGTCCCGCCGGAAGAACGCAATGTCTACCGACCGACCCGGCGTCATCGCTCGCAAGCGGGCCTTGAACGTGTCCGGCGTCACGCGCAGTCCGTCCACGGCCAGCACGATGTCGCCGGCACTCAGCCCGGCCCTTTCCGCCGGAGAAGCCTCGTACACCGTTCGAATCGCGACCGCGTTGTCCTTCGCATCCGTCTCGACCCCTATCCACGGCGTCGGTCCGTCGCCATTCTCGCTCGCCTCACCCTTCCGCTTCGTCACGAGCCGCAAACCGAACGGCCGCAACGCGGCGTTGAAATCGAGCTCCTCTGCCGAGTGCACGGCACGTCTGAAGAACCGCCGCAGGTCGAGGCCCGACACCTCGACGGCGATTGCCTCGAACTCCGCCTCGCCGATGCCGGCGCCATCATCCTGATACCGCCTCCACAATTCCCGCATCACGTCGTCGAGCGACACCCGACCATCCGTCTTCTCGCGAACGTGCAGATCGAGCAGCAATCCGACGAGCATTCCCTTGAGGTAGTAGTTCACCAGCGCATTCGGACTGTGCTCGTTCTGACGGTAAAACTTTATCCAAGTGTCGAAGCTCGATTCCGCAAGGCTCTGTCGCAACCTTCCGGGCGTCCGGTGAAGCTTGCCTATGAAGTCGGACAGGTTCTTGAAGTACCGCTTCGCCGGCATCAGTCCGGCGCGCACCACGAGCAGGTTGTCGTAGTACGACGTGATTCCCTCGAACACCCAGAGCAACCGCGTGTAGTTCTCCTGTCCGTAGTCGAAGGGGCCAAGCGCCGCCGGACGGATCCGCTTCACGCTCCACGTGTGGAAGAACTCGTGCGCGATGAGCGTCAGCACCTGGTCCTCGTACTTCTTTCGAGGATGAAAACTGTGGGCATCGATGCCGAGCACCGTCGAGTTGCGATGCTCCAGCCCGCCTCGGGAACCGGGGTACACGTGACAGATGAAGGTGTAGTGACGGTATGGCGGAGCACCCCCCCAGAAGTCGATTACCGTCTCGACAATGCGGCGGGTTTCCTTCAGGAGCGCCTTCTCGTCGAAAGTGCCTCCACCCGAAATCACGATGCGGTGGGGACGGCGCCTCGCCTTGAATTGCAGGTCCACGAAGTCGCCACACTCGATCGGACAATCGAGAAGCTCGTCGTAGTCGCTCGCCCGAAACGTGTTCGCCTTCCCGGCAACCGGCTCGAGTCCCGTCGCAATCCTCCATCCATCGGGAAGATCAAGTGCAACGTCGCACGGCTGATCGCTGTAGCCCTCGATCCACGGGCAGACCGCCGGCGGATGAATGAAGCCGTGCGTGTCGTCCAGGTGCGGCGACTGCACGTTCGGCTCGTTGGCGTAGAGCCGGAACCTGAACGCGAAGCCGCCCGCGGCGCCGTCGATCCGCCACGCGTTCTTCGAGACCTTTTCGAATGACAGGGGGCGGCCGTCTGGCGCGCTCACCGTCACATCCTGCACATTCCGCGCATACTCGCGGATCAGGTACGAACCCGGAGACCAGACCGGCATTCGGACCTCAACGGAATCGTCGAAACTGCCGCCGGCAATGAGGGCGACGTCGAACAGGTGCCGGTGCGGTTCGCGAACGGCGATCTCGTATCGAATGGACGGTGCGGTCACGCAGTGGAACTCCCTCATTGGGTACGGGTTGCCCCGACGCGCACGCAACGTCGAACACCGTCCCGTAGTGTTTTCTAGCGATCCGGGTCGACGCCGACTTCGACTCCGGCGAGCGCCTGGCCAAACTCGGTCGCCGAGGCGTACCGGTCGTGCTTGTGCTTCGACAGCGCCTTGAGCAGCACTGCATCGACCGCGGACGGAACGTCCGGGTTGTAGCTGCTCGGCGGTGCCGGGACCTCGTTCATGTGCTTCACGAGCGTGTCGATCGGTGAGCTGCCGACAAAGGGCGTCCGTCCCGCGACCATCTCGTAGAACACGCAACCCAGGGAATAGATGTCGGATTGCGCATCGAGCGGCAGATCCTCGCATTGCTCGGGCGACATGTAGGGCGGTGAGCCGACGAGCGTGCCGCTCTTCGTCAGCGAGCCGATTCCCTCCTCGCTTCCGCGCTGCAGCTTGGCAAGCCCGAAATCGAGAACCTTGACGAACGGGCCGTCCTGCGTCGTCTCGAGAAAGATGTTGTGCGGCTTCAGGTCCCGATGGATCACACCGGCCGAATGCGCGACGGCAACAGCCGAGCAAACCTGGCGCATCCACCGGATGCCCTGCTCGAGGGGCAGCGGTCCCATCGCCTTGACCTCGGCGTTGAGAGGGCGACCTTCGAGGTACTCCATCACGATGTACGCGCCGACTTCCGGCGCCACACCGTAGTCATAGATCGAAACGATACGGGGATGCTTGAGGCGCGCAATGGCCAGCGCTTCTCGCTTGAACCGCTCGATTGCGACCGGATTCGAGAGAATGTCGCTTCGCATGACCTTCATGGCCACGGGGCGCTCGAGGTTCAGCTGCGTTGCCCGATAGACGGTCCCCATCGCTCCGCGACCGAGCTGGACGTCGATGCGGAACTTACCCTCGATCGTCGACCCGAGAAGCGGATTGAACGAGATGAGTCGAGTGCCGCAGTCCGGACACACTTCTACCGAGCTGTCGTACCGCTTCAGACACGAGGCACATTGACGCATTCCGGAACTCGACACCCAGCCGCTTGAGAATCACGGCTTCCTTTCGTTCATTTCGTTCAGGGCGCCTGAGTGTACCGAATGTGCGACGCAATGCGCGACCCCGGGCGCCCCTTCAGTCCATGATCAAAGGAGCCGTGACGACCCGGTTCCCGCCGTCCACTTTTGCCTGCAGCAAGGCATCGTCGGCTGCGACGATGAGGGTGTCAGCCGAGAATTTCGGATCGGGAACGGCCGCCGCCGCACCGAGGCTCACGGTCACTACGTCGCTCACGGCAGACGCCTCGTGTCGAATGCGCATGGCTTCGATCCGACCCCGGAGTCTGTCGGCAACGACCGAGACGGCGCTCTCGGGCGTATCCGGCAGCAGGACAAGAAACACACCTCCACCGGCGCTCGAGATCAGGTCGCCCGGGCGCAGGAGCTCGCTCTCGAGCGCACCCGCGACTCGTTCCAGGCAGTAGTCGCCGCTGAGCAGGCCGTAGGTGTCGAGATAGTCGTTGAAACCGTCGATCTCGAGCTTCACTAGGCCGAGCGGCTTCTCGTCTCGAATCGCGCGACGCCATTCCCTGTCGAAGTACTTGTTGAACTCGATGAGCGTGAACATTTCGTCGAGGTCGACGCGCTCTTCGGAAACCGCGGGAGTGCCTACGACTCGCGCCGACAGGTCCTCGACCGAAGGATGGAGGTCATAAGCCTCGGCGAGGAACTCCTTGGCCCGGTCGGTCTCGCCAAGCTCTTCGTGCAGGCGGGCAAGCTCTATGCACTGCGCCGCAGCTCTGTCCTTCATTCCCGCCTCGACGTAGAGCTTCTTGAGCTTCGTTCGGCCGATCACGTATTTGGGCTGTCCAGCGACGAGCTCCTCGAGAAGCTTGATCCGCGCGGCGCGAAATTCCGGATGTTCGGCGACGAGGTCGTCGGCTAGCTCCATGCTGTACTCCGAGAGTGCGCCGGCCGGCTCCGCGGCGGGGCGCGAACCCTCGGCTGCATTGCCAGGCGAAGGCTCCTGGACGGATGGCACCTTTCGCGCCCACTCCATAAGCATCGGTCCGGACTCGAATCCCTCAGGGAAATTGGACTGCGCAGCTGGAGCGGGAGCCGAGGCCGCCGGCGCCGGCTCGGCTGTACCCGTGGCGGCGACGTCGGGCTCGATCTCCACCAACTTCTTGAGGGCTTCGGTGGCGATCTCTTTAAGACCCTGGCGATTCGAGACCTCGACGAGAGTGTTGAGCGTGGCCACCAGGTTCCGTCTCTCGTCAACTCGCGTGTAGATGTCCGCGAGGCGCCGCAGCGCGCCGACGTTGTTCCTGTCGCGGCGGAGAATTTCCTTGAGAACGGCCGTCAGTTTCTTCTTCGCGCCAGTTGCGAGAAGCGAGTCGACGGAGCGGTCGACGATCGCCATCGCCCGATCGAACTGCTTCGCCTCGATGCACGCCCGGCTGACCTCGAGCATCGAATCGACCCGCGTCGCGTCAACCTTGAGCAACTTCCCGAAAGTCTCCTCCGCCTCGTCGAGCATGCCGGCGTTCAGGTACGTCCGGCCCAGGATGGCGAGCAGATCTGGATCGTTCGGGTTCTTCGTCAGGAGTCCGTCGATCATGCGCAGCGCCTCGACCAGGCGACCCTGCTGCGCATACCCTTCTGCGAGCGCGTTGATGGCGATTTTCGAGTCCGGCCGCACTTCCAGCGCTCTGCGGAATGCCTCGAATCCTTCGTCGGTCCGGCCTCGCCGCTGCAGCTCCTGTCCAGCCTGAATGAAGGAAGTGTAGGCCTCGCGCTGCAACCCGCCCGAAAGGTAGGCCTCTGCGAGCTCGAGCCGCAGCGACACGTTCTCCGGATCGAGGTCCGCGATCTTCTGTTGAATGGCAAGCGCCTTAGGCTTGTCGTCGGCGCGCTTGTACGCTTCAACGGCCGCCGTGTACTGAACGCGCGCGTCACTGATGTGACCGACCTTTCGAAGCATGTCCGCAAGCTTGATCGTGACGTCCGGGCTCACCCCCTCGAGCTTGACGATCTTCTTGTAGACCGCGATTGCACTCTGAACTGCGCCTTCGGATTCGTACCGCTCGGCCACCAGGACGAAGTACTGACTCGCATCATCGGGACGCCCGGCCCGGACGCACAGATCCCCGACCGTGTTGAGAACGTTCTTGTCGTGGGGATTCGCGTCGAGCACCTTCTGGTACTCCTCGATGGCGTTCGCGAGTTTGCCTTGCTGCGCGTACTTCTCGGCCTGTTTCAGGGCCTTCTCGACGTTGTTGTCGTTTCCGAATGAAAAGCGCATATTCCATCTCCGTGAGAGCGGTCGGATCGGGAAGCCGAATCGAGAGGAGCTGAAGTGACTGGCGGCTATGATAACCCCGGCTGTATCTCGCGCAAAGCAGGCAGTCCGGCCAGCCTGGGGCCGCCGGCGGCACGGTCCGGTAGCAAGGCGTCAATTACCCGGAGTACACTGACGGCGCTCTGTTGACGCGACTTCCGGAACGGGAATCGCCCCAAGGAGCTGTCCACTGATAAGGTTCGGAAATGTCCGCTGCCCTCCAAGACGATGCGTCCGCGATGAAGGGAGACATCCTCGTCGTCGACGACAATCCGGTCAATCTCGACCTGCTTTCGAACATGCTGCAGGACCGGTCATATCGGGTTCGGGTGGCGACGAACGGACGCCGGGCGCTTGCGGCTGCTCGTTCGCGACCGCCCGATCTCGTGATGCTCGACATCAACATGCCCGAGATGGACGGCTACGAGGTATGCAGGCAGCTCAAGGCAGATGCCGTGACGGCCGATGTGCCCGTGATCTTCATCAGTGCCCTCGACGAGGCGATGGACAAGGTTCGCGCCTTCGAAGTCGGCGGCGCCGACTACGTGACGAAGCCCTTCCAGTTCGAGGAGGTGCTCGCCCGCATCGAGAATCAGCTCAAGCTTTCGCGCCTCCAACGCGTGCTCGAGCGCAAGAACGCGGAGCTCACGGCGAAGAACGAAGAGCTTGTGCGGTCCCGAGACGAGCTTCTCAAGTCACAGCAGCAGGCAGCGAACTTCTTCTCGGCCCTGGCCGATGTGCTGCCGGGTACCGTTCTCGACGAGAAGTACAAGCTCGAGGAGAAGATCGGCGCCGGAGGATTCGGAACCGTCTATCGTGCAGTGCACCTCGGACTAGATCGCTATGTCGCTGTGAAGATCTTCAAGCCGGCTAGCGGTACGGTTACCCAGGAGGGACTCGACAGGTTTCGGCTTGAGGGCGTCCGTGCGTGCCAGATTCAGCACCGGAATGCCGTAGCTGTGTCTGACTTCGGCGTTTCATCGGCTGGCATCGCTTACCTCGTGATGGAGTTGCTCGAAGGACGCACGCTCAACGACGAGTTACAGGAATCCGGGACGCTGACGCCCGAGCGGTGTGTCGAGATCTTGACGCCGATCTGCGGCGTACTCGCCGAGGCGCACGCCACCGGGATGGTCCATCGCGACATCAAGCCCGACAACATTTTTCTGCACTCGTCGAAGGAGGGCGAAGTCGTCAAGGTCCTCGACTTCGGTCTCGCGAAACTGCTCGACGACGCGCCGGCACCATCGGCGCAGAACCTGACGGTTGGCACTGTCCTTGGTACGCCAACCTACATGTCTCCGGAGCGGCTCAACGATTCGCCGTACGACGGTCAGTCGGACGTCTACAGCACCGGGATCCTGCTCTACCAGATGCTGACGGGCTCGGTGCCGTTCCAGTCGCGAGAGGGCGACTACTGGGCCGTTGCGATCATGCACCTCACCAAGACGCCCCCGTCGCTGCGCGAGATCAACCCTTCGATCTCGAAGGAGATCGAGGAAGTCGTGCTGCGCTCGCTGGCCAAGGATCCTGCAGCACGCCCAACAGCCGAGGCCCTTGCAGCGGACTTCCGCGCCGCAGTGGCGGCGGCGTCGTCCCCTGACGCTGCCCGTTCCGTTTGAATCCGTGCCGGTCGAGGAGATCACGAATGTCGAGCATTGACGCCACAGCACACGAAGGACGGCCGGAGTCGAAACGCGCAACGAGAGGTCGACTGCGCCGGACGATGAAGGACCTTCTTCTTCTGCTGCCCAACCTCCTCAAGCTGCTCGTGAGGCTCGTGCGCGACCCACGCGTGTCGCGTGCCGACAAGTTCATTCTCGGCGGGACGATTCTCTACGTCATCGTGCCGGTGGATTTCATCCCCGATCTCATTCCGTTCGTCGGTCAGGTGGACGACACGTACCTCGTCGCTCTTGCGTTGATCCGGCTCGTCAACAGGGCGGACCCTGGGGTCGTGGAGCGGCACTGGGATGGCGGCGTCGACCTGAAGGGCGTGCTGTCGTCGATCGTCGACGTCGCGGTGCATTTCCTGCCGAAGCCGATCCGAATGGCTCTCGTCGAACGGATCGAGATCCGCGAGCCGCGCAGTTTGCGAATGATCCGGGGCGGCAAGGATGCAGCGGCCGGGTCGTCGACGAAGTCGTGAAGTCAATCGGAACCTGAGGAAGAAGGGCCACGGATTCAAACGGATCTTACGGATAGACACGGATCTGACTCACAGCTCAGATCCGTCTTGATCCGTAAGATCCGTTCAATCCGTGGCCCTTCCCCTCCCTGCTGGATCCGGACCGCGATCACGCTCAGTCAGTTGGCAGCAGCCACTCGCCTCGGTAGACGGAACGGGCGGGTCCGACGAGGACGACCGAAGCGTCATCGTCCGGCCAAGCAACCGACAATTCGCCCGCCGGCGTCCGGACGGTCACTCGCCTGTCCGTGCGGCCCGTGGCGATTGCAGCTACGGTCGCGGCCGCCGAGCCCGTGCCGGACGATTCCGTCTCCCCGACCCCGCGCTCCCAGAAACGCACGTCCAGGACGTCGCGCGCGACGACACGGATGAATTCCACGTTGACACGGTTCGGAAACGCCGGATGACGCTCGATGGCCGCCCCCGCCGTCCTCCAGTCCATATCTTCGGGATCCTCGACGAAAATCGAGCAATGCGGGTTGCCGATCGACGACACAGTTGCCGTCCAATCGCGTCCACACGCTGTGAGCGGGACGTCGATCCCGCGTTCACCGGCAGACAGGCCCGTGAACGGCACGTCTCCACACCGCAGGCTCGGCTGGCCCATGTACATCTCGTAAGTCGAGGCTCCTGCACGAGACAGCCGCTTGACACCGGCTACGGTCGAGACTTTGAGCTCAGGCTGTTCGATCGGCCATCGTCCACGTGCATCGAGGTAGGCCGCAACGCATCGCGTGCCGTTGCCGGAAACCTCGGCTTCGCTCCCGTCGGCATTCCAGATCCGCATTGCGACGTCCGCATCCGTCGACTCGGGCGGCCCTAGGACGAGGATGCCGTCGGCCCCTGCGCCAGCCGTACGGCGGCACATGCGAACTGCAAGCGCGCCAAGGTTCGAAACCGACCGGGCCTCGTTTCCGTCGATGAGGATGAAGTCGTTTCCGAGGGCTTCGAGCTTCGTGAAATGCACGCAAAATTCGCCTTTCGAAGTTGTTGACCGCACCCGGACCCTGTGCTACGGTCGCGCTTCCGCATATGAATCACGTCATGCAGTACCGCCGATCAGCGCTCAAGCTGATAGCACGGGCGAGGATGCGCGGCAAGGATGCCGAACCGATCCTTCGCGGCATAGCCTCGATCACCGCGGTCGCGGCAGCCGGTGCCGTAGTGTGGGCCATTCTCGGTTTCGCTCGCGTCGGGTTTGCCGAGATCGAGCAACCGACTCCCCGCACGTCGCAGCCTGCAGTGGAGTCCGCCGTCTCGAACGAGGCGACGACGAATGCCCGCGGTGGCACGCTCGCGAGGCGCGAGTGCCTGGTCTACATCACCGACGGCGACGCGACGCATTATCACTCGTCGGTCCACACGGCGAACGAGTCCGAGCGCAAGGCCGTGAGCATCGACCTCGCCCGGTCCAAGGGACTCGAGCCCTGCCCGACCTGCTTCCGCGGAAAGCGCGATGGAGCCCGCGCAGTCGTGACTTCGGGCAGACCGAGGGCGAATCGCTGAGGAGCGGCTCCCCGGGCCCTCTCGAAGTATCGATCTCGAGCGCGCGTGTTCGACGCATCAGCCCCGTGCGCGGCAGTGAGCGTCAACCACCACCACGCACGGTTCTGAAGCGTGAGGTGTCAGGAGCGGCTCGCGACGCTCCGCCCGTTGAACTCGACCTCTTCGAAGTGGGTCAGCGCCTTGAACTGCCGGAAGCGCTCCGCGATCTCGTGGTGAGTAAGGCTCAGCAGTCGTTCGCAGCCGAACGCCTCGACATTGAACGACGCCATTACCGAACCGTAGATGATCGCCCGGCGAAGGCCGGCATCCGTCGTGTCACTGGTCGCCGCGATGTACCCCATCATGCCGCCCGCGAAACTGTCGCCCGCTCCCGTCGGATCGACGACCGCCTCGATCGGATACGCCGGCGTCGCGAAATATCCGTGGTCCGAGAATAGAGCCGCGCCGAACTCGCCGCGCTTGACGACGAGGATCTTCGGCCCGAGCTCGCGAATGAGGCGAGCCGCCTTGATCAGGTTCGACTCGCCGGCCAGCTCGCGCGCCTCCGCGTCGTTGACCACGAGCAGGTCGATGTCCGAGAGGGCCGTCACGAGCGCTTCGCGACTGCCCTCGATCCAGAAATTCATCGTGTCGAGAGCGACGAGCTTCGCGGCGGACTGCTTCCTCGCCTGGTGCTGCAAACGAGGATCGGTGTTCGCAAGGAACAGATACGGCACTTCGCGCGCCGACTCGTCGAGCTGGGGATCGAACTCCGCCAGCACGTTGATCTGCGTGTCGAGCGTGTGCGCCGTGTTCAGGTCGTACCCGTACTCTCCCTGCCAGAAGAACGTCTTGCGACCCGGCAGCCTCTTGAGGTCTGACACATCGACACCACGTTCCAGAAGCACCTCTTCGGACGCGGCCTCGAAGTCGTCACCGACGACAGCCATCAGGCGCACTTCGGTAAAGAAGGAAGCCGAGATCGAGAAATGCGTGGCGGACCCGCCGAGAATATGCGGCCGCTCACCGAACGGCGTCTTGATGCCGTCGTACGCAACCGTCCCAATAACGAGAATTGACATGCTCACCTTCCAGGAGAATAAAAATTGCAGGCCGGCCGTCGCCCGATCTCAGCTGAGCGGGCGCGTCCGGCGTTCTATTTCGGGAGCCTCGCGAGTTCCTCGCGGGCGCGTTTCACGAACTCGCTCTCCGTATGCTCGTCGACGACTTTCTGCAGCATCTCGCGCGCGAGCTTCACTTCGTCTGTCCGTGAATAACAGACACCAGCGAGGTAGTAGACCTCGTCGATTCGCGTGAATTCCGGGTTCGTCGCGATTATCTCCTCGAGCCTGCCGAGTGCCCCGGCCCACGCCTTCTTCTTGAAGTACTGTCGGCCGACGTCCAGATTGTGACGGCTCGACATCTCGAGCTCCGGATCGATCGGCGCGGTGATCGATCCGCGCTGGGCCAGTCCCGGCAGCGCGAG
>CAZQBW010000037.1:0-31020 GCA_964591515.1 uncultured Clostridia bacterium
TCTGGCCTGCATCGCGCAGCCGGGAATCATGACGAACTAATGAACGGCTCTGTAAGTTGAAGGGCGACGCCGCGGCGCTTCGCCTGAAGCCGCCCGGACAGCAGAACCGGATCACGGTCGAAGTCGACGGCCTCGTCTCGGCCGAAGCAACTTTCGTCTACTGACCCGGCGTCTCTTCCACTTGTCCACGCTTACTGCCGGAGGCTTCTCGATTCGTCGCCGGCAGTTTCTGGAACGCGACGAATGTGGTGCGAGTTTGCTAGGATGGAACGGATTGTGCTGATACCGAGGTCCAGATTCGGGTTCGCGACACGACTCGCCGGCGCGCTTGCCGTGCTTGCGGTCGCATGCTCGGGCGCTCTGGCCCAGGCGCGGGGCATCGGAACGCCCCCCAAACCGGACGAGCAACGGCAGATCATCGCTCTCGCCAGGGTGAAACTGGTGGCGGGCGAAGAGAGTTTCACTCGGGGCGACTTCGAACACGCCCGCACGGCGTTCGATGACGCCGTCGACGTATTCCTCGACTCGGGCTTCGATCTGCGCTCGGACCCGAGCCTGATGGCGGCATATCGTGAAACGGTCGAGAAAGTGAACCGATACACGGCCATCGGCCTGAACGCCGAAGGCGACTCGGTCTGGCCGCTGCAGGCGTACGAGGCGACGTCCGAAGACTTCCGCCTTGAAGACCTGCCGACGCAGGACGATCTCGCCCTGGGCGGCGATCTCGCCGATGCGAAGTTCCTCGTCCGGGTGGCGGAGCTCCAACGACGCTTCGAGGAGAAATTCGGACGGCCGTTCACGTTGACCGGTCGCGACACGCCGGTTCACTCGAGGCTCTATGGCCACGGACGCGCCGTGGACGTTCGGGTGCACGACCTCTCGGCGAACCACGTGCAGTTCATCGTCCAGAACGGACGGGCGCTTCGCATGCGCGTGCTCGACTTCTCGAGCGCCGAGCGCGTCGCGATGCACAACATGAAGGTGATCGCGAGCGGCCGACCACTCGACACGCTTGCGACGGGCGTTCATCTGCATCTGAACGACTCTCCGCATTCCGACCGGGCGTATGTCGAGAAACCCGCCGCCAGGACGACGACACGAGCCGCCAAGACTAATCGCTGACCGGGTGGGGACGAAGAAGGGCCACGGATCAGACGGGTCAAACGGATGGAAACGGATCTGACTCTTTGTTCGGATCCGTTCTCATCCGTTTGATCCGTCTGATCCGTGGCCCTTCTTCCTCTTACGCGGCCTTTATGCTGAAATGCGGCCCTGAGAATGCCCTCCCCGGACCCCTCCACCGAGCCCGATCTGATCGAACGATGCCTGTCAGGCGACGACGCCGCATGGCGTGAACTGATATCGCGGTATCAGGGACTCATCTTCTCGGTCCCGCGACGGATGGGACTCTCGCACGAAGCATCGGCCGACGTTTTCCAGTGCGTCTGCGTCCTGCTCTATCAACGGCTCGGTTCGATTCGCGATCCGAACCGGCTGGGCGGCTGGCTGCTGACCACCGCGAGCCGTGAGGCGATCCGGGCATCTCGGCGAGCCAAACGGACAGTCCCGATCGAGAGCGGAAGGGAAGACGCTGCCGGCTCGACCGAGAACGACCTCCCCGACCTTCGTCCGCTCGCCGACGAAGACCGCGAAGCCCTCGAACGCGCGCAACTGCTCCGCTCGGCGCTCGCGGAGATGTCCGATCGGTGTCGCACACTTCTCGAGGCGTTTCTCAACGACGAAGAAGCGAACTACCGCGACGTCGCCCGTCGTCTGGGAATTCCGATCGGGAGCATCGGTCCGACGCGAGCCAGATGCTTTGCGAAGCTGAAGGACCTGCTCGCTGCGCGCGGCCTCGTCAGCTAGCCGCTGAGTCCGGCGCTCACTTCCAGTACGCGACGACTTCGACGAGGCGCGGGTTCTTCGGGTCGATCTTCTCCGCACGGGCCACGGTCGCCCGCGCGCTCTCGAGGCGGCCCTCGACGAAGTACAGGTCCGCCAGCTCTGCGAGCACCGGCACGGATTGCGGGTCGCGCTCGACGAGCTGCGAAAGAACCCGTTCCGCCTCGCCACACCGGCCGGTCGCCTTCAGACTTCGACCGAGCATCAGCAACGGCACGGTCGACTCGCCGGAGTTCATTGAGACGACCTCCTGAATGGTCGGCAGCGCGGCGTCGTGTTGATCGGCTTCGGCATCCGCCAGGTACGCAAACATCGATTCCAGCTGAGGATCGGGCTCGGGAGTCGCGGCCTCGGCCTCGACGCGCAGTTTTCCGATCCGCGCCCGGACGTCGGCGAGTTGCGGAGCGTCGCCGTGCAACACCATTTGCAGATGGAGCAGTTCATACAATGCGGCGGCCGAGAGCTTCGCTTCCGAGAGCGCCGCGGCGTAGTCCAGGCGGAGCGAGACATCGGTCGGGAACCGGCGCACGGCATCGCCCAACGCGGCGGCCGCGGCCTTCGCGTTTCCCGAAGCCTTGGCGGCTTTCGCCAGCAGGCGATAGTCGGCCGGACGCGCGGCTGCTGGATCGACGTCGAAAGCGGCCCGTATCTCGCGAGAGGCCCTTCCCGTGTCACCACTGCGGTCGAACGCGGATGCAAGCAGGTACCGGGCGCGCGTGGCGGTCGGCGCGTTGTCGACCGCGCGCAGCAGCGCGGCGATCGCGTCAGCCGGTCGCCCGCCTTCGAGGGCGATCTGTCCGAGGCTGGTAAAGACCTCACCGAGAAGTGCGGCCGAGCTCCCGGTATAGAGCACGCTCTTCTGCGTCGTGGCCGCACGCAGCAGCGGTTCCGCACGCGCCGTGTCGCCGCGCAGCAGCAACACGGCGGCGAGATCGGCCGATGCCTTCATCTCGTTCGGATAGAGGTTCCGCTGCCGTTCCGCAATGGTCAGCGCACGGCCAAGCTGATTCTGCTTGATGGCGTCGGCGATCTGACCCTGGAGCTCGGGAAACGTCGAGCCGGCCGGCGGATCCTTCGGCGGAGTCTGCGCCGGAGCGGCGCCGGGCTTCGGAGCGCTGGCGTCCTTTGGACCATCGGACTTCGGTGTCGTCGCCGGCTTCGGCGCGCCGGAAGTCGTGGGCGGAGGTGCCTGTGTCGTCCGTGGCCTCGAGGTCGGGATCTGCCCACCGGCCTGCCCGGAACAGAGCAGCGTTCCGATCGCCAGCGAGCAGCAAACCAGCACCGCGGGATGTCGCATGGCCGCAATGTACACGAACGGCGCGAGAGGCGCAAAAACGCCGGCTCGATCGCCACTTCACGGCAGGAAGTGCGCCGGATTGACCCCCTTTGAACCGGTCCCGTAGACTCCGGCGCAGTGATAGCGCACCTTACCGGGACGATCCTCAGCAAGCAGCCGAACGCGGTTGTCATTGACGTCAACGGCGTCGGCTATGAAGTCACAATTCCCGTGTCGACGTTCTACGAACTCGGAGACGTCGGCGCCCAGGCGTCGCTTCGGGTGCACACGCACGTCCGCGAAGACGCCATCATGCTCTTCGGATTTCGAACCGGCCGCGAGAAGGAACTGTTTCTCAGGCTGACCTCGGTTTCGGGTATCGGTCCGAAGCTCGGCATCACGTTCCTGTCGGGGACGAGCCCGGACGACCTCATCGCCGCAATCCGGTCGAACGACCTGGCCCGTCTCGTCTCGATTCCGGGTGTCGGTCGAAAGACGGCCGAACGGGTCGTCATTGAATTGCGGGACAAGATCGGTCAGCTCGCGCTGCTCGACTCGGACGTCTCGTCGGCGCCGTCGACAGCGGTAGACGTCGATGCGACGAGAGACGACGTGGTGGCGGCGCTGGTGTCGCTCGGTTATCAGAAGGCGCTCGCCGAGAAGATCGTCGCGAAGGTGCTCGAGGTCGAGTCCGACCGGACGATCGAGCACGTGCTTCGGCAGGCACTGAAACTGCTCTCCAAATAAAAAGAAGGAGCCCGAAAGTATGAGCCTCAACTCAAAACTTCGAACGGGTCTGGCCACCGCAGCGCTTTGCGTCGTGGCCTCGGTTCCGGCTTTTGCCCAGAGCGGCGATGCCGGTGGCGGAACGTCGAATCTCATGTTCCCTATCAACCTGATGGCTGCGCCGCAGGGTGGCGGTAGCGGCGGCGGCGGAGCGGCTTCCGGGTTTCAGGACCGCGTCCGCAACTTCGAGCGCAACGCTCCGAATCGCGAGCAGTTCACGCTGATCGGACTCGACAGCAAGGACGGCTCGGGCCATTTCAATGCAATCTTCGGAGGAATTCCGGAGGGAGCTGGACTGTCAGGCGGTCTGCAGATCACGTCCGGCAAGTCGATCGATGGTCTCGAGCTGTATGGCGCAATGGCCTTCTCGATTCGCCAGTATCAGCTGTATGAGGTTGGCGCGGTCGTGAGCCCGGGCGGCGAGGGCTGGGGCGCCGACGCGAGATTCCGCTATCTTCGCAGACCGCAGGACAACTTCTTCGGTGTGGGGCCGTTCTCGACCATCGAGACTGGCGTGAATCCGACGAATGGTCTGGTGTTTGGCGGCGAAACGAACTACGACCTCGAGCAGAGGTCGTACGCGGGAACGCTCCATTACGACTTCACCAAAGAACTCGACATCGGCGTCTATGTCGAGCACAAGTCGAGCAGCTTCTACGAGGGCGACGACGACGCGGACCCGATCATCACCGAGATCTATCAGCCGTATTTTCCAGGGAACCCCGACCTCTGCTTCTCGGATCCGAACGGCAGCCGTCCGATCGTCCCGGGACTCGGAGGCTCGCGCTACATCAGCTTTGGCGCGTATCTCGAGTACGACGCCCGCGACCACAGCCACGGACTGACGAAGGGCGGCTACGTGTACGCACGCGTCGCGTCGCACGACAGCACGGCGGACGAGAACGATCCGGGGTACAACGACTTCGGGTGGGTGCAGACGACCTTCGACGTTCGCGGGTATCTGCCGTTGTTCAGCGACCGTACGTCGCTTGCCGGCCGGTACTTCACGGATCTGAATTCGAGGAAGGGTGCGAGCTCGATTCCGTTCTACAGCATGCCGAGACTTGGCGGGAACTCGAGCCTTCGGGGCTTCGACACGTTCCGGTTCACGGGATCGAACTCGGCGCTCTTTCAACTCGAGCTGCGGCAGACCGTAATGCGTTTCGGGGGAGATGAGGACCGGGGTCTGGACGTGATCTTCTTCGGCGACGCCGGGCAGGTCTGGGGGAAGGGCTACGAGATTCCGGTGTGTCCGCCGTTCGCGACTGTCGATCCGAGCATCGGCGAGGACTTCGACTCGGATAACTTCGAGGTCGATGGGGGCGTGGGGCTCGGAGTGCGGATCTCGAAGGGGTTCGGGATTCGGTTCGACTATGCGCACTCGAATGAGGACGACAAGGTGCGGCTGGTGTTCAGTCGGGGGTTCTGAGGGGGCTCGGTTCAATCTGAAGGAACGCTGGCCCAGTGATGGGTTTCTCGCAAAGACGCAAAGGGCAGACGCAAAGACGCAGAGATCAGACACTTCTGACTCTGCGTCTTTCTGACTCTGCGTCTTTGCGTCTGCCCTTTGCGTCTCTGCGGGAGAACAGACTCACGCAACTACGGCTTCACCCCAGCATGGCCGCCACCGCCTCATAGCTCCGCTCGAGCGCGGCATCGAGCTTCTCCGGCTCCTTGCCCCCCGCCATCGCCATGTCAGGCTTTCCGCCGCCCTTCCCGCCCACGACGCTCGCGATCTCGTTCACGAGCTTCCCGGCCTGCAGCCTCCCCGTCAGGTCGTCCGTCACCCGCACGACGAGCGACGCCTTGCCGTCGTCCGCGAGCCCGAGCACCACGACGCCCGAGCGCAGCTTCTGCGCAAGCTGATCGGCGAGTTGCCGCATCCCGTTCGCATCCAGGTTTCCCACGCGCTGCGCCAGGACCTTCACTCCTCCGACGTCGCGCGCAGAATCGACCGACGAAGAGGTTTCGGCCGACGCCAGCTTCATCCGCAGCGACTCGGCCTCACGCTCCGCCTTCCGGACCCGCTCCGTCAGCAGCTCGAGCTGCCCCGGCAATTCGGCCGGTGATGTGTGGAACCGCTGCGCGAGCGATCCGAGCAACGCTTCGTCCTGCTGGTATCGATCGAACGCGCCGTCGGCCGTAAGGGCCTCGAGCCGCCGGACTCCCGATGCGATCGAAGCATCGCCCACGATCTTGAACAGGCCGATGTCCCCCGTCGCACGCACGTGCGTGCCGCCGCACAGCTCAGTCGAAAAGCCCGGGACCGAGACCACTCGCACCCGGTCGCCGTACTTCTCGCCGAAGAGCGCAACCGCGCCCGACGCGATCGCGGCTTCGAGGTCGTGCACCTGCGTATCGAGCGGCTCGTTGCGCAGGATCTGCCCGTTCACGAGCCGTTCGATCTCGAGAATCTCGTCCGCCGTGAGCGGCGCGAAGTGCGTGAAGTCGAACCGCAGCCGATCGGGCGCCACGAGCGAGCCCGCCTGCTTCACATGCAGTCCCAGCACGTCCTTGAGCGCGGCGTGCAGCAGGTGCGTCGCCGTGTGATTCGCCCGCGTTCGTCGCCGCTTCTCGGCGTCGACTCGCGCGATCAGCGCATCGCCGACCCGGAATTCTCCGCGGTCGACCGTGACCTTGTGGACGCTCAGTCCGGGCACGCCAACCCGTGTGTCGTGGACCGTCGCGCGGGCCGAGTCGTGCTCGAGCCAACCGACGTCGCCCACCTGACCGCCGGCCTCGGCGTAGAAAGGCGTTCGATCCAGCACGACCTCGCCTTCTTCCCCGGCCGCGAGTGTCGTAACGCGCTCGTCGCCCTTCAGAAGCGCGACAACCCGCGCGCCCGCCGTCTCGGTCTCGTCGTAGCCGCGGAACTCTGACGCGACACCCTCGTTCGCCAGCGCCTGATACACGGCCCGGACCTGCTTTGCCGCCGCCTTGAAGCCATCGGCCTCGTGGTGCGCCTGCAGCTCCTCGAGGCCCTTCTTGAATTCTTCATCGTCGTATTTCAGGCCCTTCGACTCGAGCACGTATTCGATCAGATCCGGCCGCAGTCCGAACGTGTCGTAGAGCCGCGCCAGCTCCTTGCCGGCCGGCGTCGCGCCGCCGGTTTCCTCGAGCAGGTCGTCGAGGCGCTTCAGTCCGTTCGACAGCGTCGACGCGAAGAGCTTCTCCTCGGTCGTCACGACTCTTGCGATCGTCTGGCGCGCGTCATCGAGCTCCGGGAACGCGACCTTCATGTGATCGACGACGAACTCGCAGACCTTCGGGAAGAATGGCGTCTCCATTCCGAGCAGCCGTCCGTGCCAGAGCGCCCGCCGCATAATTTTGCGCAGCACGTACGAGCGGCCTTCGTTTCCCGGAAAGATCCCGTCCGCGATGAGGAACGCCGCCGAACGGGCGTGATCCGCGATGACACGCATCGACATCCCGTGGTCCGAGTCGTAGACGTACTCCTTCCCGCATAGCTGCGACGCAAAGTCGATGATCGGCTTGACTAGATCCGTGTCGTAGTTCGACTTGACGCCCTGAACGACGCACGCGATCCGCTCGAGGCCCATTCCAGTGTCGACCGACGGCGCCGGCAGCGGCGTCAGCGTTCCGTCGGCGAAGCGCTCGTACTGCATGAAGACGAGATTCCAGATCTCCATGATCGTGTCGCCGTGACCGTTCACGAACTCCGCGCGGTTGTCCGCCGGATCGTCGCCCATGAAGTAGTGGATCTCGGAACACGGTCCGCACGGACCGGTCTCGCCCATCTGCCAGAAGTTGTCCTTTGCGCCGAAACGCAGGATTCGGTCGGCGGGCGCACCGGCCTTTCGCCAGAGCTCCTCCGCCTCCACGTCCGCCGGGACGTTCTCGTTGCCCTCAAAGACAGAGAACCACAGCCGCTCCGGATCGAGCTTCATCTCGTTGACGAGCAGATCCCATGCAAAGTCGATCGCGTCCGCCTTGAAGTAGTCGCCGAACGAGAAGTTGCCCAGCATTTCGAAGAAGGTGTGGTGGCGCGCGGTCTTGCCGACCTCGTCGAGGTCGTTGTGTTTCCCGCCGGCGCGCACGCACTTCTGCGACGTTGCGGCGCGCGTGTAGTCGCGCGACTCCTGTCCGGTGAAGACGTCCTTGAACTGGTTCATCCCGGCGTTGGCGAACAGCAGAGTCGGATCGTTCGCCGGAAGCAGGGGCGAGCTCTTCACGACGCGGTGACCGTGCCGTTCGAAGAACTCGAGGAACATTGTGCGGATTTCGTGTCCAGTCATAACGCACGAGTATAGCCGAGGCGCGATCCGGGCGCCCACCTCGGCCGCTGCTACCGGCCCCATGCCCGGCACTGCTATGATCGCGGTGAATGTCCCCGATCGATCCTGATGACGCGCCGGAGTTGCTGCCGATCTTCCCGCTTGCCGTTGTACTCGTGCCCGGCGAGCTGCTTCCGCTGCACATCTTCGAGGAGCGCTACAAGGCGCTGATGAAGGCGGCGCTCGAAGGGTCGCGACTCTTCGGCCTGTCGTTCGTGGACCGGGCCGAAGTCGGCGTCGACACTGCGCCGGCTATCGGCAGCATCGGTTGCGAAGCGCAGATCAACGCTGTCGTGCCCGTCGGTGAGGGGAGGATGAACCTGCTCTCGGTCGGAACGGGCCGCTACATCATCCTCGAGTACGAACAGACCGAGCCGTTCCTCATCGCCCGCGTCGAGCGGTTCAACGACGCCGAATCCGACAGTCCCGACCTGCCTCGACTCACCGAACGGGTGCGCGGACTGTTTGCACGGCTCGCGACTGCAGCTCGTTCGCTCAGCAACGAGGCCGCCGACATCGAACCGCCGGACCTGGACGCCGGACCCGAGATGGTCTCGTTCCTGGTGGCGGCGAATCTCGCGATCGAGAACGATGCGAAGCAGGCGATGCTCGAGATGACCGACACGCTTCACCGTCTCGACCTGCTCGACGAACGACTGCACCGGATGGTCGAGGCGTTCGAGTATCGGGCAGAGATGGCGGGCCGCTCGAAGTCGAATGGCCACGGAAAGAAGCTGCCCGAGATCGAGGCCTGAGTGACGAGTTAGGGTCTCTGTGCTCTCCGTGACTCTGTGCACTCCGTGTGGCAACGCCATCGCCGTTGGCATACAGAGAGCACAGAGGCACAGAGTGCACGGAGTGCTTCGAACTACTCCGGCTTGTGCTCGTCGGTCTTGATGCGCGGCAGGTTCACGGCGTCGGACTGCACGCCGGCCGGCTCGTCGCTGACGCCAAACGGCCGTCGCTCGATCCAGTGCTCGTACCAGAGGCTAAGGTTCAGCAGGCTCCAGATGTTGAAGCTGTAGTTCACCTTTCCCGCGAGGTGCTGTTCCCACATCGACCGCACGACGTCGTAATCGAGCAGTCCCCGCTTGCGGAAAGGCGACGAGAAGAGCGCGTGCTCGACGAACGGCGCCATTCCCGATATGAACCACTCGTTGATGGGCAGGCCGAAACCCTGCTTCGGACGGTAGAGAATGTCGTTCGGGACGATGCCCTCGAGCGCCTTCTTCAGGATCCACTTGTTCTGTCCGTCCCGGATCTTCATCGACCGCGGAATTGTCATCGCGAACTCGACAAGCTTGTGATCGAGGAACGGAACCCGCGTCTCGACTGAAGTCGCCATCGTGATCTTGTCGACGCGCATCAGCAGCAATTCGGCCAGCCGCAACTTCAGCTCGACGTAGATCATCCGCTCGAGGAAGTCTGACGACGGTTTCTCGGCCGCTATCCGGTCGAAGTGCTCCTTCACGACCTCGTAACTCGACATCGAGCCGAGCCGCTCGCGGTAGGACTTCGTGATCAGGCTGCGCTTCGTCGTTTCGTCCCAGACCTCGGCCGCGTTCCAGAAGAGCGCTTCGCCCGAGCCGAGACGACGCGCGAGCTCGGGAACCAGCTTCTTTCCCTTCGGCAGCCGGGCAATTGCCGCGCGTCCGAGACCCGAGCCGGCGAGCGACGCGATCTGGCGGCGAATGCCCGCCGGGAGCCGTTCCGCGTGTCGCCAGACCTTCTCGTACATCTTCAGGTAGGTCGCGTAGGTCGTGTAGCCCGAGAAGATCTCGTCCGATCCCTCGCCAGCCTGCACGACGATCGTCCCCGAGTCGCGAGCGAGCTTCGAGACGTAATAGAGCGACACGCAGACGGGGTCCGCAATCGGCTCGTCCTGATGAAAGATCATGTCGGGCAGGAACGAGATGGCGTCCTCGTGCCCGATGATGACTTCGTGATGATCGGCGCCGAACTGCCGGGCGATGCGCCGCGCGTGGTCGAGCTCGTTGTACTGCGGCGCGTCCTCGAAACCGACGGTAAAGGTCCGCACCGGCATGTTCGTCAGCTTCGACATCATCGCGACGTTCGCCGACGAGTCGACACCGCCCGAGAGGAAGACTCCGAAAGGAACGTCGGACATCATCCGCTTCTCGATGGCGTCGGAGAGCAGGGTCCGGACGTGCTCCGTAGTGTCTTCGACTGACAGTGGATTCTCGGGCTCGTCGACGATGGCGTCCCAGTAGCGCCGGATGTCGATGTTGCCGTCTGCGTCGCACGTGAGAGTGTGGCCGGGCGGCAGCTTCGAGATGCCCTTGAACAGCGTTCGCGGAGCCGGAGTCGTGAGGAACGTCAGGTAGTGATAGAGCGACGTCTCGTCGATGTCGCGATCGACGTCGGGATGCTCGAGCAGCGCCTTGATCTCGGATGCGAAGAGCAGACGGCCGCCGACGATCGTGTAATAGAGCGGCTTGACGCCGAGACGGTCGCGCGCGAGCAGGAGGCGGCGCTTCGGCTCGTCCCAGATGGCAAAGGCGTAGTCGCCTTCGAGGCGAGAGACGAATTCGAGTCCCTCCTCTTCGTAGAGGTGCAGGAGCGTTTCGGTGTCGGACCGCGACCGGTACGTGTGTCCCTTCTCGATCAACCCGGGACGGAGCTTCTCGTGGTTGTAGACTTCGCCGTTGAAAACGATCCAGATGTCTCCGGTCTCGTTGGTCATCGGGTTGTGTCCGGCAGGCGAGAGATCGACGATCGACAGGCGGCGATGACCGAGACCTACACGCCGGTCGGCGCTGACCCACGTTCCGGCATCATCCGGACCGCGGTGCACCATTGCGTCGCGCATGGTCGTGACGAGTTCCCAGTTCACGCTCCCGTTGGAGCGGCCGTACTCGAAGATTCCACAGATTCCACACATCGCGTTTGTCCGCCTTCACCGACCGCGGCGATTATCGCAGACGGGGCGCGAAGCATGCGACCCAGGATGTGAGGCCGGAGGAGGGAGACGGCTGGATTTCGGATTCCCTTCTCAGTGTCTCTGCGTCTTTACTTGGCGTCTCTGCGGGAAACCAGTTTCTCGCAGAGACGCCAAGTGAAGACGCAGAGACGCTGAGAAGGAGGCTGAAGGCGGTGCCCCTGCAGGATGTGTGGTCGTCGCCGCCGCCGCTGGCTTATACTGTGCCGCCAGCAGCACCCGCGCAGCTTCCTCACTATGCTGTTTCGTCAGACCCAGCTCTTCAAGGCAATCCTCCTGCTCGTGACGACCTTCGTCATCAGCGGGCTGGGTTACTACGTCCTGGGGTTCTTCCATCCCGATCCGAACGTGCATTGGTCGCTGTTCGATTGCTTCTACATGAGCACGATCACGCTCACGACGACCGGATTCGCCGAGACCCTGTCGTCGATGGATCATTTCACTGCGGCCCGCGTCTACACGATGTTCGTCCTCATTTTCGGGGCGGGCTTCCTCGTGTACGCCGCATCGGCCGCAACCGCATTCATAGTCGAGGGCGAGCTCAAGCACCTCCTGGAGAAGCGTCGCATGCAGAAGAAGATCGAATCGTTGACCGGGCACTACATCATCTGCGGCGCTGGAGCGACCGGAATCTACGTCGTCCGGGAGCTGATCGATACCGGCAAGTCGTTCGTCGTGGTCGAGAAGGACCCTGAGCGGGTGGAACGGCTCCGGCAGATGGGATGCCAGCTCATCGTCGAAGGAGACGCGACGGACGACGAAACTCTGCTCCTTGCGGGAATCTCGAACGCGGCCGGACTCGGTGCGTGTCTGCACGATGACAAGTCGAACCTCTATCTCACTGTCACTGCCCGGCAGATCAACCCGGACGTTCGGATCGTGGCGCAGAACCAGGAGATGGGTGCGCGGCCGAAGATGATACGGGCCGGTGCGAACTCGGCAGTCTCACCGAATCGGATCGGCGGTCTGCGTCTCGTTTCCGAGCTGATCCGGCCGTCGGTGACCACGTTTCTCGACTCGATGCTCCGCGATACGACGAAGAACATCCGCTTCGCGGAAGTGGTTGTCGAGGAAGGCTCGACGCTCGAGGGAAAGACGCTCGGTGAGGCGCGCATCGACCAGAATCCGGGACTACCGGTCCTCGCGCTTCGCGCCAAAGACGACGCGGACTTCCATTTCGAGCCCGAGAACGACGACCGCCTCGACACTGGCGTCGTCATCATCGTGATGGGCAGCCGTGAGCGCGTCGAGGCGCTCGAGGGACTCGCAAAGGGCTGACGCGGGCGAAGCGCGTCAGCCGATCGACGTTTCGTCCGTTTCGCCGGCGACAGAGACGATGTCGTAGGCCATGATCGCGCGGTCGTACCCCTTGAGCTCGAACGATCCCGCTTCAGTCGTGACGAACCGCGGACCTATCGCCTTCATCGTGTCCTCACTGATGAGGATGTGTCCGGGCTTGGCGGCCGACTGCAGTCTCGCCGCCATGTTCACGGTGTCGCCGATCGCCGTGTAGTCGGTTCGGCGCTCCGAACCAATGTAGCCGACCGTCGCGCGACCCGTATTCAGGCCGATCGAGAGGTTCACGGGAGGGAATCCGAGCTCGGCGATGTCCTCGTTCAGCCGGGTCAGAGCCTCGCGCATCTCGAGCGCCGCGATCGCGGCGTTCTCGGCATCGTGCTCGCCGACGTACGGCGCGCCGAAGAGCGCCATCACGGCGTCGCCGATGTACTTGTCGAGCGTCCCGTCGTTCTTGAAGATGATCTCGGTCAGGACACTGAAGAGACGGTTGAGCATCTCGACGATCTGTTCCGGGTGCGACTTCGCCGACATAGTCGTGAAACCGCAGACGTCCGCGAACAGCACCGTCACCTGTTGCGTGACGCCGCCGAGCTTCAGGCTGTCCGGCGACTCGACGATCTGTTCGACGACGTGGGCCGGCAGGAACCGTTGATACGCCGCGCGGGCGAGTGCGGCCCTGGAGAGCTGCTTGTGCGTGATGGCGCTCTCGACGGCGACCGAGACCTGCGCGGCGACGGCGTTCATGAGCTCGAGATGGTCTTCGGTAAAGATGTCGAGCGGATTCGGACTGCTCGCGTCGACGTAGATGGCGCCAAGCACTCCGGACTGACCGATCATCGGCGCGCAGATCGCCGACGTGATGTTCTGGAAGAGGACGCTCTTTGCGCCCTTGAACTCGTTGAGTGCATCCGTCACGAGCACCGACACGCGGTCGTCGACCGCCTGCCTGAGAATCGTGCGGCTGACCGTGACGCCTTCCTTCTCGACCGTCGAGCTCTTGTCCTTGAAGTTCGCGATCGTGGGGATGAGCTCGCCGCCGCCGTGCTTCTCGAATACGACCACCCGGTGTGCGGGAGTGAGCTCGAAGAGCAAATCCGAGACCTTCTTGAAGATCTCGTCCATGTTGAAGACCGAGGACAGTGTCTTGCTGAGCTCGAACATGTAGGACAGGATCTCGGCCTTCGAACGGAGCTTGGCAATCTCGTCCGGCGTGGCGTTCTTCTCGAGACGACCGACCTTGAACGAGTCCGATTGCACCAGCATGACGGTGCCACCCTTCGGAATGGGCTGGTCGACCTGCTCGACCTGTGGCGAATTGCGCGATGCCTCGAAGCGCATCGTGGTTTCGCCGATGCGCAGTACGTCGCCTTCGCGAAGCAGGTGCTCCTTGATCCGCTTCTCGTTGACGAACGTGCCGTTGGCACTGTTGAGGTCGACGACAGTGAATCCGCTCTGGAGCTTCCGGACGACAGCGTGGAGTCGCGAAGCGCGACCGTCTCGCAGGACGAGATCGACCATCGGGGCGACGCGGCCGATACGCGTCTCCTTCGAGGCCAGTTCGTGAACCGATTCCTTGCCGTCGGGGCCGTGAATTACGAACTTCGCCATGATCTACCGCGCCTCCGAAAGTGACCTTACCACTCGTACTCCCGACCGATTTCCATCACGAAGATTCGCGGATGCGCGATCTCGGCAAACTCCGCCACCACTGCCTTTCGGAAAAAGGGCTTGATGTGCACGGCGTAGATCTCAGGCTCACCGGCAAGTTTGGGAAGCTCCTCGACAAGCGAACGGGGAGTCAGGTGTCCCGAGCGCTCGGCAAGCGGCTCTTCCGTGCTTGGAAACGAGACATCGACGAAGACGGCCTTCAGGTCGCGCAGCTTGCTCGCCTCTTCCCAGAACGCGTCGGTCTTGTAAGTGTCGGACGTGAAGGCGAGGCTCATGTCCTCATCCTCGACGAGCAGACCGGTGCAAGTGACTGGGTGGTTCACCAGTATCGGCGTGATGCGCAGCCCGGCGGCTTCGAACGGCTTGTTGACTTCGATGAGCTGGAACTGAAGCGTTGGTCCGCTCCCGTCCGGCAGGGGGATCTTCGTGAAGTCCGGCCAGATCCGGTTGTTGAAAACGTGCTGACTCAGGTCGGCGATGACCGGTCCGATTCCATAGACGAGCATGGGCTCCTTCAGGAATGCGTAGAGGTCCGCGATCATGATCGGCAGCGACGCGATGTGGTCGGCGTGGGTATGAGTGACAACGAAATGCCGGATGCCCAGCTGATCCTGCGGGTTCAGCGAGAAGCCGATGCTGCCGCCGTCTATGACCAGCCGATCATTGACCAGAAACGACGTCAGCGTCTGACAGTCGTACGGCCGCGCGACGTTGCTCGGAAGGAGCTGGACCTTCATATCGGAATCTCGCTCGCTCGAATGCGATCTGTATCGGAATTGGCGTCAGGGTGTGTCGGACGTGAAGTAACCCGGCCGCAAGGATACACGCAAACAGGATGGAGGGAAACGCGCACCGTGATCGAGACGCAAGAGAGAAGAAGGGCCTCGGATCAGACGGAGCGACGGATTGAGACGGATCTGAGGGGGAACAACCGATTCCTCGCTCAGATCCGTCTCAATCCGTCACATCTGCCTGATCCGTGGCCATTCCTCAATCAGGCCTGGGCGGCCGCTGCGTCGCGCATCGCGCCGATCAGGATGCGGGCGACCTCTTCGCGAGTGAACTCGGACGGGGGTACCTCACCGGCCTGCAGCATCTCGCGGACCTTGGTTCCACTGAGAAACACGTGGTTCTCCTTGCCGTGCGGGCAGGTCTTCACGGATGCCATGCCGCCGCAAACCCGACAGAAGAAGGCGTGGTCGAAGAACATCGGTGCGATGCCGATCTCCTCCGGCGTGAACTCGCGGAAGATGTGGTGCGCGTCGAACGTGCCGTAGTAGTTGCCGACGCCCGCGTGGTCGCGGCCGACGATGAAGTGCGTGCAGCCGTAGTTCTTGCGGATCAGCGCGTGGAAGATGGCCTCGCGAGGTCCCGCGTAGCGCATGTTGGCCGGATTTACGGCGAGAAGCGTGCGATCGGCCGGGTAGTACTTCTCGAGAATGACCTTGTAGCACTCCATTCGGACTTCCGCGGACACGTCATCGGACTTTGTCGCGCCGACGAGCGGATGCAGGAGCAGTCCGTCGACCGTTTCCATCGCACACTTCTGAAGGTACTCGTGAGCGCGATGGATCGGGTTTCGCGTCTGGAACGCGACTACCGTCCGCCATCCACGATCTGCAAAAGCCGCGCGGACGGCCGCCGGATCGAGACGGTACTCCGGGAAGTCGGGGTTCGACGGCCGGTTGATGACCGCAACGGGGCCGCCGAGCAGCACGTCGCCCTGTGCGAGGACGGCGGCAACGCCCGGATGGGCCGCGTCGGTCGTCCGGTACACCTTCTCGCATTCGTTCGTCTTGTCGTAATTGAACCGGTCTTCGACGGTCATCACGGCCAGAACGCGACCCGAGGCTTCGGCCAGTGCGATCTCGGATCCGGGTGTGACGGACTCGGCGACCTCGGCGGAGACGGCGAGCGTGACGGGAATCGTCCAGGGCAGGCCGTTTGAAAGTCGCATGTCGCCGACGACGCGCGTGTAGTCGGCCTGTCCCATGAAGCCCGTGAGCGGGCTGAAGGCGCCGATGGCGATCATCTCTAGGTCCGAGAGCTGACGCTCGTCGAGTGTAATGACGGGAAGGGAAGCCGCGCGCGTAATGAGTGCGTCACGCTCGGCGCCGCTTACCTCGCGGTTCACGAGGACGCCGCCGTGGGGTGCAATAGTCTCCATATCGATACAGGTACTCCTTATGTGTTCGGCCACGATGCCAGGAAAACCGGCAAGTCTATGGGGGTGCCGCGAGGCCGTCAAGGAAACGAGGCCGGCTCTGAGTCTCCGTGTCTCGGTGTCTCTGTGTGCGAAGCTCTTCGGCATTCGAGGAGCTTCGCACAGAGACACCGGGACACGGAGACTCAGAGAGTCCTCCTTCACTTTCCCGAACGCTTCTCATGCGGTGTACAGCGTGCCTCGCGGGTGGTACAAACGTGGCGAGGGACCAATTCGACAAGGAGCGAATCGTTATGAGCAACGCTTCACACAGCATCGACGTCAACGTCTCGCTCGATCGCGCGTTTGCGGTGTGGCGGGACTTCGAGAACTGGCCCAAGTTCATTCCGTTTCTTGCCTCAGTCACCGACACCGGGGACCGCACGGCAGTTGCGAAAGTCGCAACGCCGGTTGGCAAGGTGGAGTGCCACTTCGAGATCACCAATGTGCACGAACGCGAGTCGTTCCAGTGGCGCACGCTGACCGGCGACATCGACTTCCTTGGCAAGGTCGCCTTCACGGAGATCTCTCCAACTTCGACGAGAGTTGCCGTGGACATGGAGTACCACGCTCCGCTTGGCAAAATCGGTGAGGCCCTTGCGAAAGTGCTTCACGAGGATCCCTGCAGCGAGTTGCCGAAGGAGCTTGCGTCCTTCAAGGAATTTGTTGAAGGCGGCAGCGCTGCTACGGCCTGAAGCGGGCCAGTCTGAACCGAAGAGTTATCGACCGGGGCGCCCTCGTGCGCGTAGCGCGCACGGGTGCCTCGGCTATTGCATAGCACCCATCAGATCTCCGGAGCCAATTCTTACTCAATGCGCACGCTCTACCCTCCGATCGAGCCCTATGACACCGGGATGTTGCCGGTCTCTCCCGTCCACACGCTTTACTACGAACAGTCCGGAAACCCGGCGGGAACCCCGGTGGTCTTTCTCCACGGCGGACCGGGCGGCGGCACGAAGGCCGATTACCGCCAGTACTTCGATCCCGAGGCCTACCGGATCGTGCTCTTCGATCAGAGAGGGTCCGGTCAGAGCACGCCCCACGCCAATCTCGAGGACAACACGACGTGGCATCTCGTCGATGACATCGAGCGACTTCGCGAACACCTGGGCATCGAGTCCTGGGTCGTCTTCGGCGGGTCCTGGGGAAGCACGCTTGCGCTTGCATATGGAGAGACGCATCCGGCCAGGTGTCGCGCCCTCGTTCTACGCGGCATCTTCCTGTGCCGCCGCAAGGAGTTGATCTGGTTCTACCAGCAGGGCGCCGACGCTATCTATCCGGATCTCTTCGAGACTTACATCGCAGAGATTCCGGAGGCGGAGCGCGATGACGTCATTGCGGCGTACTACAAGCGACTGACGAGCGACGACGAGGACGTCCGGCTCTCCGCGGCTCGAGCCTGGAGCGTCTGGGAGGGCAGCACGAGCAAGCTCATTCCGGATCCGGATTCGATCGCGCGCTTCGACGAGCCGCACCTGGCCCTCTCGCTCGCTCGGATCGAGTGCCACTACTTCGTCAACGGCGCGTTCTTCGAGACAGACAACTGGCTGATCGAGAACGTCGACCGCATTCGGCACATTCCGGCCGTGATCGTTCAGGGACGATACGATGTGGTGTGTCCGATCATGAGCGCCTGGGCTCTGCACGTCGCCTGGCCGGAGGCTGACTTCCACATCATTCAGGATGCGGGACACGCCGTCTCGGAACCGGGGATCGTTTCTGCGCTCGTCGAAGCGACGGATCGGTTCCGGTCGGCGCCCTAGGGGAAGAGTGTGAAGAATTGACAGGATGGAAAGAGGACTGACGGGATTCGGACTGGACTCGATCTACGAATACCAGCAAAGAATCCTGTTTATCCTCTTTACATCCTGTTCATTCTCTATCGTCTTCCTGAGCGCGTCTTCCCTAGTTCCGCCAGAGGGCGATGCCGCCGAGCAGACCGCACGCGTTGCTGACAACTGAAGTGCGGGCCGGGAGTTCTCCCTCGAGCTTCTTCGCATTACCGCCGCCAATGAACAGCGCGTGGTAGTTGATGGCGTGGTCGAGCTGCGCAATCGCCTTGCGTACCTGCTTGTTCCAGCGCTTCTTGCCCAGCTTGCTCAGAGCTTTGGCACCCACGCATTCCTCGTAGGTCTTGCCGTCGCGGAACGCGTGATGCGCGAGCTCGAGATTCGGAACCAGACGCCCGTCGACGAACAGTGCCGAGCCAAGTCCGGTCCCGAGCGTCACGACGAGCTCGACACCCTTGCCGGCGATGGCTCCAAATCCCTGAACGTCGGCATCGTTGAGCACGCGCGTGGGCCTGCCCAGACGTTCGGCGAGCGTTGCCGCAAGATCGACGCCTGCCCAGCTCGGGTCGAGATTGGGCGCGGTCGCGATGACGCCGTCGTGCACGACTCCCGGGAACCCGACGGATACTCGATCGAACGCGCCGTGCTTCGCCGCCTGAGCAACGATGATCTCGACGATCGGCAGCGGCTCCGCGGGTTTCGGCGTCTCGTCACGCAGACGTTCCGAGAGCGGATTGCCCGCCTCGTCGAGGAGCATCGTCTTCACGCCGGTGCCGCCAATGTCGACTGCAAGCGTGACGAGCGGTTTCGGCGCCGCCTTCGCAGTACGCGATGCGGTCTTCTTCGCAGCGGCCTTGGGGCGCGCCGTCGCAGCCGCTGATCCCTTTCGAGTTGCCATTCCGAGCCTCCGTGCTGAGAAGTCTGCTTCCGCTGCGGCAAGACCTTGCCGCTTACGCGGGAGAGTGTGCCGGCAGAATACCCGGAATCGCCCTGTCAACGAAGCATTTACGCCGAATCGGTGCGGATCGGCCCGGATTGATGCGCTGAAGGGCGTTCCCGCCTGCCGCTCGCCCGTGCCAACGGAATAGCCGCGACGCGGTACGCAGGCATCTTCTCAGTCGGCGGATTGCGCGTTGGGCGTGGCAGTCGCGGGAATCGTCAGCACGAGTCCGATACTCAGTATGAAGATGCCGAAGACGAGCAGCGCACCGACTACGGGCAACGACCCGAGGAGCGCAAGCGCCAGCACGCCGAGCAGCAGAGCGACGCTCTGGGAGCGGCTTCGATCACCGAGAAGTCGCCGCTGCAACCAGCGACCGACGAGGAAATAGGCAACCACGCGTCCGAACAGCTGGATGACGATCACTGCAAGCAGCAGCAGTCCCGAGATGACCGCCGAAAACGGCCCCGGAAGCGCGACCAGCGTCAAACCCACGAGAAGAACGCCAGCCAGAGTACCAACGAACCCTATCGCACCGATTCGGAGCGCGTCCGCAGAAAGACGCTCGGAGGCCTTGCTCACCTGTACCGGGGCAATCGCCACCAGGATGATGGCCATCAGGAACGAAGAAAGCGCCGCCGCGATTCGCCAGCCGAGATAGTTGCGATCGATTTCGGGGACGAGCAACTCTCGGGTCGGATTGGCGAAGAAGTCGCGGAGCTGCTGTCCGCTACCGGCGAGCACGACCGTTTCGGTACCGGCTCCGCGGCACTGCTGGCTACCGGAAGGCGTGTAGTGGCCGCCGACGATGAGGACATCACCGCTTATGTGGCTTCCGGCTTCCTGCAAGACAGAACCGCCGATCGAAGCGACGTCCCCGTCGACCGAGCCGACGACCTTCACATCACCGCCGAGGGCGAGCACGCCGCCGCGAACGTGTCCGACGATTTCGACGGAGCGTCCCATCACGACGAGGTCCTCGCGGATCTCGTCGCTTTCGGTCACCACCATGGTCTCACCCGGACCGGAGTCCGCGACGAGAGCCGCCACGGCGAGCCATCCGAACGCGACTGCCGCGACCGTGATCACCGCGATACTGGCAATTCGGACTGCGCCTGGACTCATGGAAGAGTGTTACGGGCAGGTGCCGACGTCTGGCGGCGATATTCGACCAACATCCACACGAGCACTGAGAGCAGGCACACGAAAAGCACCGCGAGTCCGCCCACGGGGAGATGAGCGGCGTGCAGGGCCCCGCGCGATACGGCCTTGCAGACTATGAAAAGGCTGAGTGCGCTGCTTTCGATCCACCCGATCGCGAAGCGACCCAGACAGCGGAGAGGCGCAAGGTTCGTGAGGATCGTCGAGAGAATGCCCGTAGGCCAGAGCAGCACGAGAGAAAGCGTCCCGAGACCGCCGGCGACGGCCGCAGCGCGCTTGCGCTCACGCGGCGAATGGAGAGCGTGATGGACGTCGCACTGGGCGCGTCGAACGGTATCGGTCGCAAACTGGGGTGGAGGCGCGAAATCGGTCAGGCCTCCGAGCGCACTGTCGAGCGCCTGTTCGGACTGGAGTAGCTGCCGGCACGTTTCGCAGACCGCCGTGTGAGCGCGCACGCGAGCGGCATCATCCGGCGAGAGGTCGCCGTCGATGTAGGCCAGAATCTGCTCAGCGTTGCACGTCATAACTCAATTCCGCACAGACCGGACGTCCGGCGCTGTGTCGGCATTCACGACTCACATCTGCGGTGCGGTTGGAGACTGGAAGCGGCTGCTGGCTCCGCGATCAGGCGGTCCCTTCGATTCCCATCCGGACCAGGTGCTTGCGCATCGCCTCGCGGGCGCGAAAGATGCGATTCTTCACCGTGCCGAGAGGAAGCCCCGTCACCTCGGCGATCTCGTCGTAGCTCAGTTCGCTTACGTGCCGAAGCACGATCAGCTCACGATAACGAGGCGGGAGTTTCGAGATGACTTCCTCGATCTGGGCCGAACGCTCCGAATACTCGAGCGCACGCTCGGGAGACGGACCCTTCGCTGGAATCGGAAGCTCGAACTCTTCGTCGTCACCGCTGACCGAGTACAGGGAAGTCACAGGAACCGACTGCTTTCGCAGATGATCGATCGCGGTGTTGGACGCGATCTTGTAGATCCAGGTCGAGAACTTGAACTCTGGGTTGTAGCGCTCGAGAGACCCGTAGACCTTGATGAAGACCTCCTGGGAGAGATCAAGGGCCGTCTCGTAATTGCCGACCATCCGGAACACGAAATTGGCGATCTGCCGGTGATAACGCTCCACCAGGCGATCGAAGCAAGGCCCTTCGCCGGCTGCGGCGCGAGCTACGAGTTCCGTATCGGGAACGACTGCGATTGCGGTTGCCGTCAGACTCATTCCTTCTGTATCGCCTCGGGTCGCCGCACATTCCCGCGATGTGAACAACGACAATCAGTTGACGCGTTGAAACTACGGGGTCGTCGCCGCCAAAGTTTCACTCGCCTGGAACGAAATAGTACCACCCAGAACGGTCAGGGCGACTCGACCTTTCAGATGATGACCCTGATATGGGGTATTTCTCCCCAATGACGAGAAGCGTTCCGCATCGACGACGAACTCGGCTGCGGGATCGAAGCAGACGATGTCGGCGGGTGAACCGGCGACGAGCGTTCCCCGGCCGAGCCGGAACAGCCGCGACGGCGTCAGCGACATCAGTTCGACGAGGCGGGCAAGAGTAATCCGGCCTGTGTCGACGAGATGCGTAATCCCAATGGTAAGGCTGGTTTCAAGGCCAACGATGCCGAACGGCGCCCGCTCGAACTCGAGTGCCTTCTCGTCCGCGTGGTGGGGCGCGTGATCCGTGGCGATGCAGTCGACAGTGCCGTCGGCGAGTCCGGCGAGAAGGGCCGAAACGTCCTCGCCGGTTCGAAGCGGGGGATTCATCTTCGCTCCCGTGTCGAATTCCGCGATGGCTTCCTCGGTCAGGCTGAAATGGTGGGGAGTCACCTCACACGTAACGCGAACTCCCCGAGCCTTTGCGTCGCGGACGAACTCCAGCGATCTCGCCGACGAGAGGTGTGCGATGTGCACGTGAGCGCCGGTGACTTCAGCCAGCAGGCAGTCGCGGACTACCTGTACTTCCTCGGCGATACGGTTCATACCCTTCAGGCCGAGCCGAGCGGCGCAGCAGCCTTCGTTCACGACGCCACCAGCTGCGAGATTCCGATCTTCGCAGTGATCGATGACGGGGATGCCGATTTCGGCGGCCCACTCCATCGCCCGGCGCATGAGCTGCCCGTTCATGACGGGATGGCCGTCATCCGAGATCGCGACGGCGCCGTTTCGGGCCAGCGCCCCGATCGGCGTCAGTTCCTCGCCTGCAAGTCCCTTCGTGATCGCACCCACCGGGAACACGTTTACCAGACCAACCTCCGCCGCTCTAGCGCGGATGAGCTGCATCACGGCGACGCTGTCGTTCGTCGGCGACGTGTTCGGCATGACGCAGACCGACGTGAATCCTCCTGCGGCGGCTGATCGCGATCCGGTCTCGATCGTCTCCTTGTGCTCCTGTCCAGGCTCGCGGAAGTGTACGTGCACATCGACGAGTCCGGGCGCGACGACCAGTCCACTGACGTCGATACGCCGTTCTCCGGATCCCGCACGCAATCGCTCGCCGATTTCGGCGATGTGACCGTCACGGATGCGCACATCGAGCACATCGTCGATAGACAGCGACGGGTCGATAACCCGGCCGCCGCTGAGTACAAGGTCATGTCTGTCGCGTTCCACCATGATCGGACCGGAACTATACTCCGCCGGCCCGTTCGGCGGCCAAGCCTTTGCCGCCCGGGCCGTCGCCTCGCTATGATCGGCTCCATGAACACGTACAAGCCAGGTGACACCGTTCGAACCCGCCACGGCGACGTAGTTCGCCTCGAGGAGTTCATCGACAACGACGAAATTCCGATGTGGCGCTGCGACAACGGATGCGTGTACATCGAACCCGATCTCGAACCGATGGACCCGACGGCCGAGGGAGACGCGACAGCCTGAATCTTCCTCCGGCAAAAAAACGGGGCCACCGGAGCCTTCGATCGTCGCTGCCCTCTCCGGCTGCGACGCTCGTCTCTCTCCCCGATGACCCACATCAGTCTGACTGAATGCAGACACTCGAATGAGGCTCAATGCGTGAACCCGCCGAAATCATGGGGTCCGGTCGATCATTCGACAACGAGATAAATCCGCCGCGAAACTTCGAGTTTTCCGAGCTTACGGCACGACCGTATTCAGGCCGCGTTCGGAGCTGCGACCAACGGAAACCCGTTCCGCAGCCCGCATGTTCGCGCGTTGTGCTTCGTCCGGGCATTCCGTTAGGGTTACTGCCATGACGATAAAAACGGTGCTGCGAAGTGGAGTGGTCATCGCGATTGCGATGGGATTCATTTCCCAGGTATGTGCGCAGGATGCGCCGCTCAGTCTTGACGAGCGCGAAGCGGTCGTAAGGCTTCAGAGCGGAAAGGCGAGCGTTCGACGCGACGCGTGCGAGCGACTCGGGAAGCTCAAGAGTCGATCGGCAGGCGCGGATCTCGTCCGAGTGGCGACGAGCGATCCGGATTCAACAGTCCGGCGTGCCGCCGTCGTGGCGCTCGGTCGCGTCGGCGACCGTTCGAGGATTGCGGAGATGCTGCCGGTCCTCCGGGACCCCAACGTCGACGTGCGCCGTGGCGCGATCGAGGGACTCGTCAACCTGTACATCGGCCGGGACGAGGGGTTCTTCACGCGCGTTCGCTCCGGACTCTCGAAGGCCGTGCCGTTCTGGGACGAACGTAACTCGGCGACCGTTGAGCCCTACGATCCCGTCGATCCCCAGGTGACGACGGCAATAAGTGGCCTCCTGAAGATCGAGGCGGATCGCGGCAATCGTGTGGCGGCCGTGCGAGCTCTCGGGGCGCTGCGAGCCACATCCGAGATCGATGCGCTGGCGGACGCAATGGGCGCCGACGACAAGCTCCGGTCCGACGTGCTCGACGCCTACGTCCGGATCGGCGACACGAGTGCCGCCCGCTACGCGATCCCGCTCTTCGAGAGCCAGAGCGACGATCTTGCCGCGCAGGCAATGCTTACGGGTGGACGACTGCGCGCGGCGGACTGTGTCGAGCCGCTGCAGAAGGTATATGCGACGGGCGGGCCGAAGAAGGGGGTCGTCGGGACGGTCACGTCGGTCTTCAGCCCGGAGCGCCGCAAGGCCGCACTTCAGGCCCTTGCGCTCATTGGGGATCCGCGGTCGGAGTCGATGTTCCTGTCGGAGCTCTACGACAAGGACCCGGATGTTCGACAGGCGTGCTACGACGGTCTGGCACGGATGGCGGACCCGAAGTTCCTTGCGCTGGTCACGCGCAACGGCCAGCTCGAGAAGAACAGTGACGTGCGTCTCGCGCAGTCTTTCGCGCTTTACAAGATGGGCCAGCCTGGGCTTTTCGGTGTTCTCGCGACGGCGCTGCGAAACGGGTCGCAGCGTGAGCAGGCCGCTGAATACGTCCTCGAAGCCGACAACCAGGCGCACCTGATGCCGTTCCTGAGGGCTCCCGACCGCGACGCGCAGCTCGTCGTAATCGAGGCGCTCGGCAGGATCGGCGACAAGGACGCAGCCGAGGCGCTGCGGCCGATAATCCGGGGATCCGAGCCTGACGTGGCGCTCGCGGCGGACCGTGCCGTACGGCGGATCGAGTGGCGCATCGCGAATGCGCCGGCGCCGCAGCCTTGAGAATTGCCGAGTGGGTTGACTCCAGAGCCTGAGTGAAGGTATCCGAACGCGCGAAGACCGCGGCGGGAAGGATCCCGCTGCGGTCTTCGTGCGTCCGGCCTCGTGCTGCCGGATTGGCGCGCCGTCAAGACTTCAGTTTTCCTGCTGGGCGATCCGGAAGTTGACGTGGTTGCCGCGACGGGCGAGCTCGAACGGAACCGACGTTGAGTAGTGGTCGGTGTTGCCGCGCTTGCTGAGGGCGACGTACGCGCCCTCGGGCACGTGGACCTTGACCGTGGCCGCCGAACCATCTGCGCGGACGATCATGGTTCGCGTGCTGGCATTGATCCGCAGCACGGTGCCGGTGACGCGACCGGCCGGCGCGGCAGGCGAGCCCGCGAGCGCTTCCGTCGTGAAGCCGCCGGCGAACGAGATGGACAATCCGAGAGTCGATGCGAGAACGAGTTTGCGATACGAGATCATGATTAGTCAGCTCCTTTTCGAGTTCAGCGCATTCCGCTGTGCGGCGACGAGTACGGCGGCCAGAGCGGTTCGGGTCGCGGTTTGTGACGGAGCGACGATGAGCCGTGACGAAACGGACGGGCGCACGGACGAGGGGATCATCCTCTGTGTTCTCCGAGCCTCTGTGCTCTCTGTATTCCCACGGATCTGCCGTTGGCGTGCAGAGAGCGCAGAGGCTCGGAGAACTCGGGAATTCCTGCAACGCATCCGACGATGCATGCGTATGGCGAACAGCATGCGAATCCACGTTTCGATCCTCCAAGACGATCTCGACTCCGGTGCGGCCAGTGTCGATAGCGTGTCCGCGTTCGACACTGGAGGCAGCACGTCGTTCGTGATCTCGGTGCAGTCCCACGGTGGATGCAGACCGATCGCCTTCGACGAGGAACGGCTCGCCCGCATCGTCGGAGGCCTGCTGACTTCGGATGATCAGTCGAAACCCGCCCGGTTCGCCGACCGCATTCCCGTTCGCCAGGGCAACACGATCGTGCTCGTGCGCCCGCGCGATGTGGACTGGATCGAGGCTCAGGGCAACTACGTGCTGCTGCACACTTCAAGGGCTGCGTTCACGGTGCGCGACACGATCGGAGGCATCGAAGGGCAGCTCGACCCGTCCCGTTTCCGTCGCGTCCATCGGTCGACGATCGTTAACGTAGAGAAGATTCGGGAATTGCGGCCGCAGGCCCACGGAGACTACCGTGTCGTCCTCGAGGGTGGAACGGAACTCACGCTAAGCCGCAGCTACCGGTCGGCACTGGGCTCGCTTCTCAGCTCGGCCGGCTGAGGCACTGGCACAGAAGAGCAACGCGGATTCTGCGGATAAAGCGGAATCCGCGTTGCTCTTTTTTCTCGCGGGTCCTACTTCTTGTCCGCGATGAGCGAGACGAGCTGCGCCTCGAGGATCTGCTCGACGCCGTGCTCGTATCCGACGTTCCGATACCGGATCTGGCCCTGGCCGTCGATCATGAAGACCGTCGGGAATCCGGGAATCTTGTAGGCCTCGATCGCGACCCGGTCGTGATCGAGGACGACAGGAAACGTGTACTGGTTCTTGGCCATGAAGTCGGTAACAAGCTTTACGCGCGCCGCCGGCTCTCCCGGCCGCTCCCAGTTCACGCTCAGGAACGCGACCTTCGGATTGTCCTTGTACTTCACGTAGAGCTCCTGGAACTTGGGAAGCTCTTCCCGGCAGGGGGGACACCAGGTTCCCCAGAAGTCCATGACGACGACCTTGCCCGCAAAATCCGAAAGCTTCACCGGCTTGCCGTTCACGTCCGCGAGTTGCCATGGCGGCGCGGCCTGCTCGAATTTTCTGGATTCGAAGATGACGAAATTGCGCGAGACCTCCCTCGCTTCGGCGAGCCTGGCATCGAGACCCTTTTCCGAGCCGTTCTTCTTCGTCCAGAGCGCTCGAAGCGGTGCCTCGGCCGACGAGTTCTCACCCAGGAAAACGGCGGCCGCCCGTACGTAGGCGTCGATGGCCGCGTCAACTTCGCCCGACTTCTCGAGCGCGACGCCGAGGTGGTAGACGATCTCCTGCGTTCCGGGTGTGAGCGCCTCTGCGGCCTTCAGGTTCTTGATCGCCGCGGGCAGATCGCCCTTGCGAGTCAGCGCCCAACCGAGCGAGTCCTGCACCGACGCACGCCCCTCGGCGGGGAAGTCAGCCGGAAGCGAAGCGAGGGCCTCGGACGCCAGGGAGACTGCCTTGTCGAGCATCTCGTTACGGTCGGCCAGCGTCGACGCCATCTGATTCTGGATCATCGCCTTGTCGACGGCGTCCGACGCGAGTGCGACGGCTTCGTCAAAGGCTTTGACGACCTCGGCCGACGGCGCCTTGGCATCGATCAATGCGTCCATGATCCTATACTTCGCGTCGGGGACGAATCCGCTGTCGGGATGCGCTGCCACGAAGGCGCGCAATTCGGCAACACGCTCGGCCGGCGCTTCGGTACGCGCCGCTTTAAGGAACACCTGACGTTCGTCCGCTGCCGGCGCCTGGGCTGCCGCCATCGGCGCCGCAATCGCGACGGCGATGGCAAGTGCCAGGGTAAGTGCAATCTGCTTCATTGATTGGAGTCCTCCGGGAAAGTGTGACGTGACGGCAGGGCGCTGGCGTCGGAAGGTAGATACGCGCAAGCCGCCGATCGGTTGCCCTATTTTCGCGCCGCCGCAGCGACAACTGTGAAGCGGCGCCGGCCATGCAACGCGTGGCCGCGTGCTATAGTCTCACGCTTTCGTTGATGGATGTGCCACGTTTCGGGGGAGAGCCGTTGAACGAGCAAACGACGAAGCCGGTCCTCTCGATCGTGATACCGGCGTACAACGAGGCTCAGCGCATCGAACCTTCGCTCGAACGGATTCGCGAATATCTGGCGAGCCGTGGAGAGCCGATCGAAGTGCTCGTGGTTGACGACGGCTCGCGCGACGGGACGTCGGGCGTGGTAGAGCAGGAGGTGCCGCGTTTCAGGGAGTCCGGTCTCGAGCTGCGACTTCTCGGAGACGGCAGGAACCACGGCAAGGGTGCGGCCGTGCGCGTCGGAATGCTCGCCGCGAGGGGGGATGTCGTCCTGTTCTCGGACGCCGATCTGTCGGCGCCCATCGACGAGTTGCCGAAGCTGGTGGACCCGATCCGAGCCGGGACCGTCGACATCGTGATCGGCTCACGCGCGCTCGACCGATCGCTTGTTGGCGTCCATCAGTCTGCGGCGCGCGAAGTGGCCGGGCGGATCTTCAACCTGCTGATGCGCGTCCTGACCGGGATGCCGTTTCGCGACACACAGTGCGGATTCAAGGCGTTTCGGGCCGACGCGGCTCGTGAGGTGTTTGCGCGCGTCCTGATCGAGCGCTTCGGCTTCGACGTCGAGGCGCTCTATGTCGCCCGGAAGCTCGGATTCTCGGTTTCCGAGGTTCCCGTCGTCTGGAACAACGTCGAGGGCTCGACGGTAGGGCTGATGAGCGGGCTCAACGGCTACGCGGACGTGCTTCGTGTGCGGCTCAACGACATTCGTGGCCGTTACGGAATTCGTCCGGGCCGGGCGGCGAAGGCAACAGCGGGCAGGCCGGCGGCTCGGACCGAGATCGGGAGGGATCGAGGCGAATGAAGACTCACGTGCGACTTCACGTCAACATCGACCACGTTGCGACCGTGCGACAGGCGCGGCGCGCTTACGAGCCCAGTGTCGGCGCTGCGGCGTCGCTCTGCGAGATCGCAGGTGCCGACGGAATCACGGTGCATCTGCGGTCCGATCGACGGCACATTCAGGACGAGGACGTTCGCTTGCTTCGCGGGCTCGTGACTACGCACCTGAACGTCGAGATGGCGGCGACCGACGAGATGGTCGAGATTGCGCTCGCGCTTCGTCCCGACACCGTCACGCTCGTTCCCGAGTCGCCAGACGAGATCACGACCGAGGGCGGCCTCGACGTCGTCGCGCACCGCGATCGCACCGAGTCGGCAGTAAGACGGCTGGTCGATGGCGGTCTCGACGTCAGCATCTTCATCGAGCCTCAGGATGATCAGATCGACGCGTCGGCCGCTGTCGGGGCGCATCAGATCGAGCTATGTACGGCCCGCTATGCCGTTCTCACCGAAGCACCGCGAGGAGTTGCCGTCGACCACGCTGCCCGGGCGGCCGAGGTTCGGTCCGAAGCGACCCGCCACGCCGAGGCGGCGCGCCGCGCCGCTGGCGCCGGGCTGCGCGTTGCTGCGGGTCACGGCCTGACGTATCTGAACGTCGCGCCAATTGCTTCAATTGTGGAAATGGAGGAGCTCAACATCGGACACAACATCATTGCCAGGTCGATCCTCGTCGGCCTTGACCGAGCCGTTCGCGAGATGCGATCGGCAATCGACCGGAGCCGATCCTGAGCCGCCAGCGACCTCCGTCCGCGCAGCCGCGGCCACCGCGTCCGCCGCGACCTGCGGCTCACTGCTGGAAGCTCGTCATCGAGTACGACGGCACCAGGTACGGCGGCTGGCAGGAGCAGCGCAACGCGACGACGGTGCAGGGAATGCTGCGCTCGGCGGCCGAAAAGGTGTTCGAGGAGCGGGTCGAGATCGGCGGCGCGGGACGCACGGACGCCGGAGTTCATGCGCTGGCCCAGGTCGCCCATCTGCGCGCGACCCGTCCCATGCAGGCCCAGTCACTGTTCTACGGACTCAACGATGCGCTGCCGCCCGACGTGAACGTGCTGCGCATCGACCCGGCCGCTCCTTCGTTTCACGCGCGCCATCAGGCGCTCGAGCGATCCTACCTCTACCAGATCTCGACGAGACGGACTGCGTTCGGGAAACGGTTCGTCTGGTGGGTGAAGGATCCGCTCAATGAGGAAGCAATGGTCGAGGCGGCATCGATGTTCGAGGGGCGTCACGATTTCGCAAGCTTCTGCGATCGGGACGATCCGAAGGACTCGACGCTCGTTCACGTCCGCGAGTCGCGAATCGTCGGCGCAGGAGACCTGTTGCTGTACCGGGTTGCCGCGTCGCACTTTCTCTGGAAGATGGTCCGCCGCATGGTCGGCACCTTGGTCGCAGTGGGGAGGGGACAGCTTGCTCCGGCCGAGGTCGCGACGCTGCTGCGAACCAACTCGCGCGTTCCGGCGCCGCTGACGGCGCCGCCATCCGGGCTCTTCCTCGAGCAGGTCCGTTACATCGCCGACGAGCCGCAGCGCGAGCTCGTTCCGGCGTTTCCTGTCGAATGACCGCAATCGGAACCACGGGATGATTCGAAAGACATTCACGAAACTCGTCTACGGCCTGAAGACGAAGCTCTACGAATCGGGGAAGCACCACGACGTAACGGCGATCGACCACCGGGTCGAGCTCGTGCGCGGCGGCGAGGGGCCACCCTTGCTGTATCTGCACAGCGTAATTGGCGAGACGCGCTGGCTGCCGTTCCACCAGAAGCTGGCGAAGAGCTTCGACGTGATCGCGCCGGCGCATCCGGGTCTCGGCGGCACCGAGGCTGTCGGGATTGACGCGGTCGAGGACGTCGTCTTCCACTATCTCGACTTGCTCGACGCACTCGAACTGCGAAGCGTGAATCTGGTCGGAGTCAGTTTCGGCGGCTGGATTGCGGCAGAGCTCGCGGTGCGGGCGCCGGAGCGCGTACGTCGTCTGGTACTCGCCGATGCGTTCGGGATGTCGGTTGGTGATGCGCCGACGTCGGACGTAGCGTCGATTCGGCACGACGTGCGGGCGCTTCGCGCGGTCGTGTTTGCGGCACCGGACGGGCCGATGGCGGACATCGCGCTCCCGGTCAAGGCCGGGTCGGACCGTGCGGCCGCAGCAGAGAGGGCCGTCGAGTGCGCGACGCAACTGGCACCTGAGATCTCCAGTTCGAAGCTCGAGCGGCGATTGCGGAGGATCGTTTGCCCGACACTCGTCCTGTGGGGCGACCGGGACCACGTCGTTCCTCTCGCTCACGCTGAAGTCTGGCGGGACCGGATCGAGGGCTCGCGTCTCGTGGTGTTCGACGGGTGTGGACATCTGCCGCCGTTCGAGGCGGAGGATCGATTCGTGGAGGCGGTGACAGAGTTCTGCGCGGGAGGGCTGTGACTATGAAACCGTGCAGGGGAGTCGGGGCGTGAGTAACTCAGAGTGCCGCGGATCGACGTGCTGCGGCCTACAGAGTTCAGTACCGGGAG
>CAZQBW010000038.1:0-30895 GCA_964591515.1 uncultured Clostridia bacterium
TCGCCCTCGGTCACGATCGCAAGGACCTTGCCCTCGCGCGCCTTCACTTCCGTGATGTTCGAGAGCGTCTTCTCGTAGAGCAGCTCCGAGTTCGCGTTGCCCTTCTCACGCGTCGCGATGACCACGATCGGCAGCGTCTCGTCGATGAGCGCGTTCGGTCCGTGCTTCATCTCGCCGGCCGGGTAGCCTTCCGCGTGGATGTAGCTGATTTCCTTGAGCTTCAACGCGCCTTCGAGCGCAATCGGGAAGTTGATCCCGCGTCCGAGGTACAGGAAATCCGACGCCCGCGAGAACTCCTTCGCTATCGGCTCGAGCTCGTCGTCGTGCCCGAGCAACTGCTCCATCTTGAGCGGCACCTCGAGCAGTTGTTCGACGTGCTTGCGGCGCTCGTCTGCGGTGAGCTTTCCACGCACCTGCGCGAGGTAGAGCCCCAGCAGATACAGCACGACCATCTGCGACGTGAAGGCCTTCGTCGACGCGACGCCGATCTCGGGTCCGGCGTGCGTGAGGATCGCTCCGTCCGCTTCGCGCGTGACCATCGATCCGACGACGTTGCAGATCGCCAGGATCTTCGAGCCCTTCTCCTTCGCCTCGCGCACGGCAGCGATCGTGTCCGCCGTCTCGCCCGACTGAGTGATCGCCACCGTCAGCGTCCGCTCGTCGAGGATGGGGTCGCGGTACCGGAACTCAGACGCGTACTCGACCTCGACCGGGATCCGGGCAAAGCCCTCGATCAGGTACTTGCCAGCGAGCGCCGCGTGCCAGCTCGTTCCGCACGCCACGATCTTGATGCTCTGGATCGACCGGAGCGTCTCCTCCGAGATGTGCATGTCGGCGAGGTAGATGTTGCCCGTATCGAGCGAGACCCGGCCGGCGACCGTGTCGCGGACCGCGCGCGGCTGCTCGTAGATCTCCTTTAGCATGAAGTGCTTGAAGCCGCCCTTCTCAGCCATGATCGGGTCCCACGTGATGCGCTGGACCTCGGGCGTGATGGCGTTGCCCTCGAAATCGGTTACTTCGGCGCCCGAGCGCGTCAGCGTGACTATCTCGTTGTCGCCGAGATAGAAGATGTCGCGCGTGTGGTAGAGGATCGCGGGGACGTCCGACGCCACGAAATACTCGTCCTGGCCGAGTCCGATCACGACAGGCGGTCCCTTTCTGACGGCGACGATCTTCTCGGCTTCGTCGGCCGAGAGTATCGCAAAGGCGTAAAGGCCCCGCATCTCCTGGGCCGCTCGCCGAACTGCGTCTTCGAGCAGCGGACGCGGCTCGTCCTCCGACTGCCGGTAGATGTACTTCTCGACGAGGTGCGCGATGACCTCGGTGTCGGTCTCGGTGACGAAAGTGTGGCCTTCGTCGATGAGCTGCCGCTTGATCTGCAGATAGTTCTCGATGATGCCGTTGTGGACGACGACGAGCCGGCCCGTGCAGTCGCGGTGCGGGTGGGCGTTCTCCTCGGTGGGACGGCCGTGCGTGGCCCAGCGGGTGTGACCGAGGCCGTAGACGCCGTCGAGCGGCTTCAGGCGAAGGGCTTCCTCGAGATTGCGGAGCTTGCCTTCGGCTCGGCGGACGTCCATCTCGCCGTTCTCGTCGACGACGGCGATGCCGGCGGAGTCGTAGCCGCGATACTCGAGTTTCTTCAGACCCTCAATGATGACGGGAACGACCTGCTTGCCACCGACGTAGCCGACGATTCCACACATATGTCCCGGTAAGCCTCCGTTTCAGAGAACCCGAGACCGTAACACAGCGGCGAAGGGCGGAACAAATTCGGGACAATCATCCTTTTGCGTCTTTGCGAGACCTTGGCGTCTTTGCGAGAAACTTGTCATCAAGCCGGGTTTCTCGCAAAGACGCCAAGGTCTCGCAAAGACGCAAAGTCTGAGAAGACTCAGGACTCGCTCTTCAGAGTCCGGATCACCCGCGCCGGGACACCCACGGCCAGAGAATCCGGCGGAACATCCTTCGTTACCACGCTGCCCGCCCCGGTCTTCGCTCCGTCGCCGACGGTGACTGGTGCCACGAGCATCGTGTCGCTGCCGATGTAGACCCCTGCCCCGATCGTAGTCCGGTGCTTGTTCTTGCCGTCGTAATTGCACGTCACCGTTCCCGCCCCGATGTTCGTCCGCGCACCAATGTCGGCGTCGCCCAGATACGTCAGGTGGTTGGCCTTCGCACCCGCACCGAGGACCGAGTTCTTGACCTCGACGAAGTTGCCGATGTGCACGTCTTCGCCGAGCTCAGTTCCCGGCCGGATCCGCGCGAACGGCCCGATCATCGCTCCGGCCGCGATCGTCGCGCTCTCGATCACGCTCATCGCGCGGACCACGACGTTGTCCGCGACGCACGCATCCACGAGCAACGCGTTCGGGCCGATCTCGCAGCATTCGCCGACGACTGTCGCCCCCGACAGAGTCGTCCCGGGATGCAGCACGGTATCGCTGCCAACTTCAACCGTATCGTCGACATACGTGTTCAGCGGATCGACGATGGTGACTCCGCCGTCCATCAGGCGGCCAAGCGTCCGCAGCTTCAGTCGCGATTCGGTCTCGGCAAGCTCCCGGCGCGTGTTGATCCCGGCGAGCTCCGCCGCGTCGGTGTGACAGACGACTCCGACGCGCTCGCCGTTGGCGACGAGCATTCCGAGAACGTCAGTCAAGTAGTACTCGCCCTGATCGTTGCCGGTAGAAAGCTGACCGAGCGCCGGAATCAGGCTGGCGCGGTCGAAGGCGTAGATGCCCGCGTTGATCTCGTCTATTGCCCGTTCGGCGTCCGACGCATCGCGGTGTTCGACGATGCGCTCGAATGTGCCGGCGCCACTTCGCACGATCCTGCCATAGCCAGTCGGGTCCACGAGCCGGACCGACAGGAGCGTGGCGGCGTTGCCCTCTAGCGCGTGCGCATCCACCAGCGACCTGAGCGTCTCCACTTCGAGCAGCGGGACGTCTCCGGACAGCACGACGACGGTGTCGCCTTTCAATTGATCGACGGCCTGCTGGACAGCGTGTCCCGTGCCCAGCTGCTCGGCCTGCAGTGCAAACACGACCTCGGCCGTTCCCGAACCGCCGGCTGCGTGCCGGACCGCCGATTCCACGGAGGACGCCTGATGACCGACGATCGTCACGAGCCGATCCGCTCCGAGCCCTGTCGCGGCTCTTACGACGTGCGCGACGAGGGGACGGCCTCCGACAACGTGCAGCACCTTCGCCTTTCGGCTCTTCATCCGCGTTCCGAGTCCTGCCGCCATGATCACGACGTCGAGCATAGAACCTCCTCCTCCTGCTTCGACGAACGGGGTCTCGAAGTGCAGAACCCGGAGACCGGTCGAGAAAGTTCAGGAGACGGCGAGTCTACGGCGCGCAGCCAGCGCAATGTCAAGCACCACCCGCGCGAGCTTTCCGGCGTCGTGACGGACGACCTCCCGGTCGTCGATGACGTCGAGCCCGACGAGAGTGGTTCGACGGGTCCCGTGACCGGGCAATCGCACTTCCCTCTCGTCGAGGATCGGAATATTCGCGTTGTCGCCGAATCCGAGTCGAACCTGGATTGCTCCCTCGGCAAGGTACTTCCGGCGGAGTCCCTCCGAGATCGGCAACGTGTTCACGATCACACGGTCCAATCGAAGGCCGGGAGCGTGCTCGGCGAGCGCAACGAGGTGATCCTCGACGGTGAAACCGTCCGTCTCGCCGGGTTGCGTCATTCCGTTGCAGACGAAGAGTGCCGGTGCCGGCGACGCGGTGATGGCTTCCGGAATCCCGGGAACGAGCAGATTTGGAATGACACTCGAAAAGAGCGAGCCCGGTCCGAGCACGATCAGGTCCGCAGTGGCGATGGCCTCGAGTGTCGCGGCGAGTGGCCGGCAGTCCCTGCGAGACAGCCGAATCCGGCGTACTCGCGAGCCTGACGTCGCAATCTCGCGTTCGCCGTGTACCGTGCGACCGTCAGAGAGCTCGGCGATCAGGTCGACGACCTGCATCGTCGACGGCACGATCTGTCCCTTGATGGCCAGCACTTCGCTCGACACGCGGATGGCTTCGAGGAAGTCCCCCGTGACGTCGGTAAGCGCGGTGAGGAAGAGATTTCCGAAGGAGTGTCCACCGAGCGTACCGTCGCCGGCGAAACGATATCGAAAGAGCCGTGTGAGGAGCTGCTCGTCTTCGGCGAGAGCAACCATGCAATTGCGGATGTCGCCTGGCGGCAGAATCTTGAACTCTTCGCGCAAACGGCCCGAGCTTCCGCCGTTGTCGGTGACTGTGACGACGGCGGTCAGTCCATGTCCCGGCGGGCCTATCTCGACATCGACGTGCTCCTTGAGCCCTGCGAGCAGCGTCGAGAGTCCCGTCCCCCCGCCAATTGCGACGATCCGGAGGGTGTCTCCGATCTGACCGTCCTCCGTCGATCTGTCTCTGTGTACCACGCCGTCCAAGGCCCGGCCGTCAGCCGGGCGCCTCGTGCACTAGACCGCGCCGAGCCCGACGAGTTCCTGGAACCGGGTGTCGCCGCGCAACGGGAGAAAGTCGGGATCCGTGCGGGCCTTCGAGCGGTGGATTTCGCGCACCGCGACCGCCTGTTCGAGCGTCTTCAGGCCTTCATCCGTATTGCCAAGCCGCACCTGTGCCGCCGCGAGCGAATACAGGACGTAGGGCATGTCGGGTTGGGACTTGAGCGCGCGCCGGAAGAGGTCGATGGCGGCCTCGAAGTGCCCGTTGTTCATTTCAATGACGCCCTGATCGTAGAGAGAATCCGGCGTCTGTGAGACCTTTTGCGGAGTCTGGAGCTTCGACTTGCAGATGGCAATATAGCGGCTTACGAGCGCGACGATGTCGCTCTGTGTCGGGTACTTGGCGATGATCTTCTCGAATGCGTCCTCCGCGGCAACGAAGTTGGCCTTCTGGAAGAACTTCATCGCCGCGTCGAGCGACTTGAGAACGTCGGCCATCTTCGGGGCCTTCGGCTGTTGAACCGGCGGCCGGTAGACAACCGGATCTGCCTTGACGGGCGGCAGCGGCTTCACGGGCAGGCGCGGAGTTGGCGACTTGGCGGGCTTCGATGGCGCCGCAACAGGGTGCTTCTCAGCCACGACGGCCTTTGCCGAGACCTTCGGGGCTGCTTTCGGAGCCGCTTTCTGAACTGACCTGGGAGCCGGTTTGGGCGACTTCCCCGAAGCCGTCTTCGCTGGTGACGGCAACGTAGCGGCCGCGGCTTTTGGAGTCGCGACCGCCGATTTCCCCGACTTCGGAAGAGCTTTGGAGGCCGCCGTCCTGGTCGCCTTCGCAGTCGAACCGGAAGCCTTTGCAGCGATTGGCTTTGCAGGCGTCGACCGCTGCGGAGCCGCCTTGGCCTTCCCGCCCGCAACGGCCGCTCCCTTCAATTTCGCCGACGCGGCTGTCTTTGCCACCTTGGCCGGCGCCGGCACATTCTTCGACGCAACCGGCTTCTTTTCAGCGTCTTGTCGCGACTTGACCGACTTCACATCCGACTTTGCGGACGGTTTGGACGGTTGCTTCGAAGCTGTAGTCTTCTTTGCCGCTACGACCTTGGACGGCGAGGCCTTCGACACTACCGCTTTCACAGCGGGTTTCACCCTGGACGCGACGCTTCCCGGCTGCGACGACAGTCGCGACTTGGAAGTGTCCTTGGCAGTTGGCTTTACGGGCGTCTTTCCGGCGGGCTGGCGCTTGCTGGCGTTCGCTGGGGAGTTCCTCATCGAGTCCCTCTGTTTGTCGATTCTCTGAGGTGCCAGGCGGAGCCGTCCCAGAGGGGACGGTGCCTAAGTCGAATCAAATCGGTCGTTTATACCAGTTCGGCACTTGTGATGTCAACATGCGGGGCCGGAAAAGTTGCTAGTTATCAGAACCACTGTTTCACCGCCTCGACGCTGCGCCGGTCGCCATCACGAGGCGAGGTTGAGGCAGTCGCAAACGGCGGGGTATGATGCCGGCTTCATGCTCCAGACAAATCCACAACCAATCATGATGAACGACAAGTACGAACCGAAGGCAATCGAGTCGAAGTGGCAGAAACGATGGGCGGCCGACGGAGCCTTCGTGGCTACGCCGGATCCGTCTCGACCGAAGTTCACGGTAGTCGAGATGCTCGCCTACACGTCGGGACGCCTGCACATGGGTCACGTCGAAAACTACTCGATCGGTGATGCTCTCGCCTGGTACAAGCGGCTCCGCGGATTCAACGTCTTTCATCCATTCGGTTGGGACGCGTTCGGCCAACCTGCCGAGGAAGCAGCCATCAAGCACGGCATGGCGCCGGAAACCTTTACTTCGCAGTCAATTGCGAAGATGAAGGGACAACTCGAGCGGCTCGGCATCGGATACGACTGGACTAGCGAGCTCGCCACCTGCGAGCCGGAGTACTACCGCTGGAACCAGTGGTTCTTCATCGAGATGTGGAAGCGCGGCCTCATCTACCGGAAGTTCGGTCCGCTCAACTGGTGCCCGAAGGAAGAGATAGTCCTTTCGAACGAACAGGCCGAGAATGGCAAGTGCTGGCGATGCGGTACCGAGGTCGTCCAGAAGGAGAAGGAGCAGTGGTTCGCACGAATCACCGAGTACGCCGATCAACTGCTTGCCGACATGGATCAGATCGAGGACGGCTGGCCCGAGGGCGTGCTGACCTCGCAGCGCGAATGGATCGGCAAGAGCCTAGGCGCCGACGTCACGTTCTCAGTCGAAGGCACTGACGACGCGATCACAGTCTTCACGACCCGAATCGACACGATTTTCGGAGTCACCGCGGTCATGCTCGCTCCCGAACATCCGCTCGTCGCGGGGCTCGTCGAGCGGTCGCCCGACATCGAGAACGTTGCGGCGCTCGTCGAGTCGATGCGCAACGAGAAGCGCTCGGCGCGTGAGATCGATCAGCTCACGAAGCGCGGCGTGGCCACCGGGAGCTTCGCCCTCAATCCTTTCACGGGCGAGCGAATTCCCATCTGGATCGCCAACTACGTCCTGATGGAATACGGAACGGGCGCCGTGATGAGCGTTCCGGGGCACGACGAGCGCGATTTCGAGTTCGCGACGGCCTTCAACCTTCCTGTCCGTCGGGTCATCGTGCCCGTTGACGTCGACCCCGCCTCCCTTCCCGATACCGTCGACGAAGCTACGGCCGGCGAGGGCGTGTTATGCAACTCAGATGAGTTCAACGGAATGCCGACGGCCGAGGCGCGCGTCGCGCTTGCGGCACTCGCCGAGAAGGAAGGATTCGGAACGGCGCGAATCCGGTTCCGATTGCGCGACTGGACGATCACCCGGCAGCGCTACTGGGGAACGCCGGTCCCGATGGTTCACTGTCCCTCTTGCGGCGTCGTTCCGGTTCCGGAGGACCAACTCCCTGTGGTGCTTCCCCACGGCGTCGCGATCACCGGCGAGCGCGGTTCTCCGCTCGACCACGTCGAGTCGTATGTCGCCGTCGACTGTCCGTCCTGCGGCGAGCCTGCCCGTCGCGACACCGACACGATGGACACGTTCGTGGATTCGTCCTGGTACTTCTTCCGGTACTGCGATCCGCACAATGACTCGAGGCCTTTCGATCCCGAGAAGATCGCCTACTGGTTCCCGATCGATCAGTATGTCGGCGGCAAGGAGCACGCCAACATGCACCTCATCTATTGCCGGTTCTGGACGAAGTTCATGCGCGACATCGGACTCGTCACGATCGACGAACCGGCGTCGCGGCTGCTCAACCAGGGGATGGTCTGCATGTTCTCGGAAGTGACGGGCCGTACCGAGAAGATGTCGAAGAGCATCGGCAACGTAGTCGAGCCCGACGACATGTTCGACCGCTTCGGCGCCGACGCGACGCGCCTCTACGTGCTTTTTGCCTCGCCGCCAGAGAAGGACATGATCTGGGAGGCCAAGCGTTCGGCGTCCGGTGAACAGGAGTACCCCGGCATCGAGGGCGCTTTCCGCTACATCGCGCGAGTCTGGCGGCTCGTTGCACGATGGCACGACGGGATTCTCGGAGCCGGCGAGCCCGGCGCCGACCTGACCGAAGCCCAGCGTGCGGTTCGCCGAAAGACTCATCAGACGATCCGCCGCGCCACGGACGCCTTCGAGGACCGATTGCGGCTCAACACCGTCGTCGCGGCGCTGATGGAGCTGACGAACACACTCTACGATTTCACCGAGGCGACGCCGTCGCCCGGTGCGAACGACCGCGCCGTCGTGGCCGAGGCCATCTCGGCGCTCTCGCGAATGCTTGCGCCTTTCGCGCCGCACGTGGCCTCGGAGCTGTGGGAGTTGACCGGACACGCCGGGCTGCTCACACAGGCGTCGTGGCCCGAGTCGAACGAGGACCTCGCGCGCGAAGACTTGATCGAGATTCCGGTCCAGGTGAACGGGAAGCTTCGTTCGAAGGTCTTTGTCGCGCCCGATGCGACGAAGGAAACCCTCGAGGCCGCGGCTCTTGCGGACGAGCGGGTAGTCGCACTCCTCGACGGCAAGGTCATCGCGAAAGTCATTGTCGTGCCGGGGAGACTCGTGAACGTGGTGATCAAATGAAGCGGCGTGACGTCCTCGCTTCGGCCCTCGCGATACCGGCGGCCCTGGCTGCGGGCTGCAAGTACAAGCGCGTCGACACCGGTGAGTCCATCGGCGGCGACTACAAGACGATTGCGATTCCGACGTTCCTGAACCCGAGCCTGCGTTACCGCGTCGAGCAGCGATTCACCGACGCCGTGACTAAGGAGCTGCTGCGTCGAAATCGGCACTTCAGGATCGTCACCGACGAAAAGGACGCAGACCTCGTGCTCTCGGGAGAGATCAAGGACGTGCGTTCCGGAGGCGCGCTGCTCGACGACACCGGGCGCACCCGGGTCTTCCAGGTCGTCATCGTGACCGGCGTCACCCTGCGCGACCAGAAGCGCTCGAAAGTCATTTTCGACAACCAGCGGATGGTCTTTCGCGGAGAGTACGAGCTGGCCGGCGACCCGCAGTCCTTCTTCAATGAAGAGGATCCGGCGTTCGATCGCATTGCGCGCGAGTTCGCCGCGAGCGTCATTTCGACAATCCTGAACGGCGCATTCTAGACAGACGGGCTCTGCCCGACTCGATGCGAGGTCCCCGTGTCCCGTAGTCGCTCGAAATCACAGGGGCTCGCCCCGTCCGATCTCGCCACAGCAGTCTCGGCCGGGCGAATCGATCCGCTGTACCTGTTCCTCGGGCCGGAGCGCTTCCTGAGGCGCGAATCCGTCGCACTGCTGACGGCAACAGTAGATGAGGCATTTCGGCCGTTCAACGTCGACACGTTCTCGGCGGCCGAGCACGACCTCGAGACGATATTTGACGTCGCGAGGCAGCTGCCGATGATGAGCCCGCGCCGCCTGGTGGTCGTCCGCGATGCGGAGTCCATCCGCGAGGGCTCGCAGGATGCGCTCGAAAGCTATCTGAAGGATCCCGTCGACTCTGCCATAGTCGTGTTCGTCGCGGATTCGCTCGATCAGCGGCGCAAGTCGTCGACGGCTCTCGCTAAAGCCTGCACAACCGTGAGTTTTGCGCAGCTCACCGAAGCCGACGCCTCGCGATGGGTCGAGGCGCGCGTAAAGCAGCTAGGCGCCCGGATCGACCGGTCTGCGATCGGCGCCGTCGTCGATCTCGCGGGCACCGAATTGACCCGGCTCTCGGTCGAGGTCGAGAAGCTCGCGTCGCACGCCGGCTCGGGGACGATCGACGTGCCGAGCGTGCGGGCGCTCGTCGCTCGCTCGCGCGAACACCAGGTGTGGGATCTGACCGACGCGATTCTCGCTCGCGACCGCGGGCGCGCGATCCGTGTGGTCGTCCGGCAGCTCGATGCCGGCGAGGAGCCTCTCGGACTGTTGGGGATGCTCGCATCGACCTATCGCAAGATGCTCATCGCCAAGGAGCTCATCCTGCGGAAGGCGCCTGCCGCCGAAGTACAGGCGGCCGTGAAGCTGCCGCCGTGGAAAATGTCGGAATTCAACACGCAGGTGCGGCGCGTTTCAGCCGAATCGATCGTGCACGGCCTGCGCCGCATGGACGAGGTCGATGCGGCGATCAAGAGCTCGGTCGGTACACCCAGGCTCCAGCTCGAGATTCTGGTCTGCGAACTGACTTTGTGATACATCCTTCGCGCCCGCAGTCTGGTCGCGGCCCAAAGACTCCAAGAGACGAAGAGGTAACGACATGGCAGTGTTCGCGCACGATGAAAACCCGCTCGACGAGCGGGAATGGGAGCACCTGAAGGCGGTCGTCATCGACGTTGCGCGACGCCGTCTCGTGGGACGACGCATCATCGACATCCACGGACCGCTCGGGGCGGGCGTTCAGACGATCGTCCACGACCATTTCACCGGAACGACGATGGGCCAGCTCGGATTGACGGGCGAGGGCGACCCGGATCCGATGCGCTCGGTGCGCCGCGAAGCCGGCATCATCCCGATCATCTCGAAGGACTTCATCCTTCACTGGCGCGACCTCGAGACATCGAGGCTGACTGGCGTGGCGCTCGACACGGCCATTGCCGCGGGAGCCGCGGCATTCTGCGCGGATCGCGAGGATCATCTCGTATTCTTCGGTGATTCGGAGATGGGGTACGAGGGGCTGACGACGGTGGAAGGGCGGCTGACGCTCGACCTGGGCGACTGGACGGTGCCTGGACAGCCGTTCAGCGACGTGGTTCGGGCCACGGAGTCGCTCGTGCAGGCCGGACATTACGGTCCTTACGCGCTCGTCGTGACGCCTGAGCTCTACTCGCAGATGCATCGTGTGCACCCGGGCACGAGCGTGCTCGAGATCGCGCACATCCGCGAGATCGTCACGGATGGCGTTTACCAGTCGTCGATTCTCGGAAAGAACCGCGCGGTGATCGTCTCGACCGGTCGCCAGAACTTCGATCTGGCCGTCGCACAGGATCTCACGGTCGCCTACCTTGGCGCCGAGAACATGAACCACCCGTTCCGGGTGTTCGAGTCGGTCTATCTGCGAATCAAACGCCACAGCTCGATCTGCACGCTCGAGCGGCACGCGTAGAGCCCTAGGCGACACTGGACGCACGAAAGGCGCGACGCCCACATGGGCATCGCGCCTTTCTTCAATCGAGCGCGCTGTCGGACTACTTGGTAACGGGTTTGGCCGTGTTCACGCGAGCCGTCAGACGCGACTTGTAACGCGCCGCGGCATTCCGGTGAACGACACCCTTCTGGATCGACTTGTCGATGACGGACATGACTGCCGGAAGAAGTTCCTTGGCCCCCGCAACATCGCCGAGCGCCAGTGCCGTGCGCAGCTTCTTGATTTCGGTTCGCATCCGGCTGCCGTTCGCGCGATTGACCGCACGACGCTTCTCATTCTGCCGGATTCGCTTGATCGAGGATTTGTGGTTCGCCATACCGCTGTAGGTTTAGTCCTTTGTCGTTTTCGCGAAACGGCAACTATAGGTAGCGCAATGGGATCTGTCAAGCAGGAAGAACGAAGAGCATCGCGGATTCAACGGATCTGGCGGATATGGCGGATCAACCGGTATTCAAGTCTGATTCGTGTCATCCGCTCAATCCGCTCAATCCGCGTTGCTCTTCATTCGTCCCACCCCAGGGATGACCAGTACTTTTGTTGCCTTCGCGCACCATTCCATGCAGAATGGCGCGACCCTTCCCTGCCACCATCATGATGAAGAAAATCCTCCTCTACCTCTCCGAGCGTGAAGCGCCGAAGAAGATGCTCACGAGCATCGCCCTCTTCAACAACGTCACGAAGCGCTTCGTCGCCGGCGAGACGGTCGACGAGGCCTCGGCGGCCATCAAGGTGCTCAATGCAAAGGGGATCTCCGCGACTTTCGACCACCTTGGAGAGGCCATCCGCAGCGAGGAAGAGGCCACGGCAGAAGTCGAGATGTACAGTCGGATCCTCGATCGTATCGAGTCCGACGGCCTCAACTCGAACGTCTCGCTCAAGCTCACCCAGCTCGGTCTCGATATCCGGAAGGAATTCTGCATCGAGAACCTCACCAAGATCGTCGAGCACGCCGCGAAGACCGGCAACTTCGTCCGAATCGACATGGAGGACTCGGGACATCTGGAGGCTACTCTCGAGGTCTTCCGGACCGTCCGGGCCAATCACGACAACGTCGGCATCGTCATCCAGTCCTACCTCTTCCGCAGCGAGCAGGACATTCGCGACCTGCTCGCGATAGGCGCGCGGATACGACTCTGCAAAGGCGCCTACAAAGAACCGCCCGAGGTCGCCTTCCAGGCCAAGTCGAAGGTCGACGCGAACTATGTCGACCTCATGAAGATCCTTCTGCCGAGCGGCATCTACCACGGCATCGCGACGCACGATCCCGCGATGATCAACGCGACAATCCGCTTCGCCCGTGAGCAGAAGCTGGATCAGAAGTGCTTCGAGTTCCAGATGCTGTACGGAATCGCCCGGGACAGGCAGCTCAAGCTCGTCGAGGAAGGCTTCAACGTGCGCGTCTACGTACCGTTCGGCCGCGCCTGGTATCCGTACTTCATGCGCAGGCTGGCCGAGCGGCCGGCGAACGTCCTCTTCATCCTTCGGGCCATGGTGAAGGGTTGACCCGCGACCGGTGCGCGACGCGCCCGGCCGCGGTCTTCATCCCCTGAATCCCGGATCAGATCGTCGGCGCGGAGTTGACGTAGGCGTTCATGTACTCGAGCACCTCCGCCTTCTCGGTCGCATCGACCCTGTACAGGTCGCGAATCGACACCATGCCGATGACCAGATCTCCATTCGTGATCGGCAGATGCCGGCATTTGTTGTCGAGCATCTTCTTGATGCACGACTCGTACGTGTCGCCCGGCGAGCCGTGCACGAGCCGGCGCGACATCACGTCGTCGACACGAGTCTCCTTCGGATCCCGGCCCTCGGCCACGACCCGCTTCATCAGGTCGCGCTCCGAGATGATGCCGACGAGTTTCGTTTCGTCGATGACCGTTACGGCGCCGACGTTCCGTTCCGACATATACTTCGCGGCATCGACGACACTGGTGCCTGGACTGACGCTGTAGACTTCCTGGTCGGCGATGAGGGAATCAATCGTCCTGTGCATCGTCGCACCTCCTGGTGGATGGGGACGGGGCCGAGGCTCGGGCCCGACTTGGACATCGATGGGTGAACCGAGTGCGTGGAGGGCAGTTTACTCCCGAAACGCAATTGTCACTACGCCGAAGAGGAAGGAATGGCCGACGAGCCGATCGACAGTCTGCTCCTGATCTACAACGCCGATGCCGGCCGCGTCGCCGCGTTCCTCGACAGCGCGCGAAAGGCGCTTTCCATTGGCGCCTGTACTCTCTGCGAGTTGACGCATGGGCTGTTCGGAGAGCGATCCGAATGGGCCGAATGCCGGCTTTCCTACCGCGTGCCGGTGGCCGCGCTCCATCGTGACGAAGTCGACCGCGAAACAGCGGCTGTAGCGGGCGATCTGCCCGCGGTCCTCGCGCACTCGAGAGGACGCACGATCCGCCTCGTCACTGCCGGCCAGCTCGCGGCGTGCGAGAATGTCGAGGCGCTCGATCGCGTGATCCGGGCAAGCGCCCGGGAAAGCGGACTTTCTTTTCCGGAGTGAGCACGAATCCTTTCCAGCAGGTCGACGCGTAGGTTCGAATGAGCGCGCGGTTTCGGCTCCGACACCCGGGCCCGGCGTTGAAAGTCGTGGAATCCGTTCATAAATGTGCCGCTATGTCGAATGATCGAAAAGAACTTCTTGCCCTGTACGCGCTCGGCGCCCTCGACGGCGACGATCTGATCGTTGCCGAGGCCTGCGTGGCCGAGGGCGCTCCATCTGATCTCGCGGACCTGCGGGCCTACGAGCACGTCACCGGACTACTCGGATGGGCTGCGACTCCGGTTGCGCCGCCAGTCGGTCTGCGACCGCGCGTCGTCAATGAGATCGGCGCTCGAAAGCCGGCTCCGGCGCCGATTCCCTTCCGGCCGCGAGCCGAAGTCGTCGAACCGACGGAGCCGTCGCGATTCGGCGCCTTTGCCGCGTTTGCGTCGCTTGCGGCGGCTGCAACGATCGCTGCCATCTTCCTCGGGCTCGCGTTGTACCGGTCCAGTGCCGAGCTAGAGGCGACCGTTCGCCAGCTGGCAGACGCTCGATCGGCTCAGGCCCGACAGCGGGAAGATCTCGAGCGTGCCAACCGACTTCTTGGCGTTACTCAGGACCCGGCGCTCCGGGTGACCCGCCTGACGACTACAGGCGCCGCGCCGGAACCGACCATTGACGTCCACTGGCAGCCCGAGCAGAAGACCGGCGTGCTCGTCGCCAGAAACCTGCCGAAGGTCGAGCCGAATCGCACCTACGAGCTTTGGCTCATCGACGGCAGCGCCCCGATTCCGGCTGGGACCTTCAATACCGACGCGAACGGAACCGCGATATTCGAGATCGATCGACTGACCGCGGCGGGCGAGCCCAAGAAGTTTGCGATCACAGTAGAGCCAGCGGGCGGCTCTCCGGCACCGACCGGCCAGATCCTCCTCATCGGTGACTATCGAAGCTGATGGCCGTGTAGCGTCGATGGGGCGCCCGGAACCCCGAGCGGTAGCGAGGGGCCGGCGATAGAATTCACCGCGCGTGAATTCCACCGCCGGCCCCTCGCTGCCGCTCGGGGTTCTGGTTGGTTTGACACTTGTCTTTCCCATCCTGCATGCTGGAATCCCGTGAAGCAGTACACGGCGATCGCTATCATCCCTTCCCGATTCGCCTCCACCCGTCTCCCCGGAAAGCCGCTCCTACCCATTGCCGGAAAACCGATGGTCGTTCGCGTCTGCGAGTGTGCCGCATCCGCACGCACGGTCGATCGCGTCATCGTGGCGACGGACGATGAGCGAATCGCGACCGCGGTCCGAATCGAGGGATTCGAGGCCGTCATGACGAGCGACCGTCACGAAACGGGGACGGATCGACTGGCGGAGGTCGCGGCCCTGCTCGAAGCTGACTTCATCGTAAACGTGCAGGGCGACGAGCCGCTGCTGCCCGCATCGACTATCGACGCCGCGGTCGAGGCTCTCGTGGCCGATTCGAGCGCCGTCTGCAGCACCACCTGTGAAGCCATCGACGAGCTCGTCGACTTTCGCAATCCCAACATCGTGAAGGTGGTCCTGCGCGACGACGGACGCGCCCTGTACTTCAGTCGCGCTACGATCCCGTTTCCTCGCGAAGCCGTGTCCGCCGACGGCGTTTGGAACGCCGACGGCATCGATCTATCCCTCGTACGCCGGCACACCGGACTCTATGTCTATCGACGCGAGTTCCTCCTCGAGTTCGCTCGAATGTCTCCGTCGCCGCTCGAGCGGACAGAGAAGCTCGAGCAGCTTCGAATCCTCGAACGCGGCTACGACATTCGCGTTGTCCAGGTCGACGAACCCTCGATCGGCGTCGACACGCAGGCCGACCTCGACCTTGTCCGGTCGCTCTGGGAAGAGCGCAGCCAGGTGAAATCACTATGATCTCCGATCGCAACGACTTGACCGTCAAGGATGACCGCATGAGCACCAAGTACATTTTCGTCACCGGAGGCGTCGTCTCGAGCCTCGGCAAGGGGCTCGCGGCCGCATCGATCGCGGCGCTGCTCGAAGCCCGCGGCCTCAAGGTCACGCTGCAGAAGCTCGACCCTTACATCAACATCGACCCTGGCACGATGTCGCCCTTCCAGCACGGCGAAGTGTTCGTGCTCGACGACGGCGCCGAGACGGACCTTGACCTCGGCCACTACGAGCGCTTCTCGTCGAACCGGCTGAGCCGCGCCAGCAACTGGACGACCGGGCGCATCTACCAGGCGGTCATCGACAAGGAGCGCCGCGGCGACTACCTCGGCAAGACGATCCAGGTCATTCCGCACATAACCGACGAGATCAAGTCGGCTATCAAGGCCGTCACGGCCGACAACGACGTCGTCATCGTCGAGATCGGCGGCACGGTCGGCGACATCGAGAGCCTTCCGTTCCTTGAAGCCATCCGCCAGCTCGCAAACGACGTCGGCCGCGGCAACGCCGTCTTCGTCCACCTCACGCTCGTGCCGTACATCGCCGCGGCCGGCGAGTTGAAGACGAAGCCCACGCAGCACTCCGTCAAGGAGCTGCTCGGCCTCGGAATCCAGCCCGACATCCTGCTTTGCCGCAGCGAGAAGCCGTTGTCGCGCGAGATCAAGAGCAAGATCTCGCTCTTCTGCAACGTGTCGGAAGACGCAGTCATCACGGCGCAGGACGTGCCCACGATATACGAAGTGCCGCTCGTCTTCGCTGCGCAGGGCCTCGACGACAAGCTCGTCCGGATGCTGCACATCGAGACGCGCGAGCGTGACATCTCGGCGTGGGAACGCCTCGTCGACACGATCAAGAATCCCGAGGGCAACGTCACGATCGGCATGGTCGGCAAGTACGTCGAGCTCACCGACTCGTACAAGAGCCTCAACGAAGCCCTCACGCACGGCGGCGTCGCGAACAACGTCAAGGTAAGGATCCGGTTCATCGAGTCGGAGCTGCTCATGACGACCGACGACTGGCGCGACGAGCTTGCGGACCTCGATGCCATCCTGGTTCCGGGAGGATTCGGCAAGCGCGGCATCGCCGGCATGCTCCGGGCGATCCAGTATGCGAGAGAAAACGGCACGCCGTTCTTCGGAATCTGCCTCGGAATGCAGTGCGCAACAATCGAATTCGCCCGTCACGTGTGCGGCATCGAAGGCGCCGACTCGACCGAGTTCGATCCTGCAACGCCGTTTCCGGTCATCTTCAAACTGCGCGACCTCGTGAACGTCGAGGAGATGGGAGGCACGATGCGCCTTGGTGACTGGGTCTGTCGTCTCGAGCCCGGGTCGCTCGCCGAACGCGTCTATCGCTCGCCCGAGATTCACGAGCGCCACCGCCATCGCTATGAGTTCAATCCGGCGTTCGAGACGCGACTCGCCAATTCGGGGTTGAAGTTCTCAGGCAAGTCCATCGACGGCAAGTTCGTCGAAGTCATCGAGATCGCGGGTCATCCGTGGTTTCTCGGCTGCCAGTTCCATCCGGAATTGAAGAGCCGGCCGCTCGAACCGCATCCGCTCTTCGTGGACTTCATCCGCGCCGCGTACGAGCACCGGATGCGCGACGAGATGTCCGGCGAAGAGACCGAGTCGCACGCGGCGGAGCAGTCGTAGATGAAGGATCTCGTCGGAACGGTCGAGTTCAACCGCCAGCTCGCGCCCCGGTATTTCCACATCCGGCTTCGACTTCCGGAGCCGGTCGACGTACTGTCCGGACAGTTCGCGATGCTGCGCCCGTCGGGACTCGTCGAGCCGATCCTGCGGCGAGCGCTGGCGATCCATCGTGCCGACGACTGCGCGGTCGAGTTCATCTACCTCGTGCTTGGCCGTGGTCTCGAGGCTCTCACGCGCGTGCGCGAGGGCGAGAACGTCGACGTACTGCTTCCGCTCGGCAACACATACCCGACGGACTCCGTCTTCAGTGAAGGCAGGCGCGCGCTCATCGTGGCGGGAGGAGTCGGTTCGCCGGCTCTCTTCATGCTGGCGGGCGATCTCGTGGCGAAGGGGGCGGACGTCCGCGTCTACTTCGGCGGACGCACACAATACGACCTGCCTGCTCTCAATGAATTCGAGGCGCTCGGCTGTCCGGTGACCGTGACGACCGACGATGGATCGGCCGGTGAGCGCGGCTTCGTGACGGCGCCGCTCGAGCGCGACCTCGCTGCGAACGCCGGCCCGAATGGCAGCGTCGTCTACACCTGCGGCCCGTGGCCGATGATGGCTCGCGTGGGCGCGATCGCCGCCGAACAGGGCGCGCAGTGCTTCGTGTCGCTCGAGGCGAGCATGGCGTGCGGGTTCGGCATCTGCGTCGCGTGCGTCGTCGAGGTCTGCGAGGGCTCGTTCGCGCCTCCGTTCAAGTACCAGAAGGTCTGCACCGAAGGGCCCGTGTTTCCGGCGGAGGCGATCGTATGGTGAACACGACCGAGAGTTCCCGCGATCCGCGCCTCGCCGTCGAGGTTGCGGGCATCCGGTTCCACAATCCGATTCTCACCGCCTCGGGCTGCTGCGGGTACGGCCTCGAGTTCGAACCGCTCTTCGATCTCTCGCGGATCGGCGGCATCTGCACGAAGGGACTCTCGTCGAGGCCGCTTCAGGGCAATCCCCCGCCCCGAATCCAGGAGACGCCGGCCGGCATGCTCAACGCGATCGGCCTGCAGAACATCGGCGCCCGCGCGTTCATCGAGCAGAAGCTGCCGCGATTGCGTGAATACGACGTCCGCGTGCTGACTAACGTTTTCGGCTACACCGTCGAGAACTACGTCGAGGCGATTCACATACTCAACGACGGCGAAGGTATCGACGGCTACGAGTTGAACATTTCGTGCCCTAACGTGAAGGAAGGCGGGCTGATCATCGGCAACGACCCTCGCGCTGCCGCCGAGGTGACCGAGGCCGTGAAGCGCGTGGCGAAGCGGCCGGTAATCGTGAAGCTCTCGCCGAACATCAGCGACGTTGCCGGTATGGCTCGCGCGCTCGAGTCGGCTGGCGCGGACGCGCTCTCGCTCATCAACACGCTCGTCGGCGTGTCCATCGACATTCACACCCGGCGACCGAGAATCGCCAACGTCACTGGCGGACTCTCAGGACCCGCGATCAAGCCGGTGGCAGTTCGAATGGTCTGGCAGGCGGCAAGTGCCGTGAAGATCCCGCTCATCGGAATCGGCGGCATTGCGACGGCGGAGGATGCCGTGGAGTTTCTCATCGCCGGCGCGACGGCGGTTCAGATCGGGACGGCGAGTTTCTACGATCCGTTGGCGACCGTCAAAGCCGTCGAAGGGCTGTCGAACTATCTCGACAAGGCGGGAATCGCGTCGGTGCGCGAGCTCACCGGATCCATCGATCTCGAAGCTCCGTTATCGCGCGGTCACTGAGACAGCGCTGAGCTTCGCACACAGAGGCACGGAGACACGAAGGTCATCCGTCGTCTCCGACGGAATCCGGTTCTCTGTGCCTCAGAGGCTCTGTGTCTCTGTGTGCGAAGCTCTGTCAGGCCACCCCGACGCGTCTTACGAGATCCAGGTACCGCGGATCCTTCCGCAACGGAGCGAGATTCGGATCCACGCCGATGAAGATCACGAAGAAGTCGCGCGCATCGTAGGCTTTTCGGAGCTGCTCGATCGCGCGATCGACGTCGCCCGTCTGCGCGTAGAGTCCGGCCAGCGAACACGGCGACTCACGCCCGCTGGCAATTCGCGCTCGGCAGAGCCCCAGCCAGCCTTTAGTGGCGTAGGCCCCCCGGAGCGCTGCAATGGCGTCCGTCCCCTCTCCTGCAATCTCCATCGACCGGATGAGCGCAGCGACTGCATCATCGTGACGCCCGGCCCCGGCGTGCGCGGCGAAGAGATACTGATACGCAAACAGGAAGCTCGGGTCGAGCTCCAGCGCCTGCCGGCAATGCTCGATCGCTTCGTCATACTCGCCCGCGAAGTAGCAGATCTGCGCCATGTCGGCGCGCATGTTGGGCGAAACCGGATCGCATTCGATCGCTCTGGCCAGGGAGGCCTTCGCTTCGGGGTAGCGTCCGCGGACAGCGAGCGAGATGGCGTACCACTGATGCGCCGTCGCGTAGTTGGGCGAAAGCTCGATCGCAAGACGCAACTCGTGGTCCGCCGTCGGCAGATCCCAGTGGTGGAACATCAAGTAGAAGCCCATCGACGCGTGGGCTTCGCCGATCGAGTCGTCGAGCTCGAGTGCCTTGCGGAGGGCTGGCTCGGCGAGTGGCGCCGCCTGGATCGAGTAGGCGTCGGCCAAACCGACGTGCGCGAGCGCAAAATTCGGGTCCTCCTCGATGGCGTCCTTGAAGCACTCGATACTCGCGCGCACGGCCTCGGTCGTCCGCTTGCTCCAGAGGTAGCGCCCCTTCAGATAGGACTCGTAGGCCCTGGCGCTCTGAGTGGGACGCGCCGCCGGACGCAATTCCTCCCCATCGAGCACGGGAGCCAGGCCTTTTGCAACGCGCGCCGCAATGGCGTCCTGCAGGACGAAGATGTCGGACGCGTCATTGTCGAACGTCTCGGTCCAGAGCGACGCGCCGTCTCGCGCACCGACGAGCTGCGCGGTCACCCGGATGCGACCCTCCGACGTCTGGATCCGACCGTCCAAGATGGCATCGACGCCGAGCGCGCGCCCGACGGCGATCGGATCATGGTCCCCTTCGGCATAGCGCTGGACCGCGCTCGTCGATCGCACGCTGACGCGCTGGAGTCGGCCAAGTCGGCTGATGACGGCATCTGCCATTGCAATCTCGAGATAGGCTTTGTCGGCACGCGAGTCGTCGAGGACACGAAACGGCAGCACCGCAATCGACCGGACGGCAAGCGGCGCTGCGATCGTTGCGGACCGATAACCGTTCCATGCGAAGACGAATGCTGCCACGGCGACGACGAGCGCCACACCCGACAGGTACACCGCGGGCGATCCAAGTCGCGTGGCGGCCGGTGCGGAAACTGTGGCCACCTCTTCCCGAACCACAATCGAGGCGCGAGTCCGCCGGTGGACGGTCACCTCATTGTCGTCATCATCCAGTTCGTGGACTTCACCAACGAATCGATAGCCCCATCTCGGTACCGTCTCGATGTAGCGATGCCCGTCGCCGTTCTCGCCGAGCGCCTTGCGCAGGATGGAGATGTACTGATTGAGGTTGTTCTCTTCGACGAAGGTGTCGGGCCAGACGGCCTCGAGCAACTCGTCTTTCCGAACCGCGTGTCCCCGGTTCTCGACCAGCGCGCACAGTGTGTCGAACGCCTTAGGGGGAATGGTGACCGGCTCGCCATCGCGGAGCAGGTGGCGGTTGTCGGCGTCCAGGCGAAATGGCCCGAACTCGTAGAGATGCCTGGGATTCTCCGCCTTCATAAATCCCTTCACTGAAGATTCACGGCGGGTTCAGGACACCGGTCCGGTGACCGGTCACAGTGCGTGCCACGCATTGTAGATCGGTTGGCAAGCGATTGGTACCAGCTTCTCGGCAAGCGCTGCCGCGTCATGATCAGAACCCGCACTACCGAGTTCACCGTCGAAACGCAGGAGACCGTCGTGATCCGGCGGCCGACTACCGTTCGCGTCTGGTGCGTGAAGTGCGGGTCGACGGTTCTCGCGGCCCGGCCGGAAACCGCGGCGGCCGCGAAAAGCGTCTCTCCCCGAGAGATCTACCGCCGCGTCGAATCCGGCGCTGTGCATTTCCAGGAGTCGGCTGACGGCCGGTTGCTGGTCTGCCTCGACTCTCTCATACCTCAGGAGTAGTGCCATGAAGTCGACGCGTTGCCCCCAGGGTCGTTGGCGCGTTATCGCCGCATTCGGATTGGCTATTGCGGTGACGATTCCCGCGGCCGGCTCGATTGCGCGACCGGTCCTGCCACGAACTGAGCGCCGACCGGACGCCATAGCGCTCCCGACTGAGCCGAAGGTGAATCCGTCGTTCGGGAGCCTGCCGATCAGCTTCGAGCCGAACGTCGGACAGGCGCCAGACGGGGTCCGGTTCCTGACGCGCGGATCGGCCGCTGCCTTGACCGCCACAGGAGCCGTGCTCGCGGGAGGCGCGACGCCCGTGTCGCTCGAGTTTGTCGGGGCGTCGGGCTCGGCCCGCGCCTCCGGCGCTGGCGAGTTGCCGGGAAAGGCCAACTACCTCGTCGGCAACGATCCGTCGAAGTGGAGGACGAACGTCCCGACCTATTCGTCGGTGCGCATAGAGCAACTGTACGAAGGTGTCGATCTCGTCTGGTACGGAAAGGGACGGAGCCTCGAATATGACCTCGTCGTCTCGCCGGGCGCCGACCCGGACTCGATCGCTTTCGAGCTCGAGGGATTCCCCTCACCCGAGCTCGAGGCCGGCGGCGCGCTCGTGGCCGGCAGCGTCCGGCTCGAGCGCCCGTTTGCCTATCAGGAGATCGACGGTGCGCGCTGCTCCGTCGCCAGCCGATACGCCGTGCGGGACTCGGGGCGAGTCGCGTTCGAGCTCGGCGACTTCGACCACTCGCTTCCGCTCGTCGTCGACCCGGAGATCGGCTACAGCTTCAGCCTCGCCGAATCGACGAAGGACATCGCGGTAAGCGGCATCTCGGTCGACCAGACTGGCTCTGCCTACGTTGTCGGCTCGAGCGCCCCCGCCGGCACGGGAGCCCGGGACGTCTACATCGCGAAGCTCAACCCCGAAGGAACGGCGCTCGTCTATTCGACGACGATCGGCGGAACGCGATACGACCTCGCGTACGACGTCGCCGTCGACGATGCGGGCAGTGCCTTCGTCACGGGCGAGACCCTTTCCAGCGACTTTCCCACGACGGCGGGAGCGTTTCAGCCGGCCTTCGCGAGCTCCAGCCCGGGCGATGCCGACGCTTTCGTCCTCAGGCTTGCGCCTGACGGCGCAACTCTCGTCTATGCCTCGTATCTCGGGGGCGCAAAGTTCGACCACGGGAAGGACATCGTGATCGACGCGCCGGGCAATGCCTACGTCATCGGCACCACCACGTCGACCAACTTCCCGACCACGGAGCCGGAGCAGGCAGGCAACGGCGGACTGGCCGACGCATTCATGACGATCGTCAATCCGACGGGAAGCGCGAAGGTCGCGTCGACCTACCTCGGCGGCTCCGAAAGCGACAACGGCGAGGGGATCGCGATCGACCCGGACGGAAACGTCTACGTCGTTGGAGCGACCTCCTCGACGAACTTCCCGGTGTCACCGGGTGCGCTGCAATCGACATTCGGCGGCGGCGTCATCGACGGCTTCTGGGCGAAATACGACCCGTCGGGCCAGCGCGTCGCATCGACCTATCTCGGCGGCTCTGGCGTCGACGTCGCCCGTGCGCTCGTCGTCGATGCCGCCGGGAATTCGTACCTGACCGGTGAGACGGACGTCACCGACTTTCCTGGAGTATCTCCGGTTGGCGGGAAGGTCACCGGCGGAAGCCGGGACGCCTTCGTCGTGCAGCTGAACGTGAACGGAACCGAAATCGAGTTCTCGATCTCCTTCGGCGGCAGTCAGTACGAATCGGGGAATGCCATCGACTTCAACAGCGGCGGGCTGCTCTACATCGCGGGCGACACCTATTCGAGCGACGTTACTATGTTCGATCCCATTCAGGTGACGTTCGGCGGAGGCATCTCGGACGCGTTTCTGCTGCAGTGCGACCCGAACGCGCCGGGTCCCGAATCCATCCAGTTCTGTACGTACATCGGCGATGAGCGAACGAACTTCGGTGTCGACTGCGGGGTCGGTCCGAACGACGAAGTGTGCGTGGCCAGCACGTCGCCGGACCTGAGCCCTGACGGATCGGAGAATGACGAGGGCGGGGTCGTCGAGTTCACCTTCGATCCGGCCGGACCGAAGCCCGACCTCAAGGTCAGCCTTGCAGTCTTTGACTACACGCCCAGAGAGGGTCGGCCGAGCGCCATCGTTCATGTGATCGTTCGGAGTACGAACGAATGTGCAGGACCGAAGGCTCCGAACGCCACGTTCTCCGTCGAGATACCGTTTGGGCTCGAGTTCGTCGGAGCAGCGGGAGGCGCGGCCGGCATTCGAGTGGTTTCGACGCCGCCCGTCGGCCAGCCGGGAGTGGTGACGTTCGCGATAGACCGAGCGGTCGAACTTGACGGGACGGACCGCGGCACGGTCGGAGTGTCGCTTCCGGCCTCGGTTCCGTCGGCCGGCCCGTTCCAGCTCGAAGCATCGGCGTCGATCTCGGACGCGCTGGAATGCAACTATCGAAACAACACGGTCACTGGCGTCCTCGACATCGGCAAGCGCGTCTTTCAGCAAGGGGCCAGGCTGCTCGAGTTCAACGTGCTCGGGGACCCGACGGCCCCGCCAACAATTCAGATCGTGAACAACGCGACATCGCCTGGGGCGCTGCCGTCATCCCGACTCGCGGGCGGAACGCGCCGGTTCAACGTGTATGCCTCGACGCAGGCCGGTGTGCAGCCTGTGCCCTCGAATTTTTTCGTCTCGGTACCCGGCAGCCAGTCGTCCGTCGACGTGTCGACTGCTCCCGCCGGATCGTTTTTTGTTGTGACCACGGCGACTGACGACAGCGAGAGCGCGCCGTCGAACGAGGTCGGGGGCGTCCTGCCTACGGTCACCAAGCTGAGGGTGTCGGCGACGAAACTCGTTGCGCAGGGAACCGGCTTTGCTCCCGGCCTCCGGGTCCTGTTCGGCGGGCTGTCCTTCACGTCGGCCGCGTCTCTGAAGAAGAACAACACGAAAGTCATCCAGAAGGGCCCGCTGGTTTCGGGCCAGTCGATCGGCAGCTTCGCCGACCAGTACCTTAGCCCAGGCGCGAAGGTCGTAATTCTCTTCGTCAATGCGAACGGAAGTGCGGTCGCGGTCGAATACACTCGGTAAACCAGCTCCTCAAGGAGGCGGATCCATGCGACTTCACCGCATCGCCATTGCGCAACGCTCGGCCACGGTCCGGTCCGGTGTCCTGATGCTCCTGGCGTCGCTGGCGTGTTCGTCGGCCGCTCCCGCATCGACGACCCTCGAAGAGCCGATCTCCGCCGCCGTGCCCGCGGTTGCTGCTCCGGCAGCAGCTCGCGTCTCGCCCTCGTTTGGCAGTCTACCGGTCAGCTTCGAGCCGAACGTCGGGCAGGCGCCGGCAAATGAGAAGTACATCGTTGCAGGTGCTGATGCAGCTGCGGTGACCGCAACGGGCGTCGTGCTCCGAGGCGGTTCCAAGCCCGTGACGCTCGAGTTCATTGGGGCGTCGACGTCGGCCAGCATGACTGGGACGAATGAGCTTGCCGGAAAGGCCAACTACCTCGTCGGCGACGATCCGTCGGCTTGGAAGACGAACGTGCCGACGTATGCGTCGGTCCGCGTCGAGCAGCTCTACCCGGGCGTCGACCTGGCTTGGTACGGAAAGGGTCGGAGCCTCGAGTTCGACCTCGTGCTGGAGGCTGGCGCCGATCCGGGCAATGTCTCGTTCAAGCTCGACGGCGTTCCCGCGCCCATTCCCGAGATCGGTCCGGACGGCGCGCTCGTCGCTGGCGACGTACGGTTCGAGCGGCCGGTCGCCTATCAGGAGGTCGACGAGGTGCGCAAAGCGGTTCCGTGCGGATATGTCACCAACGGCGATGGACGCGTCGGCTTCCGGCTCGGCGAATACGACCACTTGCTCCCGCTCGTCATCGATCCGGAGATCGGCTACACCTACACGTTCGCGGATTCGAGCAAGGACATCTCGATATTCGGCATTGCCGTCGATTCGACCGGAGCGGCGTACGTCGCCGGACGGACGCGAACCGAGGGCTCCGGCGGAGTGCTCACTGTGGCCGCCTTCGTCGCCAAGCTGAATCCGGAGGGCACGGCGCTCGTCTACTCGACGACGATTTCCGGGTCGGCGGGCAACGAGGAGGCGCGCGACATCGCGGTCGACGCCACGGGCAACGCCTTCATTACGGGCTTCGTGTTCTCGAGCAATTTCCCGACGACCGCCGGAGCGTTTCAGACGACGAAGGGATCGCCGAACGGAACCCAGGATGCGTTCGTCGCGAAGCTCGCGCCGGGGGGCGACTCGTTCGTCTACTCGTCGTTCCTCGGAGGCAGCGGAGGTACGTCCGGAAGCAGGATCGCGATCGACGCCAGCGGCAATGCCTTCGTGGCCGGCTTTACACAGTCGAGCAACTTCCCGACGACGTCACCAGCACAGGGGACGTTCGGCGGGGTCCGCGACGCATTCCTGACGAAGGTCAACGCCGCGGGCAGCGCGAAGACCTATTCGACCTATCTCGGCGGAAGTCAGAGTGACACCGGCAACGACGTCGCGGTCGATGCGTCGGGCAGTGCCTACGTCGTCGGCGTGACGACGTCTACGAACTTCCCTGTCTCGGCGGGCACGATCCAGGGAACAAGCGGCGGCGGTTCGGACGGTTTCTGGGCGAAGTACGATCCGGCCGGACAGCGGGTGGCGTCGACGTATCTTGGCGGCACGGGATTCGACAGCGCGAACGGCGTCGCGGTAGATGCGGCTGGAAACAGCTATCTCACCGGCGAGACGGCATCGCCCGAATTTCCGCTCGTGGCGCCGGTACAGTCGACGATCGCCGGGGATCGCGACGCCTTCATCACCTCGCTGAACGGGTCCGGGACGGCGACGACTTTCTCTACGTTCTACGGTGGCACCCGGTACGACTACGGAACCGCAATTGCCCTGGGTGGCACGGGCTCAATCGACGTCGTCGGCACGACCGAATCGAACGATTTCCCTGCAGTTGACCCAGTCCAATCCACGTTCGGCGGTGGAGTCTCGGATGCGTTTGTCATCCGATTGGGCTTCGGTACGACCGCCGGGCGACTCGAGCTTCCATTGCCGACGGTGACATCTTCCTCGTATCAAGGCGGCCCCGGTCGCGAGACGGGCGCAGCCGTCGGGCCGAACGGTGCGAATGGGGTCGCCGTCGCAACGAGTCAGCAAAAGGACAGCCCTCAAGGCGGACACGACGAAGCCGGTGTCACGACATACACTTACGTCGGACCGCCCGCTCCCGACCTCGCCGTGACAGGTGCGCTTGCGGGAACCTACACCTCCAATGGTGAGCGGTACTACCTGATCTTCGTGCTCGCTACCAGCACAACGCGTTGCTCCGCGGACCTGCTCGCACCGAATGCCACGTTCGGCGTCGTCCTTCCGGCGGGAGTCCGCTTCAAGGGCGTCTTTGCGTCAAACCGCGACGTCACGGTAACGGACCGGCCTGATGTGGACCACGCAGGTGCAGTGACGTTCACGTACTCGAAAGCGGTGCCCATTCTGAGGCCAAACCAGGAGTTCGCCGCGTTTCCATCGTCGGCATACGTCCTCGTGACGGTGGAGGACCCACAGGTCACTTCCCTCCCCGTGAACTTCTTCGCGTCGGTCAGCGGAAGTCTCGAGTGTTACTACGACAACAACGAGCAGACCAAGGTCCTGGACCTTCTAAGCAAGGGACTTCGACTCGGCTTCGGTTCGAAAACACTCCAGGTGTTTGGCTATTCTCCCGAAGGCTCCGGTAAGCCCGTTACACGAATGATCGGTGACGCCGTTCCCGACCTGAATCCACCTCACCGGTCGGAGTTGGTACCTGGGCTCGTCGGATTCAATGTCTACATGTCAGTGAGCCCCGGCGTTCAACCGGTCGAAGCGAATCGGATTGGCTTCATTCCGGCGGACCAGGTGTTCTTCGACGCCTCGGATACGCCCAGCGGGGCGTTCTTCATTCTTACGGCGGTCTCCGCGGACGGAGAGTCCGAAGCATCGAACGAGGTCGGAGGAGCGTTGCCTTCGGTATCGTCGCTGAAAGTCAGCGGGACGAAACTTGTGGCGAAGGGAGCGGGCTTCGCGACGGACGTTCGCGTTTACTTTGCGGACAATGCCTTTGAGCAGGCACCGAAGTTGAAGGCGGGAAATTCGAAGCTCACCCAGAAAGGACTGCTCGAGAGAGGCACGACCATTGGCGAGTTCACGTCATCGCTGCTGATTCGGGGATCGAAGGTACTGGTCCTGTTCGTCAATGGCAACGGAAACGCCGTGGCGACTGAGTACATGGTGCCGTAGGTCGTCCTCGACGCTGTTCCGCGAGGATGGCTGACGTTTCCGTTCGCACGGCGGGCCGACTAAAGGTCCTTATCGGACAAGGTGTACGACGACGAGACGCTCCAGCGATTTCGCCGGTGAACGCGAAACAACCGGGTTGGCTCGAGATGGTCGATTCGTTCGGAGCCGAATGCATCCTCTGACCGATTGCCGAGGTCAAGCCGATGCTCGGTCCGCTCGAAGCGTCCGGTCGATGGCGCGTCCAGCGCGGCGGGCTGAGAAGCTCTGGTAAACTCGCGCCCATGCAGCTTCCAGGCACCCCCCGCGAACGTCTCGTCGTCGCCCTCGACGTCGAATCCGGAGCCGAAGCCATCGCGCTCGTCGAACGGCTCAGCGGCACCGTCGGCATGTTCAAGGTCGGCAAGCAGCTTTTCACCGCCGAAGGCCCTGCCCTCGTGCGCGAGATCGTCGGCCGCGGCGAGCGCGTCTTCCTCGACCTGAAGTACCATGACATTCCGGCCACGGTCGCGAAGGCCTGCGTCGAAGGCACGCGCCTCGGCGTCTCGATCCTGAACGTGCATGCTGCCGGCGGACGGCAGATGCTGACCGAAGCCGTGAAGGCCGTCGATGCGGTCTGTGCATCCGAGAATCTCGAGCGTCCGCTGCTGCTCGCCGTGACGGTGCTGACGAGCATGGACGACGAAAACCTCGCCGAGACCGGCGTTGCGGGCACGGCGGCCGAACAGGTCGTCCGCCTCGCAAGCCTGGCACGCGACTGCGGGCTCGACGGCGTAGTTGCGTCGCCGCTCGAAATCGAGCTCATCCGCCGCGACGTCGCGCGAGAGCCGTTTGCGATCCTCACGCCCGGCATTCGACCCGCGGGCGATGCCAAGGGTGATCAGAAGCGCGTATTGACCCCGGCCGAGGCTGTCGCGGCAGGCGCGACGTTCCTTGTCGTCGGTCGTCCGATCACGGCCGCCGCGGATGCGAAGGCCGCCGCCCAGCGCATCGCCGCCGAGATGGAGGCAGCGCCCGGCTCGGCATCGGCGTGACGTCGCTCGACCCGATCGGCAAAGGTCCGCCTCTGGTGTATCTGCCGGGCCTCGACGGAAGCGGCGAGCTTCTGTTCGCCCAGGAAGAAGAGCTCGGAACCCGCTACCGGATCCATCGCGTCCGATACCGCAGCGAAGGCGAATTCACCTACGACGACCTCGTGCGCGATGTCGTGGAAGTACTCGACGAGGCGGACGTCGAGCGTGCGACGATCGTCGCCGAGTCGTTCGGCGGGACGATCGGACTGCATCTTGCGATCGCCTATCCCGAGCGCGTCGAACGCCTCCTGGTACTCAACAGTTTCGCGAGATTCTCGAACCGCCGGTTTCTGAGATGGGGCGGCATTCTCATTCGCCACGCGCCGCCAAAGATCGTCCACGCCGTCCGATACGCCATCGACACACCAACGCTTGCGCTGCTCGAGCACATCCCGAAGGATCGTCGCAAGGTCTTCCTCGACGTCGCCCGCCGCCAGCCGCTCTGCGGCTATGCAAGACGAATCGAGCTCATCGAACACCTGGATCTCGCGAAGTCACTCGACGGCATCAGCGTTCCGACGCTGGTCGTCACTGGTGAGATCGACCGTGTAGTGCCGTCAGCAGCGTCACGCGAGCTCGCCGAACGCATTCCGGGCGCCACCCTTCGCACACTGCCCGGTGTCGGGCACGCGGCGCTGATGACGCCCGGCGTTTCGCTCCTCGAAATCCTGCAGAACTGGCCACAGATGAACACAGATGAACACAGATAATCTGTGAAGATCTGTGTTCATCAGTGGACCTATTCGTTGTCGTAGTACTCGCGGCCGAGGTGCGTGATGAGGTCCTCGCCCATCATGTGGCGGAGCGTGTTCTTGAGCTTCACGAGCTGGATGACCAGGTCGTGCTCCGGGTAGAGCTCCGGCGCCGTCATCGGGCTCTTGAAGTAGAACGACAGCCACTCCTGGACGCCCTTCATGCCCGCGCGCTGCGCGAGGTCCATGAACAGCGCGAGGTCGAGCACCAGCGGCGCCGCCAGGATCGAGTCGCGGCACAGGAAGTTCAACTTCAACTGCATCGGGTATCCCAGCCAGCCCGTGATGTCGATGTTGTCCCAGCCTTCCTTGTTGTCGCCACGAGGCGGGTAGTAATTGATCCGCACGACGTGCGAGAAGTCCTGATACAGGTCGGGATACACGTCCGGCTGCAGGATGTGCTCGAGCACCGACAGCTTCGACTCTTCCTTCGTGCGGAACGACTCGGGATCGTCGAGCACCTCGCCGTCGCGGTTGCCGAGGATGTTCGTCGAGTACCAGCCCTCGATGCCGAGGTAGCGCGCCTTGAAGCCGGGCGCGAGGATCGTCTTCATCAGCGTCTGGCCGGTCTTGAAGTCCTTGCCGCAGATCGGCGAGCCAGACTTCACCGCGAGGTCGCGCAGCGCCGGGATATCGACCGTGAGGTTCGGGGCGCCGTTCGCGAAACCGATGCCGCACTTCATCGCGGCGTAGGCGTAGAGCATCGAGGGCGCAATCGCCTCGTTGTTCTCCTTCATCGCGGCCTCGAAGGCCTCGATGGAACCGTGTGCCGCTTCGTCGATCTCCTTGAAGATCTCGGTCGACGCCGCCCAGACCATCACGAGCCGGTCACAGCCACGCTCGGCCTTGAAGTTTTCGATGTCGGCGATCAACGCCTGCGCGAGCTCGAACTTGTTCGCGCCCGTCTTGACGTGCGTGCCGTTCAGGCGCTTGACGTAGTCCTGGCTGAACACCGCCTTCATCGGCTTGATCGTTCGCAGGAAGTCCTTGACCTGGTTGAGCAGTTCCTTCTCGAGCACGCCGGCGTGCAGCGCGGCTTCGTATGCGTCTTCCTCGAAGATGTCCCACGCTCCGAACTCGATGTCGTCGATACCCGCGAGGGGGACGAACTCGTTGATCTTCGGTGATCGGCCGTCCGTGCGCTTGCCGAGGCGGATCGTGCCCATCTGTGTAAGCGAGCCGATCGGCTTGGCGAGCCCGCGCCGCACGGCTTCGACGCCGGCGATGACGGTGGTGCTGACGGCTCCGAGGCCGACGAGAAGGATGCCGAGCTTGCCCTTGGCTTCCCCGATGTTTAATCCGCGCTTGTCCGACATTTGGGTGTCTCCTTCGAGTGACAGTTCAGAGGTGCGAGGAGTATTGCAGACGGTGTGCGTCGGATCTTGCGGAGGTTTGGCGGGATCTTGCGGTGTTGAAGGGGATGAGAAGGCTTCGCATACAGAGTTGCCCATGCGGCTTCGTGGCACCCCCTTTGATGTAACGGAACGGATTGGGAGCAGACCGTCCTGGAGCGACATTTGCGGCCCACGGAGA
>CAZQBW010000039.1:0-30706 GCA_964591515.1 uncultured Clostridia bacterium
TTGGATCGATCCAAAGCGGCGCTTCACGCCGCACTCCAAAGCGCTTCGCGCAATGATCGACAGGATGCTGGCGCCTTACCGCAGGTCGTACAGATACGCCGCGGCGTCCGGTTCGTTGCGGGCGTCGAGCCGCACGCCGATTGCGTCGAGGTAATCGAGGATGTACTTCTGTTCGTCCACGCCGCGCTTCTCCGTCGCGTGCGAGAAGACGACCCAGACTCGCCGGTGGCCCCGCAACTCGTCCAGGTCGCGAAGATACCGATCGGGGCTCTTCCGCGAGATTTTTCCCTGGATGTAGTCGCCTTCGGCAAACCCGAGGCGCGGGGCGTAGTACCGCATCGGAAACTGCGCCGCGTAATACAGATAGATCACGTCGCCGGGCTGCCGCTGCTCGCGAACGTGCTCCAGCACGGTCCGGAGCTCTTCATGCGTGCGCGGCGTCCTGAGCGCGCGTAACGCCCCGAGCGTCGGCGAGGCCGTGAGCGCGACAGCCAGCAACAGCGCAGGCACTGCGCCGAACCGCGGAATCAGGACCAGGAGCGCCTCGACGATGCCAAACGCGAGCAGGATCATCACGGGCACGAGAAACAGCAGCAACCGGTTGCTGAACGGGTACTTGTGAAGCCCCGACGCGACCAGACACAGCACGACGGGGGCAACGACAACGAGCGCCGCGTCCCGCTTCGCATAGACGAGATATGCCGCTCCGGCGAGAATCGCCGCGACGACGAGCCAGGCCGGACGCATTCCGCCGGGATTCTCGACCACCGAGAGAAACGTCGACTTGAACCAGCGAGCCGCGTCGAGCGTGACCGGAGGCATCGGCATGAAGGCGCTTCCCCAGTAGCGCAGGTGCTTCGGATTCTGCGTCAGCCGGTTGAGCGACACGACAAACACGACTAGAAACGACGACGCCCATATGGCTCCGGTCAGCGCGATTCGCGTGAGGCGCGGCCAGTCGCACCGGGCGGCAGTGAATCCGAAGGCCACGAGGCCCCCGCCGGCGGCGAGAAAGATCGCCGGGTGCGACATCCAGATGCCCGCGGCTCCGACAGCAGCGAGAACGCCAACACGCTTCCAGCTCAGCTCGTCCGACATCAAGCTCAATGCGCACAATACGATCGCAAGCGCGACCGCTACGTCGCTCGAGTACTGCTTCACCTCGGAAGCGTAGTAGATGAGCCGGTCCGACACCGCGAACAGACCGAGCGCCCACGGAACGACGTCTGTCTCGAGAATCCGTCTCGCCACGAACATGAACAGCACGACAGAGACGATTCCGGCCGCGAGCGGCACGAGCCGCAAGGCGTATTCGCTCGTTCCAAAGAGTATGACGGCGAGCTTTGAAGCCCACAGGTACCCGATGGGCGCGGCCTGATTGTGGAAAAGCGGCTCGAGCAGGCCTCCGAAGGATCGCTCGATGACGTTCAGAGCGATGTAGGACTCGTCGACCCATATCGATCGATTCGCGAGATACTGCGCCAGCCTCAGCCCCGCGCCGCCGGCGACGATGATCCAGAGCAGTGCCGGGGACCGGTACGCCGCAAGCGCCCGCTCCACGAACGATCGATCCACCGGTAGATCCCCGGCGGTAGCGACCGGAGTTGCCGCTTCCGATTCGGCTTCCCGTTCACCGCGATCGGCCGTCTCTCGATTGGCTCCGTCCGAGCTCGTCACGTGTCCGTCCTCACCGTTCGGCTCGCTCGGCTGAGACGTCGTTCACGATGACGCTGAGAATGTTGTTCTGCGTCTCGACGTTGTTCGGCAACTCGCCGTGCTCCTGACAGCCGAACACGACGTGGTCGAACCCGAGGTCGGACTTCATCGGTGCGCCCCCGGCGGACCTCCTGGTTTCGGCTATGAGAGAGCCACGCGTGACCCGTCCGTCACCAGGGGCGAACATTGCCGCGAGGAGGCGCTTCTTGTCGAGCACCGTGCGGCCGGCTCGCACGCCGCGGGCGAGAAAGTAGGTCCGCGGCACCCTGTCGCCCTGGACGACGAGCGGCGCTTCGAGCGTCAGCTCGCAGTCGCCACCGAAAATGTAGATGGGAATCGTTCGCGCGATCGCGGGTCGGCGCTCGAGGCTTTCCTGAAACGCTCGCGCGCGCTTCAGCGCTGCGTCGAGAAATGCTTCTTCCTCGGCGAGCCGCGCGTTGCCAGCCGTGGATCCGAGTCTCTTGATGACGCGTTTGCGGTGCTTCTCGCTGAAGATCGACCACGCATTCGCGCGCCACGTGTCGATGGAGAGCAGATCGATCGGGACCCGCTCGAGCCGCTCGTTGATTACGCTTGCCTCGCCGGCAAACGGCAGGAGCTGGTAGACCGACGGCAGGCTCAGCAGCAGCTCGGCGTCGAGCTTGTTGAAGAGCGAGCTCCGCTTCACGTTGCCGCCGTAGTAGTTGTACCCCTCGTTCAGCGAGCGCAGCGCATCCATGACACCGCGGTTCGGCGTCCCGATCAGCAAGAGACGGTTGATGTTGGCCGCTCCGCGCCAGTCCGCGCCGTCAGCCGGAAGGGCATCGAGGTTTCGGTCGCCATACATCGCGTAGTACCGGGCGATCAGTCCACCCATGCTGTGCGCGAGGATATTGAAGCGCAGGTCCGGTCGTCCGAGCTCGGTCTTGAGCGCATCGATCTTCCGCGCCAGCAGACGCGCGTTCTCGACGTTGTCGCGCCGCCAGTCGTAGGAGAACACGTAGAAGGTGTCACGATCGCCGTTCGGCGGCGGAAGATCCATCGATCCCGGGCGGTAGCCCGCGACGCTCTCGAGCGCGCGAAGCAGGTCTCGGTAAACCCTGATCTCGGGCAGCAGAATCGAGAGCTTCGTGGTGTCTACGATTCGTGCCGCCAGCAGCCTGTCGGTGTTCTCCTCGAGGTTCGTTGAGATCGGGAGGTCGAGATCGTCCTGCTTGGAGATGTCAGCCGACGGCCAGACGACTTTGCCGGTCGTCGGGTCGACCAGTTGCGAGCCGAGCGCCCCCGGGATGACGATGATCGGCATCTTTCCCTCGGCGCGGCGAGCCGGCTCGAATATCCGCTCGAGGTTCGGCCTCCGATGCGTCCGGACACACGACACCCCGCCCAGGGTGACGAGCACGAGCAGGACCAGTGCGATCGCGCGATATGCGGGGCAGAAGCGGTACATCGAAATTGGCCGTATGAGATCACATGCCGTCGAGAAGGGTCAATTTTCGAGGGGTCGTAGGGTGATTGCGTGGCCGTACGGAGAGCACAGAGTCACGAAGGCCACAGAGTCTGGTCTCATTTCAGACTGTGCGCTCTGTGCCTCTGTGCTCTCTGTACGGCTACGCCTTCCGGACAAACCTCGACGCACCGGCCGCATCCATCACGCTGCTATACTCGGCGACCGGAGGCCCCAGGCCATGGAAGCGACATCGGTGATTGCAGTGCTCGGTACGCTCGGACTGGCGCTCGGTTCCTCGTGGGCGAGCGGCATCAACCTCTATGCGATGGTCGCGACGCTCGGTCTGCTCGGCCGATTCGCCGGCCTCGAGCTCCCGGGCGATCTCGGCATCGTGACCGACTGGTGGGTCATCGGTATCGCTTCCGTGCTCTACGTCATCGAGTTTGCCGCCGACAAGGTCCCGATCGTCGACTCGATATGGGACGTCGTCCACACGTTCATCCGCGTACCCGCGGGCGCGGTCGTCGCGGCAGCGGCACTCGGCGACTTCAGTCCGTGGGTCCAGGTGGTCGCCTTCCTGCTCGGCGGCGGCGTGGCGCTGTCATCCCACGGAGCAAAGGCCGCGACGCGGGTGGTGGCGAACATGAGCCCCGAACCGGCCTCGAACATCACGCTGAGTGTCGTCGAGGACGTCGTCGCGGTTGGCGGCACGTTGCTGGCTGCCTTTCTTCCAATCCTGATGCTCGGATTCGTGGTGATCGCCGTGACCGCCGTCATCTGGCTCGCGCCGAAGGTCTTCCGCAGGCTGCGCGGCCGCAGGCCGGCTACCGCGACGCCATAGCCGCTATCGCAACGATCAACAGGATCACGAGGACAACTGCTCCGACGACGAGCGCCACCTTGATGTAGCTCGTCGGCGCTTCACCTGTGACCTTTCCGGTCTGGCCGTTCACGACGAAGCGGTAGACCTGTTGCTTGTAGGCGAACGCGGCCAGCCATACCGGGAGATACAGCATCCGCGCCGTGACGCCGTCGAGCGACGTCGAGACGCGCAGGTCGCGATGCGTGTCGCCGGGGACGAGCCGGGCGCATTCTGCCTGCTCCTTCGATTCGATCAGCTCGCGCGCCACGTTTTCGGCCTGCGCGCGGTCGAGCGCCGCTGCCTCGGCGCCGCGGCCGAGCAAGTATTTCCCGTCGTACTCGCGCAACTCGCCGAAATTGAAAGGCTCTATCGCGTCGACCCAGTCCTGTTCGAGTCCCTTCGACGCGGAAACCAGCTCCCACGAGTATGTTCCGACGTGGTCGCCGCTCGCCGGGAACCAGTCCGTCTCCTGCACCTGCTGGTCGGTAAGCACCGTCTGTCCGTTCACGACGGTCTGAACCTGCCGGACGCTCGTTCGGTGGCGGCCCGACATCGCCGTCCACTGCGTGACGGCTCTCGCGTCGAAGGCCCAGAAGGGAAGAAACACGGCGCGGATCTCGCGCAGCGACGCGGACTTTGCCAGGTCGCCCGGGCGGAAGAACCCGTTGCCGAGCCACTCGCGATAGGCGGCGCGGGCCTGCTCCTCCTCGACCACGAAACTGATGATGGCCTCGGGCGTCGGGCGGTTCGGGTCCGACGGTTGAGAGACCACCTGTTCCGAGCCGCAGAAGGCGCACTTCAGGACGTTGGCGGTGACCTCGAAGTCGGTCGTCGCGCCGCAGTTGCTGCAGGAGATCTGCTGGGAGGGCGCGGCGGCAGCCGGGCCAGGCGTCGATGACATGGGCTGAGTCCTCGAAGGCGGTTACGTCGTCGAGACGTTATACGGGCAGGGCCGGCGCGAGGGCAATGCGGGAAGCAGTTCTCTTACTGTGATCTCCGTGCCTCTGTGCTCTCTGTATGGCAACGCCATTGCCGTCGGCATACAGAGAGCACAAAGACACGGAGATCACAGAATCAGGACTCGGTCTTGCCGCCCGCTTCCACGTCGATCTTGCCCTCGACGAGCTTCCCGAACACGCCATTCCACGGCGGCACGACGATCGACACCGAGCCGTGCACCTTGGACCGGCACGCGAGACGCACGATCGGCTGCGGCTCGTCGCTGTCCAGATACCCGAACTCCTTGATCTTCCGCCACTCGCGGTCCTCGACGTCGCTTAGCCGCGTCTCGCCACCGAGCACCCCGATCCAGCACGTGCCGCACGCTGCCGTCCGGCACTCGATCGGGATCGGGCCCTCGACGCAACGCGGATCGACAGCGGCGTGGTCGCGCTTGTCGTTCGCCCCCGCCATCGTCAGATCCTGCCCGTTTACCGCCGGGAACGTGCAGTCCTCCCGATTCTCGTCAAACGTCACGGTGAATCGATTGTCGATCGAACGCAGCAGACCGAGCAGACCGGGCTTCTGCTCGCGTGCGCGCCGCTTGAGTACTTCCGCGGGACTGCGCTTCGCGGCCGCGGCGTCGAGATGCACCTTGCCGGGGGCAGCCGAGAAAGCGGCGAGTCCCACCTGGTCCACGGTCGCGAGCGCAACCGCTGAAATGCCGAGCACGAGTCCGGTCTCGACTCCCGCAGCTGAGGCGACCTTCGACGCGACCGCGCGCACGACGTCGGCGAGCGCTCCCGATGGCGCATCCGCGCGCGAAACGAGATCCTGGACCGCCGCCTTGGCCTGCGGCCAGTAACGGTGTCCGTAAAGGAACACGTGCGACGTGTCGATCTGGTCGGCGAGCCGGAACCGGCCCTGTAGCTGCAACTGCTGGATCAGCTTTGCCGGATCAGCCGCCCTATCGAGCGCCCGGGCGAGAACGAATGGAAAGAACGCAAACCAGATGTCGGTCGCGTTCCGGTCGACTTCGTGGATGGAGGACCGCAGCGCGGTTCGTGCTTCGGCCCACGCGGCGTCGTCGGACGTCGCGAGCAATTCGAGATGTGGGGTCCTGGTCATGGTACTGGTGCTCATGTCGGGTGCGGTCGGCTCCTTCGTGTCCTTCAAAACCGGGAACTATAGCGACCGAGGCGCGGTTTCCGCAATCCGGCGAAGGAGTGGTCGCACGGATGAAACCGACTGCGTTGATCCGGTTGGCGCTTGACGGTATTGTGAACCGCTGATCTCTCGACCCACGGAACCCCTGGAGCCCCTGCATCCGAATGGACAACAAGACCGAGCAGGCGTTTGCCGACTTCGAGCGATTCCTCATGGGGCAGAGCGCCCCGGCGCTCGTCGGACACGCCCTCGCCACGGTCATCCGGTACGACATCCGTGCGATCGCCGAGACGGTGATGCAGAAGGCCTACACCGCGCCGCCCGCGGAACGGGCGAAGGCGATCCTCATACTTCGGGCCAAGGTCTACGATATCTTCTTCTACCGCATCGTGCGGTTCCGGCGGGTCTACGACTTCTTCCCCCGATTCGAGAAGGCGTTCATCGAATCGGCGCCGCTTGCCGATCGTCCGGCCGTAACCGAGCTCTTCCGCCGGTATCCATGGCAGGAGATAAGGCCCATCGGCGAGTTGAGGGATCCGCAGGAGTTCGCCCTCGACGTCCGCGCGCAGGCCGGTGTCACCCCCGACAAGTTCAACGAGGAGCTCTATCGAAGCGCGACGCACCAGATCCTCTCGGCGGACAAGCGGTACAAGTTCACCGACGAGGCCGTCCGCGAGAACGTCGTCCAGTACCAGGAGCAGGTCAGCGAGGTCTTCGAGGATTTCGTCAGCCTGATCAAGGACGCTCTGCTTCGCCGCGAGATCATGCTGGCGAACGTCGCCGACAAGGACGTCGTCTACAAGCACCAGCAGCAGGTCCAGATCGAGGGCTACCTCGGACAGCTCTCGGACCTCGCGATCGCGCTTTTCAACGACGACTTCCTCGAGCACGCGGTGCAGATCTTCGGAATCATCCGGACCCTGGCGGACGCCAGCAACCTGGACGTGACCCGCATCGACCGCCTTCAGTCGAAGAGCGGCCTTCTCAGTCTCGAGCGGCTTGCGGAGTACGCGGGCCGGAGGACGGGTCCGATCCTGCTGCGGAGCGTCCTGCCGATGTTCCCGCAGTGGAAAGCTCCGGCGCTGCTCGACCGGCTGATGCACGAAACGGATCGGCACGAGCGCGAAATCGCGCTCTCGGTATTTGCCGCCTACGGAAAGGAAGTCTACGGACTCGTTGTCGAGTCGCTGGACCGGGCTGATCCGTCGACACCGGGTCCATACCGGAGCGCTCTGGTATGGATGCTCGGTCACATCGCAACCGACGCCGCGCCGATGAAGGTGCGCGCGGCGCGCGCGCTTGGACAGCACCTTCGGAGAGAGAGTCCGCAGCAGCTCAACGCCGAAATCGTGGCGGCGCTCGCAAAGCTGAGGACGGACGAAGCGGTCACGGTGCTTACGACCAAGCTCGCGCAGTTCGAGCCCGACTTCGGGAAGGCGCCCGATGCGACCGACACCTGCAACCGCATCGTGACGGCACTGCTCGAGATCCAGTCGGAGACGTCGGCGCGCGCCGCGGTCGATTTCTGTCTCGCGCACAACCTGCTCGACGCCTACCGCGAGTCGTTCACGCGCACGATGTTGCCCGAAGGGGTCCGCACGGCCATCGAAGCCGACGTTCGAAAAGAGATGAAGAAGCTCAAGATGAGCTTCTCGCTGTTCGGCAACACGCAGGCGACGCGGTCGAAGCTGCTGGCGCTCGGCAGCGCGGCCATACCGGACGTCGGGGCGCTGTGCGACGAGGTCTCAGCGGCGTTTCCCGCGACGCACGACCTGGGCATGGCGGTTGCTCGTCTGCGCGAGGCGCCCGCGCCGCCGCCGGCGCTCGCGTACGACAGGGCGCTATATAACCTGTTCAACGACAGGAATCTGCCCGAGGCGCTGAGTCTGGCGTACGAGGCCGGCACTAGCGGTCGCCTCGAGGTTGCGACACGCGCCGGGATAGCCGGCGAGCTCTCCCTGCGCAAGGGCGAGGTGTGGCACGCGAAGGTGCCTGCGCTTTTCTCGAAGGACGCCGACGCGTTCTTCTGGACCTTTGCCCTCGAGCGCCAGTCGATCTCGATCTGGAATTTCGATCCGGCTGCGGCACCGACCGACGCGAGAACCCTGGAACAGCCGACGCCCGACCTGATTCGCGACGGTCTGTTCCGCGCGAAGCACGTCCAGCAGATCATCGGCGGCATCCTGTCGCCGGAGTCGAGGTTCCGCCGCTCGCAATCCGAATTCCCGGGCGACGGCATTCAGACCACCGGACAACTCGGTCCGTATCGGGCCGTCTGGGTGTGCCTGACGCATTTCGTGGACCTCAAGACGATCGCGGGCGCGACGGGTTTGAGCGATCACGAGATCTACCGCGTGCTCTTCGATCTGCTGCGGCAGAACCTGCTCATCGTCGAAGCAGGCGGGGTCGATCCACAGCTTGCGACGCTCGACGATGCCGTGACGGCGCTCGAGCTGTTCGTGCGACGCATCCAGCAGCATCCGACCTATTTCCAGAGTTACCAGTCGGCAGCCGAGATCTGCGCGTACCTGTCGAACGAGGCGAAGGACGACGCAATCCGGACGACGACTCTTGCGCTCAACACGTTCATCCTCAACGGTTTCAACCTGCGGCGTGTATTTTCGGACCAGAACGTCGAGTTCCTGACCCGGGTCGTCGCGCTGATGTCGGCGTATCTGCGAAAGGGAACTGACGCCGACCGGCAGGAGCTGCTCGACTACCTCGACATCTACCTGCCGGAAGAGGATCGCTGGCCGCAGCCGGCGCAGGACGAAGACCGCTTCATCCAGTCGATCCTCGAGCAGATCGAGAACATCGACGGATTGATCGATCCGTACGACGTGATGTCGGGAGTCGCCGGTTCGCCGAGTCCGGACGTGGTCACCGAGACGCTCGACGACGCCCTTGACGGGCAGCTCGGCACTGACCTTGCGTCGATCGACATCCGGCTGCCGCGCGAGCTGCTGTCGGATTCGGCCGGCGAGTTCGTAAAGCCGATCAAGGACTTCGTACGCGAGATCGAGCGCAACAATGCGACGGGTCGCGAGACTTCGTCGGCTTGGCTGGACGTGGTCGCGACGCCAGTGGCGCTCTTCCGCGAGGCTTCGGCCAGGTCGGGGGAATCGGAGCTGGCGGGAATCGCGTCGAGACTCGAGCAGGCGTTCGCCAGGCAGAAGCAGACCGGCAGCGATGTGCTGACGCCGGCGTTCTGCGGCTTCGTGCTCGGCGAATACGCGAAGCTGGCGCACGAATTGCCCGCGGCGTTCTCTCTGGAGCCCGACGCCGACCACCTGGCGGCGAAGCGAGAGGCGCTCATCGTGAAGTTCGTGCTGCGACAGGTGCCGGAGGTGGACGATCGCGTCGTCAACAAGGTACTGCTTGCCGGTTTCGCGACTATCGGCGACATCGCCGAGACGGCGCCGGACGATCTGGCGCGGTCGGCGTCGATCGGGCGACCGCTTGCCGAGAAGATCTTCATGAAGATCTATCAGTACGAAGAGATGTACTTCCGGCCGAAGGAGCCGTCGGCGGAGGCGAAGTTCCGGGCGTATTTCGCGATCTGCCTGAACGTGGTGAAGGAGATCCAGGGCGAGGTGCAGCGGCTGGCGGTGGACGGAAACGTGACCAAGGAGCGGAAGGAGAAGCTCTACGCCGACCGGCAGCGTGCGCTGTGGGGGCTCTTCGCGTTGCTGTGCCTGCGTGGCCAGCTCGACGAGATCGAGCGGCTGCAGCGCGCGGTGTTCGAGCAGCGCATCGTGATGCTCGAGGAGTACTACGCGAACCTGACGGCCCAGCCGTTCCCGACGGGGCGCCGCCGGGCGTAACTGCCGTATCTAGTGCACTGCGCGAAGCGCCTTGGAGTGCGGCGCGAAGCGCCGCTTTGGATGCCGTCTGAGGAACGAGTTGGTTTCCGAACGTGGCTCGATCCAAAGCGGCGCTTCACGCCGCACTCCAAGGCGCTTCGCGCAATTCTCGTGCTGGCGACCGGATTCCCAATCTCCCGGAAACACGAATGCCGCCCTCGACGGCGGCACTCTCGACGATCTCAGTGGTCGGGGCGAGAGGATTCGAACCTCCGACCTCCTGATCCCAAATCAGGCGCGCTAACCAGGCTGCGCTACGCCCCGACGACCGCTGGACTGTAGCCGCCGCCCAATCGAGCGTCAAGGTAATGGTGGTCCCGGCGGTGCACCGCGGATGGGCGACGCGGTCGATTCAGCTCCCGGTTCCTCTGTTGCCGCGGATGACTCGGCCCTCACGCTCGGGCCGATCACCCGCCCTGTCGGCACGTCGAGTCCCCAACCGCTCGCCAGCAGTTGCGCACGCACGCCAACGATTGCGACGGACTGTCTTGGACCCGTGCTGTCGGCGAACACCCTCCAGGTCGAGAAATCCCGATACCGCATCGGTCGCGTGTCGAGCACGATCATCGACGGTTCGGCAGACGACGCCTCGGGCCGCAGTCGTCCCCGGTCGTCGACCGTCGCCGAAGCTCCGCGGTCCAGCAGCACGCCGACCAGTCCGGGATGGTTCGCGAGCATCCACGACATCCCGCCGATCCGGTTCTCGAAATAGTCCGGATCGACGAGGGCCTGAGTCACGACGACAGCACCCGGGAATCGCCCGGTCCCAGGCTCTTCGCGAAGTGCTCCCAAAAGGAGCGCGTAGGGGTCGGACGTCGGATTCGAGAGCGTAAACGCCCCGACCCTGCCGCTCTCAGATGACGCCCCATCCAGTCGAATCGCGGCGTACTGCCCGACCGACGGTTCGAGAACGACACGTATCGCCGATGGTGGAGTTCCAGTGACGCGCAGCGAGACGAGGTCGAATACGAATCCCTCCGTCAGTTGATCGTAGGCTACGTTCGTCAGAACGGGCGCCTTGCCCGGAGCCTCCCGGCCCGACGAAAGACCCGTTCGACGGACGAACGTCACCGAGCCTTCGCCAGTTACCTCCGCTCGTCCGTCCGGGCCAATCATCAGCGCGGTGTTGTCGTCGAGTCCGATTCCGAGCGTCGGCCGGACCTCCTGCCGCTCGGGCTCCAGCCCGGCACGCTTGCCGGCCACACGTGACAGATGCTCGGCGTCCGCCCTTGCCACCATCGGCAGCAATCGGGCAAGCCGGCCGCGCGACGTGAAATGGGTGTCGAAGAGCGCGCCAGGCACGACATTCAGAAAGCCTGTCGTGAAAGAGATGTAGCGGTTGTGCGCGTCGCGGATGGCTTCCTCGGGATAGACGGAGCCATTGCGCGCGTCGTATACGACGCTGCCAAGCACGTGGGCGCCGGCGCTCGTTCCCGCCACCACGCCCCCGCGTTCGAAGACGGCTCGGATCGCCAATTCGGTCCGCGTGCCGTCGAACAGTCGGACATAGTCCCACTGATCGCCGCCCTTCAGGAAAACGGCCCCGGCAGAGGCGAACAACGCCTCCGTAGTTGCGGCATCGGCCGTCGTCCTTGAATCTATCTTGAGATTCACCGCATCGACGGCGCCAAGTTGACGGAAATAGTCGGGAAGCCACTCCGATTCGTCGTGCGCCGAGACTATGACGACCGGACGCCCATTCGCGTGATCGACGACGAAGCGGTAGGGCCGCTCCGACCACGATCCGGCCTCGTCGCTTTCTGCCCCACCGCCTATCGCGACGACATATCCCTGGGCGCGCACATCCGATGGGCAGGCCAGAACGGCCACAATTGCGCACAGCAGGACGAACACCGCGTGAAAGCACGCGCGGCCCGTTTCCCTGGACCTGATGGCGGTAATCCTGCTCTCGGGGTCTTGTTGTTCCATGTTGTTTTCACGCTGGGCCAAGCCCGATCGCATATGCCACGAGAAGAGCGACGACAGCCAGCACCGTGGCCTGCAGCACGTATGGCATCACAAATCGCAGCCACTCGTCGAATGGGAGTCGCGCCGTCGCGATCACTGCCACGAGCGCTCCCTGGGTCGGCCAGAAGAAGTTCGTTATCCCATCGCCGTACTGGAACGCCAGTACCGCCGTCTGGCGCGTGAGACCCAGAAGATCGGCAAGCGGGATCACGATGGGCATCGTCGCGGTTGCCTGACCGCTCGAGCTCGGAATCAGGAAATGAATCAACCCCTGCGCCAGGAAAAGTCCGAGGCCCGCAACCCAGGCTGGAAACTCGGATAACGGAGTGAACAGGCCGTAGACGACCGTGTCTATCACGTGGCCACGCTCGAGGACGACCTTGATCGCCCGCGCGACGCCGATGATGATCGCGCCGAATGCGATGTCCGAGAAGCCCTTCACGAATGCTTCCGCCGTGCCATTCAGTCTGAGCCCGCCGAATACGCCTGCGATTATCCCGGCGGCAAGGAACAGCATCGAGAGTTCCTGCATGTACCAGCCGTAGTTCATGACGCCGACGACGAGCGCCACCGCCGAGGCGGCCAGTACGAGCCACACGAAAGTATGCCGGCCGCGTGCCCACGGAACGGACTCGGGTACGGTGCCGGACTCGCCGACGCTGAACGCTGCCCCCGGACGCGGTCCATCCCGCCGCACCTTCTTCGCATATCTGAAGCAGTGAGCGATGAAGAGGGCGACTGCAATGGAGCAGACGACACTCCGGAAACCAATGCCAGAGAAGAGCGGCAGTCCGGCAAAGCTCTGGGCGATGCCGACCGAAAAGGGATTGAGGGGCGCGAATCCGTACCCGACCGTCGCGGCGCCCATGCAGAGTGCCACAGCCATCGTGCGATCGAGGTCGAGACGACGCGCGAGCAACAGCATCATTGGAACGAAGGCGATCACCTCTTCCGACATGCCGATGCTGGCGCCGCCGAGTGCGAACAGGATCATGACCGGCAACATCGCCCACAGGGCGTTGCCCTTAATCGACGAGACCAGTCGCCCCAGACCGGCTTCCAGCGCGCCCGTTCGTTCGATCGTCGCGAAAGCTCCGCCGACCAGGAACACGAAGAAGATGACGTCTGCGGCGTCGACCAGCCCTTTCTGGACGCATTCAAGCAGGCCAATAGGGCCGACGGGTGACGCCGGCACCGGCGCATACGACCCTGGAACGATGGTGGTCTTGATGCTGCCGGCAATGCTCAACTCGGCTCGTTGATATTCACCCGAGGGCAGCAGGTAAGTCGCAGCGCACGACAGCGCGAGAGCGCCGAACATCAGAACGAATGCGTGCGGCATCTTGAAGCGGTTCGGAGTCGCATCAGGCGCTGTCGTCATCGTCGTTCGGTCTCCTTGCGGCTGGACGTGCGTTCGCAGAAGCAGCCTCACGGCAGCGGATCGCGCTCCCGACCCTATTGGTAGAGGCTCGACAGTCGCTCGCGCATGCGATCGTTCTCTTTCACGAGTCGCTTTCGATTGCGGAAGGCGATCTCGGTGACGAGGGCGTTCGAGACGACAGCGAAGGCCGCAACGGAATTCGTGAACAGGACGTTCTCTGTCGCAAGCACGAGCGCGCGCGCTGCGATGAGGGCTACCGGCGCGGAATCGGCATTCGTGATTGCGAGTAGCGGGATGCCCTGAGCCTTCGCAATCTCCGCGTGCTCAATAGTCGATCGGGAATACGGCGGCAGCGAGATCGATATTACAAGGTCCCGCGGCGTGAGCCGCAGTATCCGCTCTTCAACGGGCACGGCGTCAGCCGATGCGGTACAAGCATCGATACGGACTTCGTTGAGCAGATACACCAACATCTGCGCCATCGTGGCTGACAGCCCGATACCGTCGACGACCACGCGGCGCGCCTCGCAAACTAGGTCAGCGACCGCGGCAAGGTGCCGAGCGGTCAGACGCGAGACTGTCTGGTTGATGTTGTCGGCCTCCTGACGCACGACCCGGTCGAGCAGATGCTGCGAACCGCGCCTTTCTATCAGCCGGAAGCGTTCCTCAGGTGCGAGATCCGCCTTGATGTCCTGCAGCAGATCCTGCTTGAGCTCGATGTATCCGTCGTAGCCAAGCGATTGCGAGAAGCGCACCACCGTGGCGTTGCTGACGCCGACCTTTCCCCCGAGCGCGGCTGAGGAGAGAAGTGAGACCTCGGCCGCCGACTCGACTATGAAGTTCGCAAGCAGCCGATGCTTGTCGGACAATTCGTCGTAGTGCGACATGATGCGGGCGCGAACGCCTTTGGGCATTGGCTTCGAGACAAGGGGTGTGGGCTTCACGGCAGGACCCTCCGGGCGACGAGGTCGAATCGCATTCCGCTGCCGAGCACGTGCAGGCGCAGATCCGCGCCAGTTCGCGCAGTTCGGCGCGTTGCGCGCCGAGCATCGACGACAACTATCTGTCCAGGGCCAACGACCTCGAGCTTGCGCTCGTTCGTGATGAGTGCGGCCGTTCCTTCGTCGATGCCGACGCCTGCGAGAGTCGGATGCATCAGGACGAGCCCGATCAGGCGGTTCTGTCGAGATCGCCTGATGAAGTGCTGGTCCACGAGGATCGCCGGGAGCACTCCGATTCCGGCCCTCGTCTCGACCCGACTGCCGTCGATGACTTCGAAGTCTCCATCTCCCGTGATCATGGTTGCGGCCATTGCCGCCGTGCCGGCGCTCGTCCCGGCGAAAACGCAACCCGCGCGGTAGCGCTCGCGGAGAAGATCGCCAAGCCCCGCTCCGTCGATCACGTCCATCAGCCTTCGCTGGTCGCCGCCTGTCATGAAAATGCCCGTCGCGTCGCGCAAGACGGATTTCCTTGTCGCGGCGTCGGCAGGAGTGTCCAGTACCAGACTCTCGATCTGCACGGCCCCGTGCGCCCGGAGCTCGACGGCAAGCGCTTCTGCGCTCTCGGCCTGCTCTTCGCTGGCCCACGGAATGATGACGATCCGCGCCCGGGCGCCACCGGACCACTCCACGAAGGCGCGCACGGCCTCGGCGGGACGCGGGCCGCCTCCAACCAGAACCGCGCGCCTCTGCACGGCCTGGGCACCGCTCGCTGTGGCAACCGCCACGACAGCGAGCATCGCAGTTGCCGCAAGCAGAAACGCAGCGTGTCGAAAACAGCGATTCGGCGAAAAGTGTCCGGTCGAATACTTCATGTGGTCACGTGGGACTAAGACATGTAACGATCGTTACTAGCCTTCTTATCGTAGCCTCGAGCAATTCGTCAATGCAGTATCGTGTCCGGACCGCATGGCAGTCTTGCGAGCGCCGCAGCTGGCCAAGAAAAATGCATGACAGATTTGTAACACATACAGAATCAGAGTTGGTCTGTTACAGGCAGAATGCAGTCAATGCTGGGTATTTCTTATAGACATCCGTGCGGTATTGCGTAACGGGTCCGATCGCAGGCAGAGAGTATTACGCACACACCGAGAAACAAGCCAAAATCATAGAGATTTGGCAAATTTTGGCGTTGCACTTCTTCGTCAAGTCCGTTACGTTGGCGCCGCTCTGAGGTTCGTAACCGGGCCGTTGCCCGCCTCACCGACACTCGATTCACGGAGAAGTCCAGATGTTCCATCGATCGTCCCCCGGGAAGTCGCCGAAGGCCGTCGTCGCGCTGTTGATCGTCCTTCTCGCCACATTTGCCGGCGCTCCGCCTTCGTCCGCCCAGTCGGCGAGGGGACGGCTGATCGGCACGATCCTCGATCCGGATGGCAAAGCCGTCTCGGGTGCGGTGGTCACGGCCACGAACGCCGCGACCGGACAGACGCGCACTGCCACCAGCAGCGGCAGCGGAACGTTCGCGATCGTCGAGCTCGAACCGGGCAGCCACGATGTGACGATCGAGGGCTCGGGTTTCAAGCGTGCCACAGCCTCGATAGAGGTTGCCGTGGGCCGAGACACGTCGCTCGACGTGACACTGGAGGTCGGCGGAGTCAACGAATCGGTGACGGTTGAAGCGGGCACGCCGCTTCTCAATGCGACAACGACCGAGACCGGCGGAACGCTCAGCCAGAAAGCGCTGACCGAGCTTCCGCTGAACGGACGCGACTTCCAGGACCTCCTCGGGCTGTTCCCTGGGTTCCAGCGGCAGCCGGGCGGAGGCTTCGGGTCGACAAACGTCAACGGGCAGCGTGCGACGTCGAGCAGCTTCCAGGTAGACGGCATCAGCAACAACGACAACTACTCCGGAACCGTGGCTCAAGGTCAGGAGGGCGTGTTCGTGAAAACCGGGGGATTCCTGCCGGTCGACGCAATCCAGGAATTCACGGTGTCGGCCAACCCGTCGGCGCAGTACGGCCAGAAGGCTGGCGGGCATGTAAATGTGGCACTCAAGTCGGGATCGAACGAGTTCCACGGCACGCTCTACGAGTTTTTCCGCAACGACGTAGTTGACGCGCGCGCGTTCTTCAACGAGGCCGATCAGCCTCAGAATCCGCTCCGCTTCAACCAGTTCGGGTTCACGATCGGCGGCCCGATCGTCAAGGACAAGCTCTTCTTCTTCGGCAACTACGAGGGCCAGCGGGTACGGCAGGCCGAGAGCTACATAGTCTTTACTCCGGGGTTGAACTCGATCCTCGACGCCCTGCCGGATGGCGGGATCGATGCGCTGAGTGCTCGCATCCTGCCTCTGTTCCCGGCCGGCGATGACAATGACCAGGCGATCGTGTCGATCCCGAGTTTCAGCGACATCGACAACGTCATCTACAAGATGGACTGGGTCGTGAACGAGCGAAACACGATCAACGGACGTTACCTGCTCGGGAACACGGACCAGACGGAGGTGGACTCGTTCTACCTCAGGCCTGAGTACGCTGCGAACAACGACCAGCGTTCGCAGCTCGTTGGACTCGCGTGGACCTCGAGTCTTAGGCCGGCGATCGTCAACGAAGTGCGTTTCGGTTACACGCGTCTCTATCAGGCAATCACGCCCGTGGACGGCGACGTGAATCCTGCAGACATCGGCTTCGTGACCGGCGTAACGGATCCCACGCGATTCGGCTTTCCGCGAATACGCATCACGGGCTACGACACGCTCGGCGGCCGACTGACCAACCTGATCTCGGATCCGAGCGAGACCTACACGATCGTCGACAACGTCTCGCTGACGCTCGGGCGCCACAACGTGAAGTTCGGCGGTGAGTACCGGTACGACCGGGCTCTGAACACGCGCGACATCGCCGCGCGCGGCGAGTTCCGGTTCCGCAGCCTCGGTGATTTCCTCGAGGGCCGCGTTGACCGCGCGTCGATCCTCACGGGCTCGACAACGCGCGACATTCGACAGAACAACGTGTCCTTCTACGTCCAGGACGATTTCAAGCTGACTCCGAACTTGACGGTCAATGCAGGCCTCCGGTGGGAGTACTTCGGCGTCATCTCGGAATCGGACGACCTGCTGGCCAATTTCATTCCGGGCCGCGGCCTTGTGCAGGTGGGCGCCGGCCTCGATCGGCCGTACGACCGCGACCCCAACAACTTCGCGCCGCGGGTCGGATTCGCGTGGGACGTGACGGGCGACGGCAAGACCGTCGTCCGGGGCAACTACGGGATCTACTACGACCAGCCGGCCCTGTCGGCGTTCATCGGCCAGAACGGCAACGTGAACGCGATCACGTCCACGCTCGGGCTCAACTTCAATCCGGTGGGCGGCGTGCAGAGCTACGTGATCCGGCCGCGGGGCTCGGCGATCAACTGGGCCCTTGGCGAGCAGATCTTTCCGAACTTCGACATTCCTACGAGCTTCCTCGACGTTCTCGGCTTCGACGAGCAGTTGAGGACGCCGTACGCCCACGAGTACTCGCTGAACATCCAGCGAGAAGTGTGGACCGGGGGCGTTCTCGAGGTTGGCTTCGTCGGAACGAAGGGCACGCGGCTCTACCAGCTCCGCGACATCAACCAGATTTACGACGTCGACCGCGAATCGCGGCCGTTCGACTTCCAGTTTGTCGACGAGTTCGGCGATCCGATGTTCCAGTACGTGAATTACGTGACGTCGGACGGCAACGCGAACTTCAACTCGCTGCAGGTGCGATTCCAGCAGCGGAACGTGAAGGGCTTCACCTCGCTCGTAGGCTACACGTATGGCAAGTCGATCGACGCGGCATCGACGAACCGTCCGATCAATCCTCAAAACTCGCTCAACGTCGGAGCCGAACGGGCGCGTTCCGACTACGACGTCCAGCATCGATTCACGGGAAGCTTCACGTACGACATCCCGACGCTCGAGGGGCTGCCCAGGGTGCTTGGTGAAGGCTGGGCCGTCAACGGCATCCTGACGCTGCAGACCGGGCGACCCGTTGATGTCTACTATGGCGACGACGTGTCGGGTTTCTACGAGTACAACGACCGTCCCAACGTCATCGGCGATATCAGCCGTATCGAGTTCCGACCTGGGCAGCCGATCGATCCGGACGTGCTCGACACGATTTTCGAGATGCCGGCGTTCGGCACGTTCGGCAGCGCGGGTCGGAACATTCTCCAGGAGCCGGGATACCAGAACTTCGATTTCTCGGTCACGAAGCGGACAGAGATATCGGACCGGTTCACACTGCAGTTCCGGGCGGAGTTCTTCAACATCGCCAACCATCCGAACTTTGCAAGGCCGAGAGGGGATCTGTTCAGCGACAACTTCGGTGCGCAGACGGACTCGGCAGATCGGGGCAATCCGCTCGGATCGGGCGGTCCCCGGAGAATCCAGTTCGCGCTAAAGCTGATTTTCTGATGGTCATTACTCCCAGACAGAAAGAGACGACTCTCAGCAGAGAGCTGGAACCCGAGAGGTGGCGGGGGTCGGCCGCTTGATCCACAGTCCCTGGATGGACGGTCGGCCCCAGGCTTCTGCTCCCGGTTCTGTTCCGGGTCAACGAATCGCAGCAACGACGTTCGCCAGTTTCGCGATACCCACGTGGATCTGCCTTTCATCAAGCGAAGCGTAGCCGAGCAGAAGTCCCGCCCGTGCGGGCGGAGTCAGGTAATACGGCGCGACCGGATAGACCCCTACACCGACGGCTTTTGCCCCGGCGACGATCTCGTCCGTCTGCCCGGCCCCCAGGTCCTGGAACCACGTGACGACGTGAATGCCGGCGTTCGAGCCGGTGATCTCGATTCGATCGCCGAATGCGTCATCGAGCGACGATAGCAATGCCGCCCGGCGCAGCGCGTTCGCAGCGCGCGAACGCCGAAGGTGGCGCTCGAAGTGGCCTTCGTCGATGAACGCGGCGAGCGTCTCCTGTTCGATCGTCGGCGTATGCCGGTCGGCGAGCCACTTCGCTGCAGCAAATGGTCCGAGCAGCGATTTCGGCAGCACCGCGTACCCGATACGCAACGACGGAAAGAGCACCTTCGAGAAAGTCCCGATGTAGACGACGCGTCCGCTCCGGTCCAACCCCTGGAGCGCCGGAATCGGCCGTCCGTCGTAGCGGTACTCGCTGTCGTAGTCGTCCTCGATGACCACGGCGCCGGCGCGCTCGGCCCAGGCAAGCAGGGCCAGCCGCCGCGCGATCGGCATTACGCCTCCTGCCGGAAACTGGTGCGAAGGCGTGACGTACGCGAGCCGCACACTGGCGTCGTCAACGGGAAGCCGGTCCGGATCGAGGCCGTCCGCATCGACGGGGATCGGTATGAGCCGGGCACCGGCTGCCACGAACGCGTTACGGGCTCCCTGATACTGGGGTTCCTCGACCACGACCGCATCGCCGGGCTCCACGAGCAGCCTCGCCGTAAGGTCGAGCCCCTGCTGCGAACCGTTGATGACCACGACCTGTTCGGCCGAGCAGACGACCCCGCGCGAGCGCGCCAGATACGAGGCGATGGCCTCGCGCAGCGCCGGCGAGCCTTCCGCTTCGCCGTACCGCAGAGACCGCAGCGACACGTCCTGGATCTGCCGGTTCAGCAGTCGCCGCCAGACGTCGTACGGAAACGCCTCGACCGGCGGCAATCCGTACCGGAAGTTGTAGCGAACCGCGTGATTCGGATTGGGGGCCTCGAATCGACGGTCCGCAAGGCATCGTCCGAACGCGGAGAACCGGATGTTCGGGGCGACCGGCTGCGCCGCAGTCGATCGGGCCCGTTCGGCCGACATCGACCCGTCGGGAAGCTCGGCGGCGACGTACGTGCCCGAACCGGGGCGCGTCTCGAGGTATCCCTCGGCAATGAGCTGGTCGAACGCCGCCTGCGTCGTCGTTCGCGACACACCAGACTCGCCTGCGAGCGCGCGCGTGGATGGCAACCGGCTCCCGGGCGGCAGCGTGCCGTCGAGAATCGCCAACCGCAGTCCGTCGTAAACCTGCTCCGCGAGCGTTCCCGGTCCGTCCAGCCGCAGCAGCATGCCAACCCTCCTACCGTCAGAAGTGGCATCACCGTACTGCTCGAAACTGGACATTTCAAGTATCCACTTGTCGACGGATACTCCAGTTGCGGGAAACGAAGGAGGGAGCATGCATGTCGACGACGGCGACACCGGTGCGGCGAACGGACTACGAAATGACGGAGCGCGACCAGATGGAGAAGCTGCTCGCGGAGGCGACGCACGGGTTTCTCGGCCTGACCGGGCCCGACGGATGGCCGCGCGTCGTGCCGCTCAACTACGTGACATTGGACGGGAAGCTCTACTTCCATGGCGCGAACGAGGGCGAGAAGATGGACTCGCTCGCGGCGGACGATCGGGTGACGTTCGTCGTCGTCGAAGACTTCTCGCTCGTTCCATCCTATTTTCGTGATCCGAAGTTCGCGTGTCCGGCGACGCAGTACTACAAGGCGGTTGCGATTCGCGGGCGGGCGAGGATAGTCGAGGACAACGACGAGAAGGCGAGGGCGCTGCAGGCGTTGATGGAGAAGCTGCAGCCTGAGGGCGGATACGTGCCGATCACGGCGACGGAACCGATGTACCGCAAGAGCCTGAGGACGACGGCGGTCGTGGCGATCGAGATCGAGCGGATGACGGCGAAGTTCAAGTTCGGGCAGAACCTTCCGGCCTCGAAGCGCGAAGAGGTCGCCGACCAGCTCGCCGCCCGCGGCTGCCCGATCGACCACCGCACGGTCGCGGAAATGCGGGCGGGCAGGGAAGAGAAGAAGGGCCACGGATGACACGGATCTTACGGATGAAGACGGATCTGGATAGGAAATCGTTCAGATCCGTCTTCATCCGTGAGATCCGTATAATCCGTGGCCCTTCCCCGTTTTGCTACACTGCGCCGCCATGACGATCGTTCAGAAGTTCGGTGGGACGTCGGTCGGGTCGGCGGAGCGGATTGCCGGGGTCGCGCAGCTCGCGGTCGAGGCGGCGGGGCGGGGGGATCGCACGGTCATCGTGACGTCGGCGATGGGCGGCGTGACGTCGCTGCTCGTCGACGCCGCGCGGCGCGCCTCGCACGGGAACTGGTCGTTCGATGAGCGACAGGAGCTCCGCGCCCGGCATCTCGAGGCGGCCGAGGCACTGTTCGGCAACGACAGGGTGCTCGTCGAGCTCGTTCGCGAACGCGTGGACCGCGGCCTCGACCGCGTCGACTCGCTCTGCTTCGGCCTGTCGCTCGTCCACGAGCTGACGCCGCGCATCATGGACGCCATCTCGGGCACGGGCGAGATGCTCGCCGCGCCGCTCGTCGCCGCGGCGATAGCAGCGCGCGGCATTCCATCCGAAGCCATCCACGCGACCGAGCTCATCGTCACCGACGACCAGTTCGGCGACGCAGAACCCATCATCGAGGCAACGCGCGGGAAGGCCCAGGCGCGCATCGGGCCGATGCTCGATGGCGGTGTCATCCCGATCGTCACGGGTTTCATCGGCGCGACGGCCGACGGAGTGATGACGACGCTCGGACGGGGCGGCTCGGACTACTCGGCGACGATCCTCGGTGCGGCGCTCGATGCCGACGAGGTCTGGATCTGGACTGACGTCGACGGCGTGATGACCGCGAACCCGGCGGACGTGCCGACGGCGCGGACGATGCGCGCGATCTCGTACAGCGAGGCCTCGGAGCTCGCCTACTACGGCGCGAAGGTCCTGCACCACAAGACGATCATTCCGGTGCAGTCGGCCGGCATCCCGGTCCGTATCCTCAACACGATGAACCCGGCTGGCGAGGGCACGCGAATCACGCCCGAGGGCCACCCGTCGCCGACGGGAGTGAAGGCGATCACGTCGATCCGCAACGTCAGCCTCGTGAGCGTGAGCGGCCGCGGGATGCAGGGCATTCCCGGCATCGCGGCGCGGGCGTTCGGTGCGATCGCGGCCGAGCGCGCCAGCGTGCTGATGATTTCGCAGGCGTCGTCCGAGAATAACATCTGCGTCGTCGTGCGGTCGGAGGATTCGGTTCGAGTCGTGCGCGCGCTCCGCGCCGCGCTCGAGTTCGACATAATGAAATCGCACATCGACGACGTGACGTCGGACGACTCGATTGCGGTGATCGCGGCGGTCGGCGACCGGATGGCCGGCACGCCCGGCATCGCGGCCAAGGTCTTTGGCGCCCTCGGCGCGGAGGGAGTGAACGTGATCGCGATCTCGCAGGGTTCGTCCGAGCGGAATATCTCGCTAGTTGTGCCCGAAGCCGATGCCTCACGCGCCGTCCGCGTCATCCACGATGCGTTCTCTCTAGGGGAGAAGAGTTGAAGCAAGAAGGATCGCGGATCTTGCGGATCGTTGCGGATGACGCGGATCTGAAATCACCTTCAGATCCGCAACCATCCGCATCGATCCGCCAAATCCGCGATGCCCTTACCTGCCTGTCAATCCTGTCAACTCTCCAACGCCTCACGGATGGCGTCGAGGGTTGAGGCCACGCGGATGGGAGCGTTGGCGTGGGCGGCGCCGGGTTCCAGCTTTCCGAAGTGGTAGTCGACCGTGTAATCAGGGTCTTTCAGAAGGTGGCCGGTGAGGATGCAGACGACGTTCTCGTCGCGCGTCGCCAGGCCGTCCGCGATCAGCTGGCGCAGGCCGGCGACGGTCGTCGCAGATGCCGGTTCGCACCCGATGCCGTCGCTTCCGATGACGGCCTTCGCCTCGGCGATCTCGACCTCGGTGACCGTGATCACGTCGCCGCCGCACACCTCGAGCACGCGCATCGCCTTGGGCCACGACACCGGCGCTCCGATCTTGATCGCTGTCGCGCGCGTGGTCGCGTTCGCGACCTCGGTCAACGTCGTTGCGCTGGACCGCACCATCTGGGCGAACGGTGCCGCGCCTTCGGCCTGGACGACGGTGATCCGGGGCAGGCGGTCGATGAATCCCCAGTCGAGCAGCTCCATGAACCCCTTGCCGAGCGCCGAGACGTTGCCGAGATTCCCTCCCGGCACGACGACGCGGTCCGGGACCCTCCATCCACGCTGTTCGCACAGCTCGGCGGCGATCGTCTTCTGGCCCTCGATGCGGAAGGGATTGACCGAGTTGAGCAGGTAGACCGGATCCGTGTCCGTGAGCTGCCGGACGAGCGAGAGCGCGGCGTCGAAGTCGCCCTCGATCTGCAATGTGAGCGCGCCGTAATCGAGCGCCTGCGAGAGCTTGCCGAGCGCGATCTGGCCGTCCGGGATGAACACGGCCGCGCGCATTCCGGCACGCGCAGCATACGCCGCCATCGATGCAGACGTGTTGCCGGTCGAGGCGCATGCGACGACCGTCGCGCCTACCGCGCGCGCCTGCGTCACGCCGGCCGTCATTCCGTTGTCCTTGAACGATCCGGTCGGGTTCATGCCCTGGTGCTTGACGGTGAGCCGGTCGATGCCGGCGTAGGCGGCCGAGCGCGGCGCGTCCCAGAGCGGCGTGTTTCCCTCGCCGAGCGTGACGATGTGGCGCTTGTCGACGAACGGAATCAACTCGCGAAAGCGCCACACGCCCGAGCGGTCGGCCGTCTCGTCCGACAGACGGCGGGCGCGGAATCTGGCCTTCAACTCCTCCGGATCGCCGGGCGCATCGTCGTAGACGACGTCGAGCAATCCGCCGCACTTTCCGCAGGTGTACGCGATCTCGGTTATCCCGAGCGTCGCGCCGCACGCCATGCACTCCATCTGAGCGTTCATGTCCACAGATGAACACAGATGGCCACAGATACAGAAGAGCTGGCCACAGATTCGGCTGGTCGAGTATTCTGCCGCGATCTTCGTTGAACTTCGTTGATCTGTGTTGATCTGTGTTGATCTGTGGACCCATTCTCCATCCGCATTCCCGGCTCGACGTCGAACCTCGGCGCGGGGTTCGACACGCTCGGTCTCGCGCTCGCGATCTACCTGGATCTGACGGTCGAGCCGGCGAGCGGTGACGATGCCGGAACGCTGCACCTGACTGGCGAGGGCGAGTCCTCGAGTCCATTCGGCGCCGACAATCTCATCCACACGGCGTACCGTTTCGCTGCGGCCGAGGAAGGCGTGACCGCGCCCTCGGTACGCTTCACCGCGCACAACGACATACCTTTCGAACGCGGGCTGGGCAGCAGCGCCGCGGCGATCGTCGCCGGGATCGTGGCGTTCTCGATCGCGAGCGGTTCCGGCCTGTCAAACGACCGCATCATCGAGCTCGGCACCGCGATGGAAGGACACGGCGACAACGCAGGCCCGTCGACGATTGGCGGTCTCATCACGTGTTGCCAGCGGCAGGCTGCACCGCCGCTCGTGGTCCGCACGGACTGGCCCGGTGAGATTCGCGCCGTCATTGCGATTCCCGAGCTGCCGATACCGACGGCAGAGGCTCGCGCGATACTGCCGATGAGCGTCTCGCGTGCGGACGCGATCTTCAATGTCCAACGCGCGGCGATCTTTCACGCGGCGCTGGCGGCGGGTGAGTGGGAGAAGCTCGGAGAGGCCATGCGCGACCGGCTGCATCAACCGTATCGCGCGGGACTGCTGCCGGGACTGGCCGAGGCGCTCGACCTCGAGACGGGCGGGTCGCTCATCGGGGTGGCGTTGAGCGGGGCCGGATCGGCGGTGCTCGCGCTGGCGACGGGAGACTTCGAGGAGATTGGAGAAAGGTTGGCAGGATGTTTCCGAGGGCACGGGATTGCGACGGTGGTGCGCGTGCTCGATGTGGAGAGGGAAGGTTGGCGGATGCTTGGGTGAGGGGGACGAAGAGGTTCTCGAAGAGGCGCGGAGGGCAGACGCAGAGCCGCAGAGGCTCGGACTGTTGATGATCAACCCTGTTCGACGGAGTATCAGTAGTCTCTGCTGCTCTGCGTCTGAACTCTGCGCCTCTGCGAGAAACCCCACTCGAGCCAGCGAACACCCCGATCGCCCCTACAAACTCCGTCCCGATGACCCTCTCCAGCGTCTCTCGTCCATATGCTAGTCTGCGCGCCAAAGCGCGGATCTTGCCGAGGAGGATTCTCGAATGAACAGACGGAATTTCGTACTCGCCCTCGCAGGCGCGGCCGGCGTTGCCGGTCTCGGAGCGACTTCGGCCCTGGCACAGAGCTGGAACTATCGACGCTACAAGCGAGTCGACGTGGACGCGACAATTCGCCGCTGCGAGCGCAGCACGGACCAGTTCGTCCACGTGTTCGACAACCAACTCGACAAGAGCCCCCTCAACGACACCGAGCGCGAGGACAAGCTCAACGAGAAGGCCCGCGACCTCGAGAATTCGATGGACAAGCTGCGCGAGGACTTCAACCGGCGCGGCGAGTCGTGGTGGGAGAGCCGCGAGACTGCGGCCGAGGCGCTGCACTATGCGAGGGGCATCAACAACTCGATGCGCTCGAGAAGGTACCGGCAGGCAACCGAGCAGCTCTGGTGGCAGGTGCGGGCGGACCTGAACCGGCTGGCGTACTACTTCGGGCTGCCGGGGCTGCCGCGGTAGAGAGGAGTTTTCCGCAAAGACGCAAAGGGCAGACGCAAAGACGCAAAGGGCAGAATAGACAGTTCAGTTCGAGTCTGCCGCCTGACAAGTTGATCTCAGCCTTTGCGTCTTTGCGTCTGCCCTTTGCGTCTTTGCGAGAATCTGTCGCCCGTTGCGTGCTACTCTGTGTGGCCGTGCGAATTGCCGCTCTCATCCTGTTCCTGACGGTCCTCGCCGCTTCGTCGGCGGTGCCCGTCGGTGCGTGCTGCTGCGAGGATCGCGGAACAGGCCCGTCCTCCTGCTGCGTCGCGCCAACGCAGGACGACGGCATCGAGATCGGCTGCGGTAGTTCCTGCATGCCGGGCAGCGCCCGATCTTCCGGGACCGCCGAGCGCGCGACGCGTGTGAGTCCTCCGGATCGCGACGACGCCGGAACTCAGCCGGCCGCGGCCAGCTTCATCGCCTTCGACTCGACTCGGTACTCACCGATCCCCGAGACCCCGAGTCCCCCCGGCCGTCCCGCTGGCAGAGAACTTCTTTCGCGAATAGCCGTTCTCAGAATCTGATCCCCTCGGACCGCCTGCGCCGTCCGGCGATTGCCGAGCTTTCGAGCCGCGATCGTCGACCCGTGATGGTTTCGTTTCCGAAGGAGATCCGCTGATGTCCGTTGTCCGCACCCGCCACCGCGCACTCGCTGCCGCGTTCGCTATCCTGATGTTCGCGACGCTCGCCGTCCCCGCATCCGCTTCGGTTCCCCAGGCCGCGGCCGACACAGCCGCCCCGTCGGTCCGCGTCGGCAAGTATCTCGTCACGCTGCGTATCCCCGCCGGCGGCCTCTACGCCGACGAGGAGTCCGACCTCGAGTTCCGCATCGTCGACGCCAGCGAGGAGGACCCTGTCCTCGGCTTTCCCGGCGTCATCCGCGCCTCGATCGACTCCGTGATCGTGATGCCCGCGATGATGGGCATGCCGAAGCAGTCCGAAGTCGCCCACGCCGAGGGCGTCCCTGGTGACTACGGCATCCACCCGGTCTTTCCGCACGGCGGCAAGTACCTGCTGACGTTGAAGATCTCGCCTCCGGGAGGCGAATCTTTCACCGTCGACTTCCCCCTCGACGTGAAGGACGGCGATCCGAACCGTCCGCCGCGTCCGAAGCCGTTCGAGCTCGTCGTCGGCGTCAAGCCGTCCACTCCCGTGGCTGGCGAGAAGTCGCAGCTCACGTTCACGGTCAAGGACCGGGTTGCCAACACGGCGGTCACGCAGTTCGACGTCGCGCACGAGAAGCTGCTGCACCTGATGATCATCCGCGATGACCTCGGCGTGTTCTCGCACGAGCATCCCGAACTCGGGAAGAACGGCGAGTTCGCACTCGAGTACGCGTTCCCGACCGAAGGCAGGTACCGGCTGTTCGCGGACGTCGCGCCGAAGGGTCGCGGGTCGCAGGTGGTCTACGGCGAACTGACGGTGAAGGCCGGGAAGAAGGGCATCACGGTGCCGAAGCTCGTGCTCGACGGACCGATGCCGCCCGCTGCGTCGACGGCCGACGGACTGAAGGCGGCGCTCGCGTTCGAGCCGGCGGCGCCGGTCTCGGGCTCGCAGAACACGGCGATCCTGAAGGTGACGGATGCGGCGGGAGCGGCGGTGACGGACCTGCAGCCGTACCTCGGGGCGATGGGACACATGGTGCTCGTGCACCAGGACGGGACGACGTACGTGCACTCGCATCCGGACGATGCGCTCGTGGGGGTGGGGAAGGACGGGACGATTCCGTTCATCGCGCGGTTCGCGAAGCCGGGTTGGTACCGGTGCTGGGCGCAGGTGCAGCGCGGCGGAAAGGTCGTGACGTTCGCGTTCGCGGTGAAGGTGGAGGGGCGATGAGAGTGGGAGTGCTTTCGTCTTCTTTGCGTCGTTGCGAGACCTTGGCGCCTTTGCGAGAAACACCATCTCGAGACGGCGTTTCTCGCAAAGACGCCAAGGTCTCGCAAAGGCGCAAAGTTTCAGGGGTCAAATGGTCACTTGTTCTAACGTGCTTGCCCGTAGCCTTATTCCTGTTGGTAATCTCCGCTTCCGCCCACGACCCTAAAGCGAAGAAGCTCCCTCCCACGAAATCCACCCCCGACGCGAAGGCCGCGCGCGCCGCCATGGACGCCGCCAAGACCAAGCTCGCCGCCGAAGGCAAATACGCCTGCTGCATTGCACCGACCTGCGACGTCTGCGCCCGCGTCAATGGCTCGTGCATGTGTGCCGTCAGCGTCGCGCAGGGGAAGGGCGTGTGCGGCGAGTGCTTCGCCGGCTGGAAGGCCGGCAAGGGCGCGATGACAGGCATCGACAAGGACTCCGTCACGCTCAGTCCATCGACAGAGCACGCAGTCCCCGACGCGCACTACGGCCACGCACCGCCGCCCGAGCTCCAGACTGCCCGCGAGGCCATAAACCGCGCGAAGCGGACAATGGTCGGCGAGGGCCGTTTCTCGTGCTGCGCGAAACAGGGCGGCTGCGACGAGTGCGCGCACGAAGGTGCGTGCGCCTGCGGGACGGACCTCACCGAGGAGCTCAACGCCAAGGCGGACCCAAAAGCCAAGCCGAAGAAGGCCGGCGAAGGCGGCGTCTGCGGACAGTGCCTCGATGCGTGGCACCGCGGTCAGGGCGCGTTTGCGGGCGTCGACGTTTCAGAGGTCCGTCTTTCCCTCGAGCACTCGTCGATGGCGATGACGACGCTCTCGGGCGGACCGTTCCGCACGCACGGCGCCATCGGATCGGGCACGTCCTGGCTGCCGGCGTCGTCCGAGATGCACGCTTGGCACTTCACGCCAGGGAACTGGTCCGTGATGATGCACGGAGCGGTGCGGCTGGGCGTGAACGTCCAGACCGGCCCGCGCGGCGTCGCGAAGGCCGAGTCGCAGAACTGGCTGATGGTAATGGCGGAGCACGACGCCGGCCCCGGCACGCTTTCCCTTCGCGGAATGTTCTCGGCCGAGCCCCTGACGGCGCCACCTGGCGGATTCCCGCAGCTCTTCCAGACCGGTGAAGAGTTCAACGGACGCGAGATCGTCGACGCGCAGCACCCGCACGACCTCTTCATGGAGCTCGCCGCGGCGTGGAACGTTCCAGTGACCGAGAACGTCACGCTGAACGCGTACGGCGGAGTGGTCGGAGAACCGGCGCTCGGTCCGGTGGCGTTCATGCACCGGCCTTCGGCGGCCGAGAACCCGGCGGCGCCGCTCGGGCACCACTGGCAGGACTCGACGCACATCACGCACGGAGTCTTCACCGGCGGGATCTCGTTCTGGAAGATGAAGTTCGAGGCGTCGGCGTTCCACGGCGCGGAGCCCGACGTGAACCGCGCCGACATAGAGATGGGCGCGATCGACTCGTGGAGCGGGCGCGTGTGGTTTGCGCCGACGCGTGACTGGTCGATGCAGTTCTCGCACGGGCGCCTCAACGAGCCGGAATCGACCGAGCCGGGCGACACGGTGCGCACGACGGCGTCTATTCACCACAATCACGTCTGGGAGGACGGATCGTGGGCGTCGTCGGTCGTGTGGGGGCGCAACGATCGGGCCGACGGTGATTCGAACGCGTACCTGCTCGAGTCGACGGTGCGGTTCCTGACGCGCAACGCGATCTACGGCCGGATCGAGCTCGTCGACAAGCGGCATCTGCTCGAGGAGAACGTCTACGGCCGGGCGGGATTGGACGAAGGGCACGCGCTCGATGCCGGTGCGTTCGCGTTCGAGCCGTCCTTCCGCGTTGCGGCATTCACGATGGGATACGTACGTGACGTTTACGAGAACAACCAGTTCGCGATCGGCATCGGAGCGGACGTGACGGCGCACGCCATCCCCGACGAGCTCAAGGCCGTCTACGGCATTTCGCCGATGTCAGTGAAGGCCTTCATCCGCTTCCGTCCATCTGCGATGCGGTAACAGGCCTGGCCGAACGGTCCCCGATTTCCTTTGCGCCTTTGCGAGTGCTTGGCGTCTTTGCGAGAGAGTCCGTACTCGGACAGGTTTCTCGCAAAGACGCCAAGCACTCGCAAAGGCGCAAAGGAAGACGGTGGGGCTTTGAGTGCAGGTTGCGAGCCGGTTCGTCCGCTGCCACACTCCGCCCTCCATGAAGTCCGTGCTCGCAATGCTCGCCGCGGCCGTGCTCTGGAGCACCGGCGGCCTCTTCATCAAGATCATCGCCCTCGACGCGATGTCGCTCTCGACGTGGCGCTCGCTGGTCGCCGCCGTCACGATGCTCGTCCTCGCCGAACTGCGCGGGCAGCGCATGCGCGTTCCCCGCACGAAGATGGCGTGGCTCGCCGCAAGCCTCTACGCCGCGACGCTGCTCTCGTTCGTCTTCGCCACGAAGATGACCACCGCCGCGAACGCCATCTTCCTGCAGTACACGGCGCCTATCTACGTGCTCATACTCGAGCCGTTCCTGATGAAGACGCGGTTCCGTCCGCGCGACATCGTCTACGTGGGGATCGCGCTCGGCGGGATGGCGCTGTTCTTCGTCGGCAAGCTCGAGGCGGGCGGAATGGCGGGAAACGTCATGGCGCTCGCCAGCGGCGTGTTCTTCGCCGGCCTGATGATCACCATGAGGCTACAGCACGGAGACGTCGCGGCGCGGTGGCAGGCGGTCACGTTCGGCAATCTCGTGCTGGCTGCAGGTGTGGGGTTGTACCTGCTCGTGACTCCGGCGACGCTCGGGATGCCGGCGAACTGGTCAGAGGTAGGAGGCGTGCTGTTCCTCGGCATCGTGCAGATCGGGATTGCGTACGCGCTGTTCGCGTACGCGATCGCGAAACTGGGCGCGCTCGAGTCGACGCTGATCGGAATGATCGAGCCGGTACTGAATCCGGTGTGGGTGTTTCTGGGGACAGGTGAGCAGCCGGCCGCGTGGGCGTTCCTCGGCGCGGCCTTGATCGTCGGGGCCGTCGTCGCGCGGTCCGTGATCGAGAAACCGCCGGAGCC
>CAZQBW010000040.1:0-29408 GCA_964591515.1 uncultured Clostridia bacterium
GTCTGCTCCCAATCCGTTCCGCTTCATCAAAGGGGGTGCGGCGAAGCCGCATGGGCAACTCTGAGTGCGAAGCTCCCCCAATTCCCTCCCAATTCGAAAGAGCCGCCGGAGATTTCTCCCCGACGGCTCTCGAAACTTAAAATGGAGTGCGCCTACCAGCGATTTCCACCACCATAGCCACCACCACCGCCACCACGACCGCCTCCGCCGCCGCCACGGCCGCCACCACCGCCGCCGTAGCCACCGCGACCACCTCCACCGCCGCCTCGCGGCTCGAGCGGCTTGGCCTCGTTGACCGTCAGGGCACGTCCGGCGAATTCCATGCCGGCAAATTTCTGGATCGCCGCCTCGCCTTCCGTCTTCGACGCAAACTCCACGAATGCGAAACCGCGCGACCGTCCGGTGTCGCGATCCGTGATGATTCGAACGCTGTCTACAACTCCGCACTGAGAGAACAGATCGCTCAGCTCGGCCTCGGTGATTTTGAACGGGAGATTCCCTACGTAAAGTCTCATGTGCCTTCACACCTTATGAGAAAGGGGATTGGCCTTTGGAACGCGAGTTCGGAGCAGCGTATCGACGCGGGACTCTCGGGGCGCAACCTCAACCGAATCCGTCACCATCACCAGCGCCTTGAATCGAAACCATCTGCCCGGGGGGACCGGAACGAAGAGGTTGGCCACCGCGAATGGTGGGTTCTGACGCGGCTCAACTCTAGCACCCGCATTCTTCAAGGACAACAAATTTGTTCGGCGCCAACTCGTTGCGCACGTTCGTCTCCGGGCATTCCGGACACCCCGGCGGGGCAGGCTGGAAACGCCCGGTAACGGCTGCCGACGCACACGTTTCCGGGCACGATTCGGGCAGGGACGCAGGGGCCTTCTACTGGCGGGAGCGAGCGCGGCTGTGGTACGAATTGCCTTCTGATGGCAGGACGATTTCTCGCAGGCAACGTCGTGATTCCGGGAAAGGCCGGGAATCTCGAGGCGATCTACAAACCCGGGGATTCCGAGCGTTCGACGCCTCGTCACGCGGCCATTATCTGTCACGCGCATCCGCTGCACGGGGGCACGATGCATTTCAAGCTGATCTTCCGCATCGCTCGCGCCTTCGACGAGCTCGGATTTCCGACACTCCGGTTCAATTTCCGGGGCGTGGGGGGCAGCGAAGGCACGTTCGACGAGGGCCGCGGCGAGCGCGACGACATCCGATCCGCCATCGACTGGCTTGCCGAGCGTCATCCCGGGATCCCGCTCATCGTCTCAGGCTTCTCGTTCGGATCGTGGACGGGCCTTCCTGTCGGCTGCGCCGACCCGCGCGTGTCTCACGTGGTCGGACTCGGCGTTCCCGTCCGGGCGTTCGACATCACGGGACTCAATGGCTGCGCGAAATCGAAGCTCCTGATTCAGGGAACCAACGACGAGTTCGGACCGATGGCGCAGCTCAACTCGTGGTATGCGGATCTACCAGAGCCGAAACGACTTGTGCGAATTGAAGGGGCGGACCACTTCTTCGAGGGCCGCCGCGAAGAGATGGCGAATGCCATCACGGAGTATTTCGCCGACGAGGCGAACTGACGCGGACGCATGAAGCGCTCACCACTCTTCTTCATTGCCGTCCGCAATCGCTTGGAGTTGTACAAACACCTATGGGCCAGATTCTAAAAAACGAGCCGCTCACGCGGACCGACATAGCTTTCCAGGCTCCGACACAGATCAAGTTCGGCGTCGGGAAAATTGCCAATCTTGGTGAGGAGTTGCAGATCGAAGACGACCTCGGCGACCTGACACGTGTCGCCCTGATCACGGACCGGTCACTCGCCGGCCTCGGTGTCGTAGAACGAATCAAGCTCGGATTTCACGGCTCGCCCTACGAGGTGGTGGCCGTCTTCGACGACGTGCCGTCCGATTCGGACGTCAACACTGTCGACGCCGCCGCAACCGTCATTCTGGAGAGCGCCGCGGAGCTCATAATTGCAGTCGGCGGCGGTTCAGTAATCGACACGGCAAAGGCAGCCGCCGTCGTGGCGACCCACGGCGGACGGATCCACGATTACGAGGGCCTGTACATCGTGCCCGGGCCGTGCACGCCGATCATCGCCATCCCGACGACGTGCGGGACCGGAAGTGAGGTGTCCGGCGGAGCCGTGATCAAGGACCACGCCGCGAAGGCAAAGGTAATACTCGGGAGTCCGTATCTCTTCCCGCGAATCGCGATCCTCGATCCGGAGATGCTGCGGTCCCTTCCGCCGCATCTCGTCGCATACACCGGAATGGACGCGATGACGCACGCGATCGAGGCGTTCGTCTCGACCGATCGCGAACCGATCTCGGAGGCGATCGCGCTGCGGGCGGTCGAGATGCTCGCGGACAACCTGCCGCTTGCCGTGGCCGATCGCGGTAACACCGATGCCCTTTCGAAGGTGCAGATTGCGGCGTCGATGGGTGGTATCGCCTTCACGAACGCCGTTCTGGGCGCGACGCACGCGATCGCGCACTCGGTCGGAAGCCTGCACGGTCTGCACCACGGATTGAGCAACGCTGTCGCGCTTCCTTACGTGATGGAATACAACCTCGAGACGTGTCCCGCCCGCTACGCCGCCCTGGCTCTCGCGCTCGGGGCTGAGCGAGGAGGCCGATCCGACGCCGAGATGGCCGTGGAATCCGTCGCTCGCGTCAGGGCGCTCAATGCGTCGATCGGCATTCCGACGGATTTCGCAGAGTTAGGCCTCGGCGGCGACGAGGCGACGGTCGGAGACATCACCGAGGCGGCAATGAACGATCCGTGCCTGGCGTTCAATCCGCGGCCATCCGAGTACGCAGACATCGAGGTCCTTGTCCGACGATGTGTGACGGGAGCGCTATGATCAATTACTACACGCGGGAATGGGTGGAAGAGGCGGTGCGGCGGCTGCGCGAGAGTGCCGAGTTTCTGAACACGGCGCGCAAGTTGAACGGCACGTTCGTATTTCGTGTCCTCGACGGTCCCGGCGGCTGCGACCGGGTGACGACGTGGACGTTCCGCAACGGCGAGTGCGTCGACTGGTCCTACGAATCGCAGCCGGCTCCGTGGGAAGCAATGCGAACAGCCGAATACGACAACTCGTGGATCATGCGGTCGACGTGCCCGTACGAGATGATGGCGAAATTGAACCGCGGCGACATTTCGCCGGTTCGCGCGCTCGCGTCGCCGCACTATCACGTCGAAGGCCGCAAGACGATGCTGCTGCAGATGATGCGGTCGCTGAACCTCTGGAACGAAATCGTCGCGAGCGTCGAGGTCGAATACGTCCACGACGAGACATAGGAACAAAGAGCAACGCGGATATTGCGGATGAGTGCGGATGGAGCGGATCTGACCTGACTTTTCAGATCCGCTCCATCCGCTTGATCCGCTGAATCCGCGTTGCTTCTTCGTCTGGCTAAGGCTTGATCACAACCTTGCCGTAGTTGCCGCGGTCGCCGAGGAGGTCCTGGGCGCGGGCGGCTTCCTCGAGACCGAGGACGTGTCCGATCTGCGGGACGATCCGGCCGGTCGCGAGAAGTCCGAACAGCCTCTCGGACGAGGCTTTCGAAACCTCCTGATTCCCCATCAGCGCCCCGAGGTGCAACCCGATCACCCACAGGTTCCGGAAGAGCATGTCCCGAACGTCCGGTCGTCGCGCATCCGCACTCGCGATGCCGAAGACTATGAGCCGCCCGAGCGGCCTGAGCGCCGCCATGCTCTTGTCGAAGACGTCGCCGCCGACCGATTCGAGAACGAGCTCGACACCCTTGCCGTCCGTAACGTCCTTCACGACCGCCAGGAAGTCCTCTTTCGTGTAGTCGATGCAGACATCGGCGCCGAGCGTCTTCACCCGCTCGAGCTTTTCGGCGGAGCTAGCCGTCGCAATCACGCGCGCGCCCGCGATCTTCGCCAGCTGAACGGCCGCAGTTCCGACTCCACCCGCGGCTGCATGGATGAGCACATTCTGTCCCGCCTGGACATTGCCGGCGAAGTGCAGCGCGAAGTCGGCCGTGAAGTAGTTCACCGGAAACGCGGCGGCCGCTTCGGCGCTCATGCCTTCAGGACGGGGCATGACGCTAGTCGACGGTGCGACGACCTGTTCGGCATACCCGCCGTGCGAGATCAGCGCCATCACTCTCTGACCCGGCACGACCTTGGTCACGCCGTCGCCGATGGCCGCGACCGTTCCCGCGACTTCGAGCCCGGGAATGAAGCGCGGCGCCGGACCGCCGACGTACAGCCCCCGGCGCATCATCACGTCGGCGTAGTTCAGGCCGCAGGCCTCGACGTCGACGAGCACCTCACCGGGACCAGGAACAGGCGCCGTCAGGTTTACGGCTTCGAGTTGGTCGGTTCCTCCGAAAGCTGCTACTTCAATCGCTCGCATGCGTGTGGCTCCTTGATTGTGGAGAGATTTCACGTCTGAGACGGTCCCCGATTGTCGCCCAGAACCCCGAGCGGTAGCGAGGGGCCGGCCGTACAACGGTCAGCGCTTGCCGAGATCCACGGTCAACACGTCGTTCGCAATCCGTGCCGACGTCCCTGGCGGCAACGGCAGGCCCTCCTCCGGCAGACGCGTCCCGAGCTTCTTCTCCGCGACTCGCTGAAGAATAGGCAGGGCCCACCGGCCCGAGAACGGCACCCAGATTCGTCCCACCGAGACGCTGACGTCCGAGAACGTCAGCCGGTTGTTCGCCGTCGTGAGCCCCGTGAGCTCGACGCGGATGCTGACCCTGCGCTCGCGAAGAAACCTTGGGACGTCGGCGAGAAGATCTGCATACTCGGGATTGCGCGACAGCCTAGCGCAGTCGATCGCCGCGTAGAGAGTGGCCGAGTCGATACCCAGATCCACGCGCGCGGCGCGAAGCGCGGAACCGTCGGACGGATCGCCGAGAAAACCGTTGAGCGCACCTTCTGACAGCGTGACTTTCGGGTTCTTCGGCGCCGCGTCTCCTTCAACCGCGGTGTATATCTGACGCAGCGCCGTTTTCACTTCGGCCGTTCCAGTGTCAGAAACCGCGACGGCCGGCGGCTCCACGAAAAGGACCCAGTCGATGACGGCGTCTATGATCCACGGCGCGAAAAGCCACGTGAGCAGCAACGCCCCGCCGGCGAGCCCGAGGGCCGAAACGCATCCGATGCAGCCCTTGCGGGCAGTCTTGAAGCCGAACATGGAGATCAGCTTCTCACGCGATACGCGACGCGGTCACGCGCGCACCCGCTCCGCGATGGCTGCTCCGGCTTCGGTCGTCGAGAGCGACCCGCCGACGTCCTTCGTGATCTTTCCGTCTCCGATGGCGGCGACCACGGCGCGTTCGACCGCATCAGCGGCGGCCTGTTGACCCAGATGCTCGAGCATCAGGCCGGCGGCGAGAACCGATCCGATCGGGTTCGCGATGTTCTTTCCGGCGAATTGCGGCGCGCTTCCGTGAACCGGCTCGAACAGCGAGACCTTGCCCGGATGAATGTTGCCGGAACCGGCCACGCCAAGTCCGCCCTGCAGCGCCGCGCCGAGGTCGGTGATGATGTCTCCGAACAGGTTGTTCGTGACGATCACGTCGAACTGGCCTGGGTCGAGCACCATGAACATCGCAGTCGCGTCGATGTACTGCGCGTTCGTCTGGATGGATGGATGGCGGTCGGCAACCTCCCTGAACGCGCGCCGCCAGAGGTCGTGGCCGTAGGTCATGGCGTTCGACTTGTCCGCGAGCGTGACCTTCTTTCGCCCCGCCCGTTCGGCAAACTCGAACGCCGCTTCGATGATCCGCTCGACGCCTTTTCGGGTATTTACCTCTTCCTGGATCGCGACCTCGTCCGGAGTGCCCTTCTTGAAGATGCCGCCCATGAAGGTGTAGAGCCCCTCCGTGTTCTCCCGAAAGACCACGAAATCAACGTCGGCGCACGTCCGGCCCTTGAGCGGCGTCAGTGAATCCGCAAGCAGCTTGACAGGCCGGAGGTTGATGTAGAGATCGAGCTTGAAACGCAGTCCGAGGAGGATGTCTGCCGCGTGCCGGTTGTCGGGCACGCGCGGGTCGCCGACGGCGCCGAGCAGGATGGCGTCGTACTCGTTCTGAAACATCTCGACGGCGCCGTCTGGAAGCGTAGTTCCGTCACGCAGGTATCGGTCGGCACCCCAGTCGAGCTCGGTCTTTTCGATCGAAAAGCCGAACGCGCTTTCCGCCGCCTCGAGGACGCGGACCGCCTCCGCGATCACCTCTTTTCCGATACCGTCGCCGGGTATGATGGCTATTCGCATGCTCTCCTCTTGTAACCGACTGTGTTTCGGGCCGGCCTCGGGTTGATCTGGAGTGCCGAAGCGGACACTCTCCTACCGGGTCGCGGTGGCCGCGTCAACCACCGGAGCGACCGCCGTGCGTCCCGGCCGCGACGATTCCTGAACCGTACAGTCGTGTGCCGCGAGGTTCACGGCTGACAATCAACCAAAGTAGGATGAGAATTGCTGCGTCTCGGATCTGCCGCGATCCGTCGATGACCGTTCGAATCGACATAGCGAGAGTGCCATCACGTGACCGAAACACCGCTCAGCAACCCTGGCGTGCGCTTTCCGCCGCCGATCCTGTTCGTACTTGGCATGGGAGCGGCGTGGCTGACTGGCCGCGCCGTGCCGTTGCCGCTCCTTCCCTACAGTCTTCGACCCGTGTCGCTCCTTGTCGGGTACGTGGCCATGGTTCTCGCTTCGGCGACTATCACCTGGGCGCTGTTGACGTTTCGCCGGGCAGACACGGGCATCTATCCGAATCAGCCTGCGACCTCCATCGTCGCTCGAGGACCTTACCGGTTCAGCCGGAATCCGATGTACGTGGGATTGACCGTCCTGAATCTCGGTATCGCACTCGTCGCCAACTCGCTGTGGATGATCGCGGCGCTGCCGATCGTGCTGTGGATGCTGACCGTGTTCGTAGTTCGCCGGGAAGAGGCGTACCTATCGAGCGCATTCGGCGAGTCGTACGCCGAGTACCGGCGATCCGTCCGCCGGTGGGTCTGATCCGACCGGGGGGCCCGGCAAACGCTTGCTTCAGGAAGTCGATCAGTACCGCGAGCGTTGGCGAGCGGGTGGACAGACGCTGCAGCGGACGTCGGCTGCTGCGCATGACTACCCGTTTGCTAACGCTCCCGGTACTGACCCGCTCTACCGCCGCAGGATGGTAAAGATCGCCGGCAGCGACGCGATGACCGTGTCGCCGACGACCTTCAGGCTTTCGGCGCTCACCTTGTCGAGCGTGTCGTCTGGCGTGTGCCAATAGGCATTCGTCGGTCCGCCGTCACCGTACTTGTCGCGACTGGTGCCGAACTGGAAGTCGATAAGGTCGACGGCAGAAACTCCCGCCTTGAGAAAGGGCAGGTGATCGTCTTCGATGTACTGCTTGGTGTTCACGAAGTGCTTCGCGTAGCCGAGGGACGCCGCGGTCGACCAGATCGCATCCGTGAGCGTCGCGGTCGAATGCCCTTCCCGCGCGATCACCAGGTCCCGATCGCCGATCATGTCGAGCAGCACCATTCCACGAATATTCGCAAGCGCTCCCGACTTCTGCCGCGATGCGACGAACTGCCTGGATCCGTAGGTGCTGTCTTCGTCCGACCATTCAATGACAGCTTCCTCACCGTCGAAGAAGACGAACTGGATAGTCATCTCCGGTTTCTTCGTTCTTGCGCCCTCGGCGACTACGCGCGCAATCTCGAGCAACGCCCCGGTCGAAGACCCTCCATCGTTCGCGCCGACGAAGTTGGCCATCCGCTTCGTGTCATAGTGGCTCGAAAGGACGACTGTCTCTGGCGATGCACCTGGCAACTCGGCTACGACGTTCACCATGTCGAGCTTTCCCGCCGGTGTAGTTGCCGTGAAAGGCTCTTCGGTGACCTTCAATCCGTAGGATGTAAGTTCCGCGACAATGTACTTGCGCGTCTCTGCAAGCGCCGGCGATCCCGCGGGTCTGGGGCCGAAGGCCACCTGCCGGCGGACGTGCTCGAACGCGCGATTCGCATCGAACTCGGTCTTCGCCATCGTGCTCCCGCCCGCATTGGTGGCCGCCGTCGGAGCGTTCGCGTTTCGCGTCGCCGTCGCGTCGGCCTTCTGCTCGCGACAACCCGCCAGCGGCAAGAGCGTCAGCACTCCGACGAGCAGGAGTACGCGCCAGACAGACCGCGTCCGGGATTGCCTCGCGCCGCTCATAGGAATTCGACGGTCGCCACCACTTCGGGCCCGTCGCTCTCGTCGAACGATCCAGTAAGTCCGGTCACTCGCTGTCGCATCTGCTTCGCGTCGAGACGATCGATGCGCACGAACGACACGTCGGCGAGGCTCGCGAGAAAGACCTGCGACATCTCGTGATTCTGACCCGTGTGCGAGCGCACGAGCACGAAACGCGTTGTGTCCGTGATCTGCCCTGCATCGACGGGATCCCTTAGTATGAATTTCTCGGTCTCACCATTCGAGAAGCGAATGGTGAGCCTGTAGTAGGTATCGGAGTTCGTCATGGTTGGTCGGTATCCTGATCATCGGCCGAAGCGTCGGGCTGGGCCGGAGGCTCCTCTGGGGCTGAATTTCCCGCGTCCTTCTGCTTCGACTCGCGAACGACGTTGGCGGCCTGCGACAGGAGCGAGTCGAGGGCCTGCTCGCCGGCCCTGAACGGGCCCTCGAAAAGGGCGCCGAACAGATCCGCAGCAGCCTTCATGTTGAGTTCGAGCGCGGCTACGAGTCGTTCGCTCGCTGGCAGTTCGCCGAAAGCTTCGAGAAGTCGACGGCGCACTTCGTCGACATCGACATCCGGCGCCGAAGTCCCTTCCGTCGAGTCCTCCGCCGCCTTCGTTTCACCGGACGCACACTCGCCTGAGCCCCTGCCCCACGACGACGTCCACGTCCAATCGAACCCCCCGCGTTTACCGCCGGCTTTCGTCGAGCTCCCGCCGCATGCTTCGTCGCTGGAATCGCTTCCTTCGCCGCCTGGAATTTCTCCGGCAAGAGTCTCTGGCATCGGCGGCCGCTCGGCGGCGTCGAGCACGTGAATCGTGCAGTCCGCGTCGCCCGTCTTCGCCTGACATCCAAGCCGGATACCACCAGCGACGTCAGCATCGGAAAGGATTCTGCGTTCGGCGTCGGTCAGCGGAGAGAGCGAGAACGGCTCTTCGACGGCGCGAACGGCGCAAGTCGTGCACTCACCCTTTCCGCCGCATCGAAGCTCGATCTCAACGCCGAGCCGTTCGGCTGCCGCGGCGATCGTCGTGCCCGATGCAACAAGGCCGTCCACGCCGGGCGGTTCGAAACGGATCTGCGAGGCCATCGCGTTCCTCCGGCGCCCGGACATTCCGGGCGCTAGCCGAGTGGCGGAGCCGGCCCAACCGGATCGGCTCCGCTTCAGTTTACTTCTTCGCGTCCGGAGCCGCGGGCTTGTTCGACGGCATATCCGCGGACTTCCCACCGGACTGGCCGCCGGTAGTCTTGGCGAGCCACTCGGCGAGCAGCTTGCGCTGGCCGTCTTCGAGCGGGATCACTGGCATCGTGATGTCCTTCTCGAACGTCTTCGGGTCCTTCAGATAGGCTTCCCACTGATCCGCCGGACGCTTTTCCTTCACCTCGAACAGGTTCGGCGCCTTGCCGGAGCCCTTTCCGTCCTGACCGTGGCACAACGCGCACTTGGCCTTGAAGGCGGCGTGCGTGGCTTCATCCATTCCGGGCAGCGCTGCAATCGCTGGAGCGGCATTGGTGTTGGCAGGCGCCGCGTTCACGGGCTTGTTGGTGGTGTTCGACACGTTCGTTGGCGCGGGCGGGTTGGAACAGGCTGCTCCAACGAGCGTCGCTGCAAATGCGAGCATGGGCACGAGCGTCTTGGTCCTCAAGCGGGAGGTCCTCCTCGAATGAAGTGAGTCACGAAGTCCGCGCCAGGGAGCGACGGACAGGCGACTCGTCTGAGCCTACACGACCGACTGACTCGAAGCCAACCGGCGCTCCGGGTAGCCAATGCCGGTCGTTGCAGTCGGGCGAGCTCGGCTTCGGGTATGCTTCCGGTTCAGACACGGAGGAAGGCGACATGCCGCACGAGATCTTCAAGCCCGTCATCACCTCGACACCGGTCGAAGAGATGGACCTGTATCCGCTCGACACGTTTCCCTACGAGTATCCGGGCAAGGAGATCGTGGTTTCGTTCACGATGCCCGAGTTCACGGCAATCTGTCCGTTCTCGGATTTTCCGGACTTCGCGACGATCAAGCTCGACTACGTTCCGAATCTGGCGTGCGTTGAGCTCAAGAGCCTGAAACTCTACGTGAACAGCTTTCGGAGCGTGAAAATCTTTCACGAGCACGTGGTGAACCGGATCCTCGACGACTTCGTGGCGGCGCTCGACCCGATTCGCGTCGAGATCGAGGGCGACTTCAACGTGCGAGGGAACATTCATACGGTAGTGCGAGCGCGGTACGAGCGGCCGACGGACTGACTCTGTGTGCTCCGTGCCTCTGTGACCTCTGTATGCCAACGGCAGAGGCGTTGCCATACAGAGATCACGTAGTCACAGAGCGCACAAGGTGTTGGAGTGGCGGTATGTGAAGTAGCAAATTGCGGGAGCGCCCTGTTGCGGCGCTCCCACAATCGACATTCCGGCACCTGTCGTCGCGAGGAACAGCAAATGCAACGCCTCGGTGCCCCGCCGTGCCTTCAGCGGATGGGATTCCGCATTCCGGCGCGCGATCGAGACGACGTCTGAGGAAGTCCGTCATCTCAAGGTCCGCGTGGTGCTACGGACCTCTCAAACATCAACAGTCCTATAGACGCGGAACCGCGGCACATGGGTCCACATTATTTTTCGAGACTCGGGCCGCGAGGCTCACTGCCTGTCCTGCTAGCGCCGTCTGCCCATCAGCGGCTTGCGCGAGGACCCCGGCGTACGGTCGTAGACTCGCGACGCGGCAATGCCGCCGGCGAGGTATCCGATCAGAAGCCCTCCCGCGTCGATCGCGAACGCGCGCCACGTCGATTGGCCGGTCGCGACCGTTGCGGCGGCATACAGGTGCGCGAGGACCCACGTGACGACAGCCGCGGTGCACCCTGCGCCGATGCCGCGTCCGAGGGTCGAGCGCAGGGCCGCGTACAGCCACGCGATGAAGATCCCCGCCACCAGACTGGCGAGCGCCCTGTACAGCGGTAGTGCGAATGAGCCCGTGAGGGCCTCGCCTCGCAGCACGCCGGACCACGGTTCCGAGCCCATGACGATCAGCAAGGCAATGTCGACAATGTTGATGAGAAGTCCGGCGAGCAATCCAGCGAGGAAGACGCGCGGCGCGTTGATCGTCGTAGAGAACAGGGCCACAGGCGAATCCTCGTCGCCGAAACCGGCAGAAATGTTGGACTTGGGGGACTCGACGCGATTGTTGGCTTTTGCGGTCCGCGGGTCAAGTGGCGTGCCAGTCTGCCGCCGCATTTTCGTGGGCCAGGAGTGAATGAATGTAAATCATTGCAAAAGCGCGCTCTGCGAGTCACGAGCAGGTCAGGGTGCGAGTGATCGCGCGTTTGGACATTCGATCGAATGACAGAAGAGAGAGGTGAGAACGTGATCGGACTCGAGATACGTCTGGCAGTCGCGGTGATCGGATTGCTTTCGATTGCCGCTGCGACGCTCGCACAATCGCCCGCTGGCGCGGTGGATGCAAACGCGGCCTATCAGTCGAAGGATTGGCCAGTGGCAGCGAAGGCTTACGAGTCCATCGTGGCCCGTGAGCCGGAAAACGCGATGGCGTGGTTCCGAGCTGGGACGTCCCAGCTTCGACTCCGTGCATTCGACCGTGCCGTGGTCAGCCTCGAGAAAGCCGAGGCACTCGGCTTCGTTCCGTTCTTCACGAAGTACAACCTGGCGTGTGCCTATGCGTGCCTCGGAAGGCTCGATGATGGGTTCCGTGCGCTCAATGGTGCGATCGAGGCCGGTTACAAGAATGTCGAGCAACTCAAGGCGGATCCCGACCTGGCCAAGCTCCGTGAGGATGCCCGATTCCCGGCGGCCGTCGAGAAAACGGAGCGCGTCGCATTCCCCTGCCGGTACGACGCCAGGTGGCGCGCAATGGACTTCTGGGTCGGTGACTGGAATGTGTTCAACCCGAAGGGCCAACAGGTCGGGACGAACTCGATCCATCCTGTCGATGGGGGCTGCGTCGTGCAGGAGCGGTGGACCGACGCACTCGGGGGCACGGGCGGGAGCATGAACTTTTTCGATACTGCGACAGGAAAGGTGACCCAGGTCTGGGTGGATGCCCAGGGCAACTATCTGGAGATGAAGGGCGAGGCGAAGGACGGATCTGTGGTCGTAGCCGGGAACAGCGTGGCACCGAATGGGACGAAGACCCTGACGAAGATGACGCTCACTCCGTTGCCTGACGGACGTGTGCGGCAGTTCTTCGAGACGTCGGCAGATGAAGGGAAGACGTGGACGCCGTCGTTCGAGGGGTTCTATGTTCGAAAGGAAGCTGCGGCGAAGTGAGTCTTCTGACGGTTCCCATCTGAGCTTTGCGCCTTTGCGAGACCTTGGCGTCTTTGCGGGAAACGCGCCCTCAAGGACGCGTTTCTCGCAAAGACGCCAAGCACTCGCAAAGGCGCAAAGACTTTGAGAACTATCGGCTCGCAGCCCCTACTTGCACTTCGAATACCCGCAATCCAGACACACGTCGCACCCCGAATCGTGAATGAAGTGGTCACCGCTGCACTCGGGGCACGTCAGCCCCGAGACCATCTGTCCCTTCATCGCCCGCGCCGAATCAGGACGGCCGTCGAGCCTGCGCTTCGCCAGCATCAGGCACTCCGCAACCGCCTGCTCCGGCGACGAGCAATGGCGCTCGTTGAACCACAGCGAATGCGTCCCGATCACCTTGTTGAGCGAGCGTGAGACTTCCTCGGTCTCGAATCCGCCGCGGAGCATCTTCGACGCCAGCAGACCCACCGACACCGAGAGCGGCCCTGCGGTGAACACCTCGAGCACGCGGTCGCCATCGTGGTTGACCGTCACGTAGAGGTTCTGTCCGTCGAACGGAATCTGCCACGTCCATCCGGCCAGCTCCCGCGGACGCGAAATCTCGGTCGTCCGGTCGATCGTCGGCGGCGCCGGCGACGCTACGGGCGCGGCGGGCGTTTCCACTACCGGCAACGCCGCGGGCTTCTTCTCTGTTTTCGGCATGGCCGTCAGCACCTGTCCGTCCCGCGAACCGTCGCGGTAGTAGGAAACGGCCTTCACACCCATCTTCCAGGCGAGCCGGTGCACTCGATCGGTGTCCTCGACCGTCGCCGTCGACGGCGCGTTCACGGTCTTCGAGATCGAGTTGTCGACGTGCTTCTGACACGCCGCAAGCACCCGCAGGTGATCGTCAGGCGACAGCGACATCGCGTCGACGAAGTAGGAAGGAAGGTCGTCCCGATGTTCGACGATGGCTTCGGCCGCAAGCTTGATCGACTCGTCGTCGGTCGGATCCAGGTCGATGCCGAGCGCGGCCGCCGCGATCGGATGCGCGTACGTGCGCTCGCCCACCGTGTCACGACGATAATAGGCGTACGAGAAGTTCGGCTCGATTCCCGACGACGTCTCTGCCGCGAGCGAGATCGTGCCCGTCGGTGCGACGGTCGTGACTTCGTAGTTGCGCGGCGTCAGCGGAATGTCGCGCGAGATTCCGACTTCGTCGTAGATCATCGTTTCGTAGAGGTCGCGGTTCGGCTCGAACTCGGGCATCGGGCCCTTCTCGCGTCCGAGCGCGAGTGACTCGAGCCATGCTTCCTTTCGGATGAACGACATGAGGCGGTCGGCGAAGACTGCCGACTCTTCCGAGCCGTAGACGATCCGCTTGTCGAGCAGCAGATCGGCGAAACCCATCACGCCGAGGCCGACCGGACGCGTGCGGTGTACCGTGTCGTGGATTTCCGGCAGAGGCCAGTGACAGACGTCGACGACGTTGTCGAGGAAGCGCACGGACAGGTGAACGCCCTCGCGCAGTCCGTCCCAGTCCACGTCGTCCGTGATCGGGTTGTAATACTTCGCAACGTCGATCGACCCGAGATTGCACGCGTTGAAATCGTGCAGCATCTGCTCGCCGCATGGGTTCGAAGCCTTCTTGAGGCCCATCGAGTGACGGAGCGGGTTCGACCGGTTCACGTTGTCGATGAAGATGATCCCGGGCTCTGCCCATCGATGCGTCGACGTGATGATCCGGTTCCAGATCTCCGGCGCATAGAGCATTCCCGGCTTCGGCGGCTCTTCGCCCAGGTAGGTGTAGTTGCCGCCCCTGCCGTCATTCGCCTTCGGATCCCAGATAGGATCGGTCCACGGCTTGCCGTCGAACTCCGCCTGGAACCACTCGCCGCGCTCGACGGCCTGGAGGAACGCGTCGGTGATGGTCACCGATATATTGAAGTTGGTGAGCGAGCCCTGGTCATTCTTCGCGTGGATGAAACGGAGGATGTCCGGATGCGCGACCGCCATGATGCCCATGTTCGCGCCGCGACGGACTCCGCCCTGCTTCACGGTCTCGGTCATCGTGTTGACGATTTCCATGAACGAGACCGGTCCCGACGCGATCCCGCGTCCACCGCCGACCGACGCCCCCGCGGGGCGCAGCAGCTCGTACGACATTCCCGTTCCGCCGCCAGACTGATGGACGAGCGCGCACCAGCGCGCGTGATCCATGATCTGTGACAGGTCGTCGCGAACCGGGAGGACGAAGCAGGCAGCGAGCTGTCCCTTCGGCTTGCCGGCGTTCACGAGACACGGCGTGTTCGGCAGGAACCGGCGCTCGAGCATCAGGTCGAGCATGGCGTCATGAAACTCCGACCGGCGGACCGGATCGGTCTCTGCAAGCGCCACGGCGCCGACGACGCGGTGGCAGATATCCGACCATTCCTCGCGCGGACGCCCCATCTCGTCCTTCAGGGAGTACCGCTTCGAGATCACGCGCCGCGCATTCAATCCAACCTCGGATCCGGTGCGCGTCCGGCCCGCTCGTCTCTGCTCCGTTGCGCTCATCGACAGTCCACCTTTTGACCTTTCCATGATAATCCGCCTGTGAAGCACTCCCCGGGAAAGGCTGCGTAGGATCGTCTCCCGTCTGTCGCCCCAGGTGCCGATTGCGGCGCCCAGCAGGCCGGGGACTTGCCTCGTCTCGACCGGCGTCCGAAGACGACTCGGCCATGCCTCTCACGTCCAGGAGGCTATGCGGTACTTGAATACCTGTCCTGCAAAATATTGTTGTTGTTAAGAAGAACTGCCCCCCGAAGCGAGATGCAGTGTAAGTCTGAAGCCGTTCGGGCGTCAACGAAAAAATCCACAAGATATAGTGGTTGAGTCTAACTGCACCACTAGCAATGGTTACGGGATGTCCGGAATTCTGGACGCGCCGGAGGGCTCAAACGTTCGGGTCTTGTATGGGTAGCTCTAAGAGCTTTTGACCGTGTGAGTTACCTTCTTCACAAGGGGATATGGGGCAGGAGAGGCTTCGTACACGTACCCGCGGAGACACGGACAGAGGGGCATCGCGGACTTGGCGGATGATGCGAATTGGGCTGATCTGAACCGAAAGACCCGTCGGATCCGCCCAATCCGCATCATCCGCCCAATCCGCGATGCCTCTCTTTCACCCCGCGACCACAACATATTGTGCCGGGTCACGGAGTCCGTTCTCCGCGAAGCCTCGCAGGCGCAAAAGGCACGAGTCGCAGGCGCCGCACGCGTGGCCGTCTTTATCCGGATCGTAGCAGGACGTCGTCAGGCCATAATCGACGCCCAGTTCCATCCCCCGCGCGACGATCTGGGCCTTCGACATGGCAATCAGCGGTGTGTGGATGGTCAGTCGCTGTTCTCCCTCCACTCCTGCACGCGTCGCCAGATTCGCCATGCGCGAAAACGCCTCTATGAACTCCGGCCGGCAATCCGGGTATCCTGAATAATCCAGGGCATTGACTCCGATGAAGATGTCCCGGCATCCCAGGACTTCCGCCCAGGCGAGCGCAAACGACAGGAAGATGGTGTTGCGGGCCGGTACGTAAGTCACCGGGATTCCCTCGCCCATCTCGGCGACGTCGCGGCCCTTCGGCACGGCGATGTCGGACGTCAGGGCGGAACCTCCGAATACCCGCAGGTCGATCTCGGCCACGACGTGTTCCGCAACATTCCATGCCGCCGCAATTCGTTGCGCGGAAAGGATTTCGTTCTCGTGCCGCTGTCCGTAGCGGAACGTCATTGCGTGACACGAATAGCCTTCGGAACTGGCAATCGCCAGCGTCGTTGTCGAATCGAGCCCCCCACTGAGGAGGACCACCGCCTTTCTGCCTTTCGTCATGCCCTTCAGCCCCCATTCACGCGCAGTTGACACCGGCTTTCATGGAACGATAAACACCTCTGTTTCGCGGTCGAATCGCCGGACTCCCCCACACCGGCCCTTGAGAGATCACAATAGAGAGACATTATCCATGAACATGCGACATCCGCTTCCGATGGCCGTCCTTTCGGCCGTCGTCCTGCTCGGCTCCCTGCCGACCCGCGCTCTTGCGCAGGGTGGTGCGGCTGCAGCGTTGCCGGCCGGCGTCGAGCGCGTGACGAGCGTCGAGGGCATAACTGAATACCGACTGGCCAACGGCCTGCGCGTCCTGCTCTTTCCCGATCAGACGAAGCAGACGATTACCGTCAACATCACCTATCTGGTCGGTTCGCGCCACGAGAACTACGGCGAGACCGGAATGGCGCACCTCCTGGAACACCTCGTGTTCAAGGGCACGGACAAGCACAAGAACATTCCGCAGGAGCTGACCCAGCACGGCGCGTCGCCCAACGGAACGACCTGGTACGACCGCACGAACTACTTCGAGACATTCGCCGCGACAGACGAGAACCTCGATTGGGCGCTCGACCTCGAATCCGACCGCATGGTCAACAGCTACATCGCGAAGAAGGACCTCGACTCCGAGATGACCGTGGTCCGCAACGAATTCGAGAGCGGCGAGAACTCGCCGAACCGGATCCTCCAGCAGCGCGTGTCCTCGACCGCCTACCTCTGGCACAACTACGGCAAGTCTACGATCGGCGCCAAGAGCGACCTCGAGAACGTGCCGATCGACCGCCTGCAGGCCTTCTACCGTCGCTACTACCAGCCTGACAATTCAGTGCTGCTTGTCGCCGGCAAGTTTGACCCGGTGCGCACGCTCGGCGTCATCGCTACCAAGTTCGGCGCTATCCCGAAGCCGGACCGCACGCTCGCGCCGATCTACACCGTCGAGCCGACGCAGGACGGCGAGCGCTCAGTGACGGTCCGCCGCACGGGCGACACTCAACTCGTCATGACGGCGTACCACATTCCGCCCGGACTGCATCCGGACTATGCGGCGATCGACGTGCTCGCCGAAGTGCTCGGAGACACACCGTCGGGCCGACTCCACAAGTCGCTCGTCGAATCGAAGAAGGCTTCGTCGGCCTACGGATTCTCGTTCCAGCAGCACGACCAGGGCCTGATCATGTTCGGCGCCGAGGTCCGCAAGGAAGACTCAATCGACGCAGCTCGCGACGAGCTCATCAAGACGGTCGAGTCGTTCGCAACCGCTGCACCTTCGACCGAAGAGGTCGAGCGTGCAAAGACCGGTCTCGTCAAGAACATCGAGCTGACGCTCAACGACGCCAATCGCGTCGGTCTCTCGCTCTCCGAGTTCATCGCGATGGGCGACTGGCGGCTCTTCTTCATCAACCGCGATCGCTTGAAGACGGTGACACCGGCTGACGTACAGCGCGTCGCCGCGGCATACCTTAAGCCCTCGAACCGCACGACCGGCATGTTCATCCCGACCGAGAAGCCGGAGCGCGCAGAGATCCCCGGGCGTCCCGACGTCGTCGCGATGGTGAAGGACTACAAGGGTCAGGCGGCAGTCGCCGAGGGCGAGGCCTTCGATCCGTCGCCCGCGAACATCCAGTCGCGCACTTCGCTCGACGAGATTCCCGGTGGACTGAAACTGACTTTCCTTCCGAAGAAGACGCGCGGCGCAACGGTCAACGTGAACCTCACCCTGCGCTTTGGTGACGAGAAGAGCCTGATGGGCAAATCCACGGCCGCCGAAGCCGCGGGCGAGATGCTGATGCGCGGCACAACGAAGCACACGCGCCAGCAGATCAAGGACGAGTTCGATCGCCTGAAGGCCCGGGTGAACGTGGGAGGCAGCGCGGCGAGCGCATTCGCTTCGATCGAATCGCCGCGTGAGAACCTCCCGGCGGTCCTCCGGCTCGTTGCCGAGATCCTGCGAGAGCCTGCGTTCCCGGTCAGCGAGTTCGATCTGCTCGAGGAAGAGTCGCTTGCGGCCATCGAGAGCCAGCGCAGCGAGCCCCAGTCCATTGCGTTCAATTTCCTCCTTCGAACGCTCAATCCGTTCCCGAAGGGCGACATCCGTTACGTCGAGACGCCGGACGAGGAGATCGCGTCAATCAAGGCGACGACGATCGACGATGCGAAGGCTTTCCATCGCGACTTCTACGGCGCATCGTTCGGCGAGCTGGCGGCGGTGGGCGATTTCGACCCGAAGGAACTGAAGGCTCTCGTCACGGAGCTCTTCGGCGGATGGAAGAGCCCGAAGGGTTACACGCGCGTTCCCAATCCTTTCCTAGAGATCGCTCCGGCGAACAAGGTCTTCGAGACGCCGGACAAGGCGAACGCATTCTTCCTTGCCGCGCAGGTACTGCCGCTCCGGGATGACGATGCCGACTATCCGGCGATCGTCCTTGGCGGGTACATGCTCGGTGGCGGATTCCTGAACTCGCGACTCGCGGTCCGGATTCGCCAGAAGGAAGGCCTCAGCTACGGCGTCGGCGCCGGCATCTCGGCGAGCTCGCTCGACAAGCGGGGCCAGTTCACGGCAAACGCCATCTACGCTCCGCAGAACGTTGCGAAGCTCGAGGCCGCGTTCCGCGAGGAGATCGACCGGATGCTCAAGGACGGATTCACGGCTGACGAGATCGCCGGAGCGAAGTCAGGCTGGCTGCAGTCCCGACAGGTGCAGCGCTCCAACGACGGCGGCCTCGCCGGGCGTCTCAACAGCTACCGGTTCCTTGGCCGGACGATAATGTGGGACGCGGACCTCGAATCGAAGATCTCTGCACTGACCCCCGAACAGATTTCGGCGGCCATGCGGAAGTACCTGGATCCGAACAAGTTCGTGATCGTCAAGGCGGGCGATTACGCCAAGGCCAGTGCGGCCGCGGCGGCTCCGAAGTAGCGGGCCGAACACTCTTCACTGCCGGGGTGGAGTGCGCCGAACCGTCGGCGGCTCCACCTCGGTTTTCCTTCCGACCTCTCGAACAGGCCCGGCCGTCCAAGCCGGTTGCTCCAAGGACACGACAGACAATGAAACGAATGTTCTTCGCGATCATCGTCGCCATAGGCATGGCGACGGCCGCGGCGGCGCAGCAGCCGATCGGATTGCAGCCTGAGGACCTGTTCAACTTCAAGAGGGTCTCGGAACCGGAGATATCTCCTGACGGGAAGACGGTCGCATACGTCATCCAGACTTACGACAAGGCGACGAACTCGTCGAATCGACAGATCTGGCTGGTTCCGGCGGCCGGCGGCGCGCCGCGGCAGATCACGTCGGCCGGGTCCAACGATCGTCCGCGGTGGTCACCTGACGGCCGGCAGATTGCCTTCATATCGACGCGTGAGGGCGGGCCGCAGATCTGGTTGCTCGATCTCGCCAGCGGTGGCGAGGCCCGAAAGATAACGTCCATCTCGACAGGTGCGGGAGGCCACGCATGGTCGCCGGACGGAAAGAGCTTCGTGTTCTCGTCCGACGTTTACCCCGACTGCGCCGACGACGACTGCAACAGCAAGCGCGCCGCGGAAGTCGAAGCGAACAAGGTAAAGGCCAAGGTCGCGACCCGCCTGCTCTATCGCCACTGGAATTTCTGGAAGGACGGGCTCAGAACCCACGTATTCGTGGTCCCGGTTACCGGCGGAGTCGCGAAGGATCACACACCCGGCGATTTCGATTCTCCGCCATTCGCCAGCGGCAGCCAGGACGGCTACGCCCTGTCACCGGACGGCAGGGAGCTCTGTTTCGCCACCAATACGGACGCGGTCGAAGCCACGTCGACGAACTCGGATCTCATGATAGTTCCGGTCGGCGGAGGCACGGCGAAACGCATCACCGGCGACAACAAGGGCTGGGACGGAAACCCGGTGTACTCGCCCGATGGCAAGTCCATAGCGTTTCTCTCGCAGGATCGCGCCGGATTCGAGGCCGACACGTTCCGGATCAAGATCTACGATCGGGCCACGGGCGCGATCCGGACACTGACGGCGAGCCTGGACCGCTCGATCGACCGCTTCGTCTGGACTCCAGACAGCAAGTCGATGCTCTTCACCGCCGGCGTCGAGAGCTACGAGCAGGTTTTCAGCATCGACGTCGCAAGCGCCAAGGTCTCGAACGTCGCCGAGAAGGTACTCGTCGGCGACATCAGCATCAGCGGCGACGGCAGGACGATCGCGTGGACGAACCAGACGCCGGCAATGCCGACCGAGGTCTTCGTCTCGGCGGTCGACGGATCCGGCGCGCGGCAGGTGACGGACACGAATCGGGCGCTGCTTTCGCAGCGATCGTTCTCCACGTTCGAAGACGTCTGGATCACGGCCGCCGACGGGACGAAGATCCACTCGCTTCTCGCCAGGCCAATCGGGTTCGACCCGGCGAAGAAGTACCCGATGGTCGTGCTCATCCACGGCGGTCCTCAAGGCGCCTGGCAGCGCAACTTCCACTACCGGTGGAACCCGCAGATCTACACGGCCGCCGGTTACGTCGTGCTCATGCCGAATCCGCGAGGCAGCACGGGATTCGGACAGGCCTACTGCGACGCGGTCTCGGGAGACTGGGGTGGCAAGCCCTACACCGACATCATGTCGTCGGTCGACGAGGCGGCGAAGCTCCCGTACGTCGACGCGAATCGAATCGGCGCAGCCGGCGCGAGCTACGGCGGCTACATGATCAACTGGATTCTCGGGCACACCGATCGATTCAAGGTGCTCGTGTCGCACGACGGCGTATACAACCTGACGAGCATGGCCGGCGCGACCGAGGAACTGTGGTTTCCGGACTGGGAGTTCAAGGGCACGCCGTGGACGAACCGCGAGATGTACGACCGGTTCTCGCCCCACAACTTCGTGACGGCGTTCAAGACGCCGACGCTCGTGATCCACGGTGAGCTGGATTATCGGGTGCCCGTCGGCGAGGGGATCCAGCTGTTTACCGCGCTGCAGCGGCAGAACGTGCCGTCGAAGCTCGTCATCTTTCCGGACGAGGGGCATCACGTGCTCAAGCCGCAGAACTCGGAGTTCTGGCACCACACGGTGCTCGACTGGCTGGGGACGTACCTGAAACCGTAGCGATGCCCTCGGTCGGATTCGAACCGACGCTGGAGCGATTTTAAGTCGCTTGCCTCTGCCGATTGGGCTACGAGGGCAGAGCGACAAAATACCAGCAGCAAGGGACGTTGGTGAAACGGACCATTGCGCGAAGCGCTTTGGAGTGCGGCATGAAGCGCCGCTTTGGATTCGAGGTCAGACACTTCCGGACCTCCTACCAAAGCGGCGCTTCACGCCGCACTCCAAAGCGCTTCGCGCAATGTTCGCGGTGCCTGCTCGGATTTACATCGCTCGCAACGCTGCGGCCGTGGACCCTTGGCGGTGGCCACTCAGTCAATGATGTCGGCGCGCAGGTCGTTGAGAGGAAGCGCTGCGCCCGTGGTGTGCGCCGATACGAACGCCTCGTCCCCGAGTGCGACCCGGATTCGCGATGTGGCGTCCTTGATTGCCGCCAGATCGATGGCCGGAACGGGGACGCCGATCTGGGATCGAAGCGCAGCGGCCGCGCCAAGAAAGCGCGCTGCCCGTTCGTGGCGTCCCGCGGCCAGCGACACGTGAGCCAGCCCCTCGAGACTCAATGCGATTCCGGACCGCAGGTTACGCCCCGAGCGAATGCGCAGAGCCTGTCGCATCAGGCGGTTGGCGTCGTCCAGTTTTCCTTCGAGCATGGCGACCTCGCCGAGAATGGCCAGACCGGTGGCGCGCAGGTCTTCGGCTCCCAGCTCGCGCGCAATGGCCACGGCACGGTCGCAATTCTCTCTCGCCGGCCCGAGCGTGCCGCGGTAACGCGCGATCGAGCCCAGACCGCACAGACAGAAGCCACTTGCCATTCGCTCGCCCATCTCGGACGCGAGCGCGAAGCAGCGATTGAAGCTGACTTCGGCCCGATCGATATCGCCGGAACACATCTGCGCGTCAGCAATGCAGAGAAGGCCAACGCACACAGCGTAGGTGTGCCCACATTGTTCGAGCAGTTCGATTCCATGTTCAAGAAGGTCGAACGCCTGCGAGTATGCGCCGCGCTCGTTCGCCGCCCGACCACGGTTCACGAGCGCCATGCCGAGTCTGAGGTCGTCGCCGATCTCCGTCGCGATCGCCGTGCACTCCTCGAAGAGTCGATCTGCCAGGGCAAAATCGCCCTGATCCGCCGCGATGCCTCCGAGGTTGTGGAGCGAGGCCGCGATGCCTGGCAGGTCACCGGTCTCACGGCGGATTCGCAGAGACTCTTCGTGCCACGCACGGCCGCCCTCGACGTCGCCCGCCATGATCGCGAGGTTTCCGGCCCAGTTGAGCGCCTTCGCACGGTCGCCGGCCAATCCCGACGGCGCCCGACTGAGCGCGTCGCGAAGCGCTGCAATCCCCTCCGCCACGAAGCCCCTGACGAGCCAGAATCGTCCCATTGATGCCGCGACCTTGAGCCCGAGGTCCACGTTGCCGGAACTCTTGCTCCATTCGATCGCGGCGCGAACGTTGTCGAGGTCCGCTGCGACCTTGGCGAGCCAGACGTGCTGGTCATGCCCGGCGAGTTGTTCGTCAGCCAGTTCGACAAAGGACCGGAAATACTCGGCGTGGGCTGCGCGCAGCGACGATCCAGGCTCCGCCGGAACGAGACTGACCGCAAACTCGCGAATGGTCTCGAGCATCCGGAAGCGGATCTCGTCGAAGTGCTCGTCGGCGACGACGAGCGAGGACGAGGCAAGCTGCTCGAGCGCATCCACGGTGTCGACGCCGTCGATGGCCGCTGCTCCAGAAAGCACGCTCTCGGCGGCCTCGAGCGTCCAGCCCCCGCGAAATACGGACAATCTGGAGAAAAACTCGCGAAGCGGGATCGGGAGAAGCTGATAGCTCCACTCGATCGACGCCCGCAGCGTCCGATGGCGATCCGGAATGCCCGCCTGACGACTGGCCAGAAGGTCCAGGCTCTTCTCGAGCCGCGCGAGAAGCTGGGCGGGACTCATGACAACGGTTCGCGCAGCCGCAAGCTCGATGGCGAGGGGAATGCCGTCAAGCCGCCGGCAAATGCCAACGACCGGGCTCACGTTCTGTTCGGTCAGGCGAAAATCGCTGCGGACGGCACGGGCTCGATCAACGAACAGCAGTACGGCCTCGCTCGACTGGCAGGCCTCGAGCAGGTCGGTTTCGGCAAGGTCCCGAGGAGGAGTCGCCAGTGCCGGGACGTCGCGCGCGTGTTCGGCCACGAGGCCGAGCGCCTCACGGCTGGTCGCGAGCACGTGCACGTAAGGGCACTGACGGAGAATCTCGTCCAGTAGGGAGCGGACCGCATTGCGCACGTGCTCGCAGTTGTCCAGAACGAGAAGGAGACGTCGAGCGCCGATCGTTTCGACGATGGCGTCCTCGAGATCGTCTCCCGTGCGCTGGGTCACCTCAAGGACACGACCGATGGATGGAACGACGAGCGCCTCAGTCGTCAGCGCGCTCAGATCGACCAGCCACACGCCATCCGGAAATGCATCGAATGCCTCGCGGCCGGCCTGAACGGCCAGTCGCGTCTTTCCGATCCCGCCCGGTCCCACCAGCGTGACGAGACGGTTCTTCCGGAGCGCCTCGACGACAGCCTCGACCTCGGCGTGACGTCCGACGAAGCTCGTCAGGCTCTGCGGAAGATTCGTTGGCGGGTCCTCGACCGTCGCACCCGGTCCGACATCGGTGACCGTGGCGACGACGTCGGTAATGGTCTGGCCATCATAGCGCGGCGTCGACGCAGACGAGGAACCCGAATCGGAACGCGAGGTCAGCGGGCCGGAACCGCTCGATCCGCTCCTGCCAAGTCCCAGCGCCAGGGCGCGAACGAACTCGCCGGCCGTGTCGTACCGATCGGCCCGGTCTTTCGATATGGCGACGAGGATGGCCAACGCAAAGCCCTCGGGAATGTCGCCGTTGTACATCCGCGGATCCGCCGGCGGCTCCGAGACGTGGAGCTGCCGTAGCTGATTCGCGTCGGTCCCTCGAAATGGTCCCCGGCCCGTGACGAGCTCGAAGGCCATGATTCCCATCGAATAGACGTCGGCGCGTCCGTCGACGCCGGCGATTCCGTCGCGCGGTCGCTCGCCCCACTGCTCCGGCGACATGTATCGGGGCGTGCCGACAACCGTACCGGCCTGTGTCAGCTTGGCGGTCTCGCCGTTCGATGCATCGGCGCCCAGAAACCCGGCGATTCCGAGATCCAGCAGCTTCACCTCCGGTCCTTCACCGGTCAGCATCACGTTCTCGGGCTTCAGATCACGGTGAACGACGCCGGCTTTATGCGCCGTGTCGAGGACACCCGCGAGTGGCTCCAGAATGCGCAGGGCTTCGAGGCAATCGTATCGGCGCCGCTCGCGGAATGCCGATCGTAGCGTGACGCCGGCAACGAACTCGAGTACGAGGTAGATGGTCCCGTCACGGGACGTGCGAAGGTCGTAGACCGTCACGGAGTTCGGGTGACGGAACTTGCGAGCTGCCTGGCCTTCGCGGACGAATCGTCGTCGCCACCGGAGGTTCTCGCGCTCGTCGCCGCGGAGCATCTTGAGCGCCACGACGTCGCGAAGCAGTTGATGCCGGGCGCGGTAGACCGTCCCCATGCCGCCCTCGCCGAGCATTGCCTCGATTTCGTAGATCTCGTCGAAGATTGTGCCGACGAGGGCCTCGGGATTCGCTACGAGCGGCTCGCCATCGTTGTGGCAGAAGTAGACACCGGTCTGAAACGTCACCTGACACTTCGGGCACTTTCGCGGACCGACCGTCGCCTGCGAGTTCTGCGATGCGTGGGCCTTGTGGGTCGGATTGCTGGACACGTCCGTCGGACCGGTCGACGACGACGCCTGGATCTCGGTGGCACAGGCGAGGAGCATCTCGACCTCCTCGCGGAGGGCGGTGTCGCCTGCGCAGACTTCGGAGAGCATTCGATGGCGATCCGCTGCGCGAACTTCAAGCGCCTTGAGAAACAGTCCCTTGACGCGAGCATGACGGTCCGAATCCATAGAGCGGACATCATGAGGTCGTTCCGGAAGCGTGACAACCGCACGGGCCATTCTTCCGGCAAACGCCGGTTCGAGCCGTAGGCATGGTGTTCTCCGTTCGTGGCGATCAGACGTTTCCCGATCTGTGGGCCTGCTTTCAACGCACGGACAAGCGGCGTAGACTGCCGGAGTTGTGTCGGTCGTATGAACGAGCTGGGGAGTACGCGTACCGTGAGCAGCCTCCTAGAATCGGTGAGCGTCCCGTCGAGAGCCGCGGTGTGGATCGTGGCAGTGATCTTGTTGAACGAATCGGCCCTGCTTCCAGTGAATGGAGCGCCCCGACTGGCACCCGGCGCCGAGCAGCGAGCCGTGTTCGTCGTCACGACGACGGCCGACAGCGGGCCCGGCTCGTTGCGGCAGCTGATCTTCGACGCGGGTGCGACGCCGGAGGTGGACACGATCCGTTTCAGTATCCCCGGAAGCGGAGTTCATACGCTCCGTCCGGAATCGCCGTTGCCCGCTCTCTTCGACCCAATGACGATCGACGGAACCACGCAGCCGGGATACGCGGGAACGCCGCTGATCGAGATCGACTGCAGCGCCGCCGGGACGGAGTCCGGGATCGTGGTTGCGACTGCTGGGGTCGTGCTCCGGGGGCTTGCAATCAATCGGGCCGGCGGCGCTGGCATCCTCGTCGTCGGCGGCGGAGACAACGTCATCGAGGCGTGTCACGTCGGGACTGATCCGGCCGGACTTGTCGCACGGCCCAACGTTTTCGAGGGCATCGCGATCGTCGGTTCGGCGGGTACCCGAATTGGCGGCAATTCCGCGGCGTCGCGCAATGTCATCTCCGGCAACAACGGCGCCGGCGTCACGATCACGACGTCGTCGACGGACACGGTGGTGACGGGAAACTACATCGGCACAAATGCGGCGGGGACCGCAGCGATACCGAACGTTGGCGATGGCGTGTTCATCGAGCAATCGGCTGGAACGATCGTCGGCGGCGCCTCGCCGGCCGAGGGAAACCTCATCTCGGGAAATACGGCGCTCGGCGTCGGCGTCTTCACGGACTGCACGCGTACACGGATCCAGGGCAACGTGATTGGCGAGACCGTCGGTGGCGACCGGCTCGGAAACGGAGCCGACGGTGTTTACATGCAGGGAGCTTCCGGAAACCTGGTTGGCGGAGAGAACGCCGGCGAGGGCAACCGCATAGCCTTCAACGGCGCAACGGGCGTCAAGGTCTTCAGCGGAGATCGCAACACGATCTCTCGCAACTCCATCGACTCAAACGACTGGCTGGCCATAGATATCGGCGACGACCAGGGAGTATCGCCGAACGACGAACTCGATGGGGACGACGGAGCTAACGGACTGATCAATGTTCCCGTCCTGACGTCGATTGATTCGGTGTCGGGCGGAGCGCTGGTGCGAGGGACGTATCAGAGTGCACCACTTACCACGTTTCGACTCGAGTTCTTCACGAGCGAGGACTGCGATCCCTACGACAACGGCGAGGCGTCCGCCTTTCTCGACTCGTTCGACGTGACGACGGATTCTGGTGGCAACGCGTTCTTCGAAAAGCAGTTGCCGGTTGCGGTCACGCCCGGATTCTATGTGGTCGCGACGTCGACGGATCCGGACGGAAATACGTCGGAGTGCTCGGAGTGTGCGCAGGTCCGCCTTGCGTGGACGGCTCCTGCCTCGGCGGGCGGACCCCCATTGAATCTCACGATCTCGGAGAATCCGGCCCCGCTCGGCTCTGGTCCGTCGTCATCGCCTGCTTCGCCGGGGACGGTCGCGGGCTACAACGTCTACCGATCGCGGACGAGTCCGGTCCAGATTACGCAGTCGAATCTCGTTGCAACGTCTCCCGCGTCGAAGACGAGCATGAACGTCCCGGCACGCCTGGGTGGCTTCTTTGTTGTGACGGCAAAGTACTCTGACGGAACGGAAAGCGCCGGATCGAACGAGGCCAGTTCTGCCGGCGGTCCGGTGATCGTGACGGTCCGGCTGCAGGGCTCTTCGAAGCTGATCATCGACGGGTCGAATTTCTCTGCGAATGCGTCCGTGGTAGTCGATGGCCTCACGTTCACCAGTTCGGCCAAGGTCAAACGCGGCGGCACGCGGATCATCCAGAAGGGAGTGCTCGCAACCGGTCAGACCTTGAGCCAGCATCTCACGTCGCGGTCGATTGGCGCCGACGGCCAGCGGTCGAGTCTCATCGGCGTTCGAAATCGATCCGGAGCGGTCGCCGTGGTCATCTTCGTCGATCAGTAGGGGCAGCGACGGGGTATCACGTGGAATGCGGAGGAGGTGCGACCATCGCACCGACGATTTCCTTGATGAGTTTCGCGCAGACGTAGGCTGTCAGCCCGTTGACGTCGCGGACCGGGTTGTATTCGACGACGTCGGCACCGACTATCGGGTGAGGCAGGGACTGGATCATGGTCACGACCTCGCGGACTGAGAGTCCGCCCGGTTCCGGATGTGACACGCCGGGTGCGTACGCCGGATCGATTCCGTCAATGTCGACGGTGACGTAGACGGCACCATCGAGTTGCGGTCGACGGCCGGCAACCCACGAGGGCATGTCGATGACGTCGACACCGAATCGGTCGGCTTGTTTGCGCTGGTGCGGGTTCATCGTCCTTATTCCTACCTGGACGAGCCGATCGCAGAGGCCGGCCTCCATGATCCTTGCGAACGGACAGGCGTGGGAGAACGGGTCTCCCTCGAAGCTCTCGTAGATGTCGGGGTGTGCGTCTATGTGAAGCACGCTGAGCCGAGGTAGATGGGGGCGCAAAGCGCGGAGAATCGGAAACGTGATGGAGTGGTCGCCTCCGAGTGCAATCGGGCGTCCGCCGCCTTCCACGATCTCGGCGATGGTGTACGAAATGATCGCCCGTGGATCGTGGGCGCCATCGAGTGCGGCATCGCCGGCGTCGTGCAGCGCACTGGTCTCGGAAACGTCGACGAGGGATTCCGTCCAGCTGTTCGACGAAGGGGAGCGAAGAGCTTGCCTGATGAGCGGAGGCGCCGTGGCGGCGCCTCTGAGAAAGGACGAACCGGCGTCGTATGGAATGCCGACCAGCGTTGGCGCACCCAGCTTCATTGGCGTCCTGTCGATGCCGGATTTGTGGGTCTGGCAGGAGACGGCTCCAGCGAGCCGCGCAGTCCAGCCAGAATCGTGTCTCGGGCGTGGTCGCGTCGTCGGGCCGGTGCTGCCACGCTACCGCGCCTCGACGAAATGGAGCGAGCCGTCGGGAGTCGACAGCTCGAGCACTCCGTTGCGAACGTCGTATCGGGTCGACGCCTTGAGCATTCGGAAGTACTGACGCTCGAAATCGGCGTGATCCGGACACATCATGAGAGTTGCTCCGATTTCACCGATCGAGATCGTCCGGTCCTGTGAGACCCTGAACGAGGCAAAATAGCGATTGCAGACTCCTGCTCCCGAAACCCGGCCGTCCTCGAACGTCGCGTCGACCTTCAATCCTTCTGGCACATTGGTCGTCGCACCGTTCTGGCTGATCGACACGAGTCGCCACTCCGTCGAGGACAACGCTCTGGCTCCTGACTGAGACGCGGTGGCTTTGGTGCAATTCATGCTCAGGTCGGGAGACTCGAATCTTGCGCTCTCGCCCTTTATCCAGAACGTGACTGTTCCGTCGCTGTACTTGGTCCCGCTTGCGGACGGAACGCGTGGAAGAGTCCACACCGTTCCTTCAATCTCGACCCGGACGGAAGGCGATTTGCCCCCGGCAAAGGTGGCGGTGAGGCTGATACCTACGGGACACTGGTATCGAATCGTCGATTCCGGGTTCTCATCGGCCGGCGTTCCACCTGGGCTCGATGTGGCGTTGCCGTCGCCGGGACTTGGATGAGTCGACGGCAAGATTGCGCCAATTGCCGGAGTGACACTGCCGAGCAGCAGCACGATACCGAGGCCAATGACCGAGGCTCGACGTTGCGTGGGAGCGAGCTCGAATTGCATGGTGGGAGAGACCTCCAGGTTTGGCGCACAAGATGTCGAGCTAAGCCGGCGCCAATTGGAAGATACCGGAGAATGGC
>CAZQBW010000041.1:0-29392 GCA_964591515.1 uncultured Clostridia bacterium
GAGCGCGGGATTCATAACCCCGAGGTCAGGAGTTCAAGTCTCCTCCCCGCTACCAGATAACTTCGACTCGACGGCGGCTCCACGGCCGCCGTTGATATTTGTCGGAGCACACGTTTGCTACGCGAGATCGGCGATTCGCTCGACCAGGGTCAGAAGTGCAGGCAATCGCGCCTGACTCGCAGCGTCCGGGGGAAGATGGCCGCTGATCGAGTCCCGGAAGCGTCGCTCCTTGAGCAGCTCCCGAAACGAACTCGACACAAATCCGCGCAGTTCTGAATCCGCAGCGTTGAGTTCGTCAAACAGCTCAATGCGGCCATCGACGACAGCGATGATGTCCTCGAGATCATGGCTGGCCATAAAGTCGCGACTGCCACGAGATTCGAACGCGACGAGTTTCGTGGCGACGAATGCAGGAGCTGCAATGAGCCTGATCGTGGCGCCACTTGGCAATTCAGTTCGGTGCGCCGTCGCAACCGCTACCGGATACCATGGGTTCGAAAACCCGAGCACCGACTCGCTCATCGGCATCAGGTCAAAGGCCACACCGGCAACTCGCCATCGGCAGATCGGCGCGCCGTCGCTCGCGTCTCTCGGTATGCCCAACGCCTCAAACTCGCCCTCGACGGCGTAGTACTCGACGAGGGACGCGGCCTCTACCACGCCGTCCACATCATTCGTCGGCCGGACTGGCGGCTGCGCCGGGTCGGTGATCAGCAGTCCTGCCGCACAACCGCCGACGATCACCAATCGGTCCATCAACGAACCAAGTGCTGCGGCGACGGTCTCAATCAGCGCGACGTTCGGGTCGTTCGGGTTCATCCGGTGAGCCGTTCCCCGAGCAGCTTCCGGGCAACCTGTCGTTCACGGGCGCGGCCGTCGCGGAGAGCGTCGAAGAGCGCCAGCAGCTCGTAGAGCTTCGAGTCGTGAACCGCGGCGTGAGGCACGCTGGGATAGATCGGACTGATCGACGGACCGCGTGCCGTTCCATCGGCCGAAGGCCAGACGGGAGGCGGCTCGTTCCCGACGTTGAAGGCGCCCTTGAGAGGCGCGGCACCGACTGACGTCGGCACGCCGCGTGACACTTCTCCGCGCATCGCTGGGAACGCATACGGAGCTCCCGATTCGACGAACTCACGGACGGCTTCCAGTAACGGAACTGGCCGACCATCGACCATTCGGAGCAGTCGCGACGCAACCGCCCTTCGCACGCCGGCGTGGACTTCGGACTTCGTCATTCCGAGTTTTCCGGCGAGCAGGTCGTAAGTGACTTTTCGATCCTTCGGCCACACACAGAGCTTGAGGACGATCAGCAGGTCCTGCGGCTTGAGCACCGGCTGGGGATTGGTCTTGCGGCTGTACATCTCCAGAATCCTGTTCGCTGTTTGCAAACAGCGAACAGATTACGAGATGCGACCGGGTCGGTCAACCTGCGATCGCATATACAAATCCATCTCAATCCGTATAGGGACCGACCTCTACAAGGACCAAGCGAACTGGACTTCCGAACACCGGGGTTACCTCTGCGTCGTGGCCCAGCCTCGAACTGTGTGGCAGATCGCCGTACTCAATATTTAGGTGACACTCTGGAGGTAGCGGTTTTCCGAATGAATACAAATGCCCCGCCAGAGACCTCGGCACGGCTCGCCTTTCGGCTGAGCGTTGAAGCGAAGCTGCTTATCGAGCAGGCGGCCGCAGCCAGCGGCCAGACCGTGAGTGCCTACGCAGTCCCGACGCTTGTGCGAAGCGCCGAGGAGGTGCTCGAGCGCAGGAAGCTCTCGGATCGGGATCGCGACCGGTTTCTCGAGCTGATCGACAGAAATGACGAACCGAGCCCGGCGCTCAAACGGGCAGCACGCGACTACAAGCGATACTTGGCTCGATGAAGCCAACACCGTTCCTGCCTCGACTCGGGATGCGTTGTCGAAGAGACAACGGACGCGTCGGCGTAATCCGATCTGTGACGGTTTCGAGTGCGGCCGTGGACGTGTCCGGAGCGGGTCGCCGTTCACGCGGTCCAACCCTTGTGGCAAATTTGTGGCAAACTTTTGTCGAAATCGACACATTCTGATGCATCTCAGCACACTCGACCGCGGCTGCAACCCGTTTGAAAACTGCATTTACAGCACCCTGACGCATCTTGGTGCATGCTGCCAGGACCGATTCATAACCCCGAGGTCAGGAGTTCAAGTCTCCTCCCCGCTACCAATCATTTCGACACAACGGCGGCTCCACGGCCGCCGTTGGTGTTTCTTGCCGCCGCCTGCGTCCACTTTGGCGGCGTGCGGGCTTGCGGCGCTTCAGACTTCCGACGAGCGCGTGACGGATGCTGAGTACGTCCTGGTTCGTTCACTTTGCACCCGGCGCGAGACGGTCGAACACGCGTTTCTGGCACCGCACCTGAGCCTTATTTCGGCCAACGCGGCCCTTTGGCAGTTCGACCTCAATGCGAACGTCGATCCCGTCCTTGCGAATGGGTCCGGGAACCGTGATGCCGAGGGAATACTGGTTGTTCAGGTCCGTTGCAATCTGCCGGAACACTGCATCGAGCTCACGCGCCTCGGTCACCTCAAGTGCGAGGCCGCCAGTCTGACTGGCAAGTTCCTCAAGCAAGGCCGCTCCGTAGAGCTGCGTTGACTGAGTGTCGCGTGCCAACCCGACTGACCAGAGAACTGTGTAGACAAGCACGTTGTCTCGCAGAAGCAGATTTCGTACTGCGACGTAGCTCGTCCTCGAGCGGTTGTCCTGTCCGTCGCTGACGACGATCATTACACGCTTCGGTGTCGATTGAGTCCTGAGCGCCTCCACCGCGAGCCTGCACGAGTCGAACATCGCAGTTGAGTTCGGAGTCGGCAGGCTCGATTCGCCCTTGAAGAGACCGCGTGGGTCGCGCACGAACGGACTTACCTGCGATACGCCGTCCGCGACGGCGACGAAGCTGAATTCGGTCTCGTCATTGCGACTCGAATTCAGCTCGGAGGCTGCCGCCCCAATCCGCTCGATCAACTGCTGACGATCTGAAATATGCATCGAAGTAGAAACATCGAGTACGACGACGACGCTTGCCGGACAGGTCGTTCGCAGGAGTCTCACTGTGGTCGGCTTCTTGTCCAGAAGCGCCGAAAAGGCGGACTGTCCCAGGTCACCGACATACCGCTTGTCGGCGACGACCGAGACGTGAACTACCTGTTCAGACCTGGTCTGAGGCGCGCCCTGTCCGTCGTTCTGTCCACCGACAGGAGTTGCCAGGAGTGAACTCGTCAGCAGTGCAATGGTCAGTCTTGGAAGACTCATTGAAGCTCAAAGACGATCTGGATGCGCGCCGTCACGCGGATTTTCCCCAAAGCCAGCGTCGTCGAGACCGCGTCGGATGTCGATGCCTGTCCGTCAAACCTCGTGCTGTTCGCTGTGAAGCCGTACGGAATCTGGCTCTGAGTCTCGGAGATATGGATCGCCTTGCCGATGGTCTGTCCAAGCTCCCTTGCCATGGCTGCGGCCTTTTCACGGGCCGAGCGTACGGCCATCGCTCGTGCTTCGTCGCTGTGCTGTCTCATTCTCGAGGACTGAAGCTCGATGCCGTCGAGTCGATTCACGCCTGCCCGCAGGATTTCAGGAATGAGCAGTTCGAGTACCTTGATGTCTCTGACCACGATGACAATGCGCTTCGACATCGCATAGCCGAGGAACTTCGGAGGTCGCGGCGAATCGCCCTCATCGGAGTATTCAGGTTGGACGGAAATGATGTCGGTCTGTACATCCGATGGGTCGACTTTCAGATCCGTCGCAATTCGAAAGACCTGCCGAACCAGTTCGTCGTTCTTGCTCCGCGCGGTTTGCAGGTTCAAATCGAGCGTTCGAACAGTCATGCTGACTTCGGCCTGATCCGGGACCACGAGCACTTCGGCCGTGCCAGTGACGTTTACCGACGAACGTTCGAGTGTCTGAGCGGCAAGGGAAACTTGAGCTCCGCATGCCGCCAGAATGAGGATGACGAGTGCCTTTTTCATTAAATAAGCCTCCTGAATCGTCGGGTCGCACGATCGCGATCGAATTTCGAGCTTCGCAGTCCACCCGATTAACCCAATGCGCTCCTTCGGAATGTTTACCGACGACGAGTTTCAGTGTTTGAGTCCGGCGACGCGAGCTTCCGTCGAGGGCATTCTGTCGTAACGAGTGTACTGCCTCGTTATGGCCTCACCTCACTGCGGCCGAGGCAATTCACGCTCTCGTCTCCAACGAACAACCCAATCGGTCGCCAACGTGTGCACAATGTGTACCCACCGTGCTAGATTGTGACTGCTGGAGGCAGAGCACATGAAGGCGACGGAAGACAGATCAACCGAAGGGCGTCTGAGCATACGGGTCAAGGCGCATCAGAAGAGCGTCATTGCAAGGGCGGCTCAGATTCGAAACGTCACGATGACCGATTTCGTGCTCGATACGGCCTATCGCGCCGCCCAGAAGGTCGTTTCGGATGAGTCGACCCTGACGGTTCCCCATGTCGACTGGGTGGCGTTCTCGAAGGCGCTCGACGCTCCGCCGAAGCCGAAGCCCGCGCTTCGTCGGCTGCTGGCTGCCAAGTCGCCGGCAGATCTCGATGGCTGATTCGTCTGAGCTAACTGGTCCTGTCCCTCTCGAGCGCTCCCACGAGCGCACCGAATTCCGGAGCGGGTCGCCGGCCCTCGACGAGTTTCTCGCCCGATACGCGCTGCAGAATCAGCGGAAGCATGCATCTCGGACGTATGTCCTGCTTCGCGGTCTTCGAGTCGTGGCCTACTACACGCTTGCATTCGGATCCATCAGCCCGGAAGACGCGCCACGCGCGCTTGCTGCCGGTCTGGGTCGATACCCGGTCCCGATTCTGCTTCTGGCTCGACTGGCGGTGGATGAGACCGAGCAGGCGCGTGGTGTCGGCAGGTGGCTGATTCGCGACGCTCTTCTCAGGGCCGTTCAGGCGAGGTCGATTGCAGGGCTGCGCGCGATCGTCGTCGATGCCAAGGACGATGCGGCGACCCGCTTCTATGTGCGGCTCGGCTTCACGCCGTTCTCGGAAAACGAAAGACGGCTCTGGATGCTGCTCGACCTGGTGCAGGCGGCAATCGATACGCCGCCCGAATCCTCATAGCCCTGTCAGTCACGACATTAGAAGCGGTACGTTCCGTCCATTCGCGCGAAGCGCTTTGAGTGCGGCGTGAAGCGCCGCTTCGAATCGATCCGAAGCAGCGCTTCACGGCGCACTCCAAAGCGCTCCGCACACTGTTGCCGTACTGCGGTCAACCCGCGGCGGCGCGAGCGACAAGTGGCCGTTCGGGTTCCGGTTCGACCATCTCGCCGTGCTGGCTGAGGTCGAGACCGACGTGTTCCTGGTCCTCCGTGACACGAATCGGGATGATCGCGTTCGTCGCGAGATACAGCAGATACGACGTGACGAACGTGAACGCGCAGACGATGACGAGCGCCAGCAGATGATTCACGAACGTCTGCGTCTGGCCGGCCAGCAGTCCGACGTCCCGCGCCAGGACTCCCGTCATCACCATTCCGACGATTCCCCCCAGCCCGTGACACGGAAACACGTCGAGCGTGTCGTCGAGCGTCGACCTCGTCTTCCAATGCACCGCCGCGTTGCTGACGATGCTCGCTGCGACGCCGATGGGAATGCTGTGGGCAATGCTGACGTAACCGGCCGCAGGCGTGATGGCGACGAGCCCGACGACGGCGCCGATGCACGCGCCGACCGCTGACGGCCTCCGTCCTAGCGCCGCGTCGAGAAACATCCACGTGAGCATCGCGGCCGCAGACGCGGTATTCGTCGTCGCAAAGGCTGAAACCGCGGTCTCGTTGGCGGCCAGCGCCGAGCCGGCGTTGAATCCGAACCAGCCGAACCACAGCATGCCGGTGCCGAGCAGCACGTGCGGGATGTTCGACGGCGGATGCGTCTCGCCGCCGATGTGCGCGCTGCGCCGGCCGAGCACGAGCGCCCCGGCGAGCGCCGCCATGCCGGCCGAGATGTGCACAACCGTTCCGCCGGCGAAGTCGAGCACGCCCATCTGCCGCAGGAAGCCGTCCGGATGCCACGTCCAGTGCGCGAGCGGACAGTAGACGAGCAACGAGAAAAGACACATGAAGAGCAGGTAGGCCGAGAAACGGACGCGCTCGGCGAACGATCCCGTGATGAGCGCCGGCGTGATGATCGCGAACTTCATCTGGAACATCGCGAAGAGCAGAAACGGAATCGTCGGCGAGAGATCCGGGTGCGTCGCGCCCGTGACGCCTCGGAACATGAAGAAGGTCGCCGGGTTGCCGATGATGCCGTGCCAGCTCTCGCCAAAGGCGAGGCTGAACCCGACGACGATCCAGAGCAGGCTGATCACACCGAGCGCCACGAAGCTCTGGAGCATCGTCGAGACGACGTTCTTCGCGCTGACGAATCCCCCGTAGAAGAAGGAGAGCCCCGGAGTCATCAGCAGGACAAGGCCCGAAGCCGTCAGGATCCACGCCGTGTCGCCGGCACTGATCGGACCGCCGGTTGCGACCGGAGGGGCGTCCGCGATGAAGAGAGAAAATCCCGCGAGCAGAACGATGAGCACGAATGGAAGAGACCACCTTCGGTTCATGCGCGTTACCTGTGTGTCGAGGATGGAGGGGAGCCGGACGGGAACCTTTCGCTTCAGGCGGACTCGCCGGCCGGGCGACAGCACGGGAATGCTCTCGCTTATCCGGCCCGAACGGCACCGCATGGAGCGGGTGAGCCAGGGCCCGTCATCTGCATTTCAAAGTGTCTCGCCGGATGGCGACACGGGCACCGTAGCACCCGGATTCCGGCCCCGGCAACGCAGGAAATTTCACGCACTCGCAATATGCTGTATCGACGACACTTATAGCGACATGTTGGGGGTGAGCGCTGCTCGTATCGAACATAGTGTGCTTTCGGCGAGAGCCGCGAACAATCGTTCACGGCTCGAGGAAGTGATCGACCCTCTCCCTGGTCGCCTCGCTGAGTCGCTGATACTCCTCGTCGGTCAGCATGCTTCCAACGCGCATGTTCATGATCTTGAGCAGCGCGTTCGAGCGACGATGGTCGTCGAGCGCGTCCGCGATCATCCCGTCCCGGCTCCGGAGGAGCTCCCAGAGCGCGTGGTATCGCTCCTCGGCGGTTCCTTCTCCGCCGGCCACGAGGCTCGCAACATCGGCGAGGATCCTCTCGCAGTAGCGTTCGAGCACGACAGGCCTAATCGAGCGGAGAACTTTCCAGTCGGCTTCTGGAATCTGGTCAACACCGTGCATTGAGTCGAGCCCTCCCATTGTGAGTCGTCAGTGTTTCCAATGCGCCGCGATTGAAATGACGGCTGCCGCTTACACCTGGCGCGTCCCGGCTGCCCCGACGTCCTCCTTGTTGGCGGGGACAACGCCGCCGGGCCGATCCTCGACGGGCTCACTGGACGGCTGCCCGAGCAGCTTCTGAAAACGCGGATGCGTGCGCACCGGATCGAGGTCGGGGTCGTTGGCAATCCACGCCGGAAACGCGCCGGCCCCGAACGCCTGCTCGAGGAAGTCGAGCGCGGACTCGGTCCGTCCGAGCCTGACGTTGACGCACGCCGCATTGTAGAGGATGAGCGGCTCGTCCGGATCGACCGCCAACGCGTGACCGAGCCACTTGAGCGCATTGTCGTCCTCCCCCAACTCGGCCAGAACGGCGGCACCCATCGTCCACGCTCGCGTATCGTCCGGATGCCCACGCACACGTCGCTTCGCGGCTTCGATGCACTCGAAGTCCGCGTTGCGCCCGCGCGCCTCATCGCCGAGCCGGCGATAGCACATTCCGAGCAGATACCAGCAGTCGTACGCTTCGGGCACGATCGCGCACGCGGCCCGGAAATGCCCCAGAGCCTCCTTCATGCGCCCCTGCGAGAAACAGAGCCGTCCTGAGATGTACCGCGAGTCGTATTGCCGGGGATCGAGCTCGATCGCCCGCCGGAGGTGAACCTCGGCCCGGTCGTATTCGTCCTGGAGGAAGAGGGCGAACCCGCGCGCGACGTGCGAATCGGACAGATCCGGTTCGAGCTCGATGGCCTTCCGGCTCGCGGCGTCCGCAGCCACGACCGACTCTTCTCCCGTCCGGAAATACATGTGCAGGAAGCAGTGGCAGTTCGCGATCCCGGCATACGCCCGGCCGAAGCGCGGGTTGACCTCGATCGCCCGCGCGAACAGCTGGAGCGCCACCTCGAAGGCCTTGCGGCGATGCTGGTGCACGAACTGCCGCCCCTGCAGATAGAGCTCGTCAGCCTCCGAATATGGAGCTCCGCGCCCGGCCCTGGCGACGGCCGCGCCCGCGTCGAGCTCCACCTCGAGCGCCCTCGCGATCTGGTCGGCGATCTCGTCCTCGATTGCGAAGATGTCACGCATCTCGCGCTCGTAACGCTCGGACCAGATCCGGTACCCGTCGCGAACATTGACCAGCTGCGCGCTAACGCGCACCCGGTCGCCCACTCGCCTGACACTGCCTTCGAGAATTGTCTCGACACCGAGGTGGGCGCCGATCTCACGGACATCCGCAGATCGATTCCGGAACTGGAACGACGAGGTCCTCGACGCTACGTGCAGGTCGGGAATGCGGCTGACGGCGCGCAGAATCTCTTCGGCGATACCGTCGCACAGGTATTCCTGATCCCCCGTCGCTGTCATGTCCGCAAACGGGAGCACGGCAAGCGAGCGTCGGGGCGTCGCCACTGGAAGGCTGGCGGTAATCGCTTCGGGATCGATGGTTGCCAGTGCCTCGACCAGGTCCTGGATGAGCTCGCCGGTTCGCTCGTAGCGGAATCTCGCGTCCTTGGCCAGCGCCCTGGCTATGATCTGCTCGGCTCGCGGCGGAACGTCCGCACGCACGTCGGACGGCCGCACCGGTTCGTCGTTGAGAACGGCGTCGATGACGCCGTCGAGACTGTCGGCGACGAAGGGCCGTCGCCCGGTGACCATCTCGTACAGGACCGTACCGAGAGACCAGATGTCGGCCCGCGCATCGACTGGCCGGCCGCAAAGCTGCTCCGGTGACATGTAGGCAGGCGTACCCGGAACCGAGCCATTGTCGTCCGCGGGCCGATCCTTCATCAGCACGGCGACTCCGAAGTCGAGGATCTTGACCGTGTCGTTGCGCGTGACCATGAGGTTTGCCGGCTTGATGTCGCGGTGCACGATGAGCTCTTCGTGCGCGGCCGCAAGGCCCCGGGCGACCTGGACCACGATGGCGAGCGCGCGCTCGGCAGGCAGCGGGCCGCGAGCGAGGATCCGGTCGAGCGTCTCGCCCTCGTAGTACGCCATCGCGATGAAGACCTCGCCCGCCTCGGTCTCGTCGACTTCGTAGATGGTGCAGATGTTCGGATGATCGAGCAGCGCCGCGGCCCTCGCCTCCTGGATGAGTCGGTCGCGCATCGCCGGATCGGCGAAGGGACGGACGAACTTGAGCGCCACCGGTCGACCGAGCCGCAGGTCGGTGCCCCGATAGACTTCGCCCATTCCTCCCGAGCCGAGGAGCTCGTCGATCTGGTAATGGGAAACGACCTGGCCGGATCGCTGAGCCGTGTTCATCGTCAGCCTCCCCGCGCGGACGAGCGTGAAGTCGACAGTGCCGTCATCCTGATGATGCGCTCGCGGTTGCCGGCACTTCAAGCGGACGGCGGAGCGAAGAAGGCCACGGATCAGACGGATCTTACGGATAGACACTGATCTGAGTCCTCCTTCAGATCCGTGTCTATCCGTAAGATCCGTGGAATCCGTGGCCCTTCTTCTCCTGGTACCCTCTCAACTCACCCGCCGGTCCACATTGCCTCAATATATTTCAGTTGACGAAATTAACTTTCTGAATTATCGTTGCCGCTTGAAATCCGGCGCGGGATAACACGCAGCGGATTTCCGGAACGGTTGCCACCGTTTCCGATCGGTCGAGAAAGCAGCCGAACGTGCCGAGTGCACCAAGACCACCTGACTCACCGAAACCGGCGCGAGCGGTCGACTACATCGACCAGCTTGCGCTTGACGGGCGATATCACTTCACGACGGAGGAAGCAGCCGAAGCCCTTGGGCTCTCGGAGATTGCGGCCCGGGCCGCCATCCGTCGACTCAAGCAGCGTGGAGTGATCGCCGCCCCGATGCGGGGCTTCCACGTCCTCGTCTCGCCGGAGCACCGCGCCGCGGGTTGTCCGCCGTCGGATCAGTTCCTTCCGGAGTTGATGGCGCTCGTCGGGGCTCCCTACTACATCGGCTTGCTCTCGGCCGCGCGGCGTCACGGCGTCGGGATCGACGAGCCTGCTGCAACCCAGGTCATCACGCACGACAACCGTCCTGCGATCCGGTGCGGAGCAGTCGGCGTCGCGTTCATCGCGAAGAAGAACGCCGGAGCCGTGCCCGTACAGCAACTCTCGACGCCGCGCGGAAGGGTTGCCGTCTCGACGCCGGAGGCTACGGCCGTCGACCTTGCGGCGTACCCGCAGCACGCAGGCGGGCTCGAGAACGTCGCGCTCGTTCTGGTCGGACTGGCCGACCGCATCGACCCCGTGAAACTAGTCGCCGCCGCCGCCCTCGCCGAGATGCCCTGGGTGCAAAGGCTCGGATACCTGCTCGACCGGATCGGCGCATCGGCGATCACTGGCCCGCTCGCGGCATACGTCGCCGGCGCGGCGCCGATCACGACGCCGCTGGACCCGCGCCGTCCCCGGGACTCAGCTCCGCGCGACGCCCGCTGGCGAGTTGCACTCAACGCCGTTCGGGACTGAGGAGAGTGGGCAGAATTGACTGGATTTGGAGAAGGATAAACAGGAGTAGTTGTTGTGATTACCGCAAGTATCGCGGTTTCATCCAGCTCCAGCGTCCTGTGAATCCTTCTAGAAATCCGCTGAATTCTGTCCACTCTCTCATTCAGACGGCGAGACATCGAGATCACCCAGTGAGTCTCGTTACAAGATCTATCCCATTGCGCCTCGAAAAGGCTCGAGTTTACGAATGACGATCGGAAGAGCCTGCACCAATGGAGCTACCAGCCTGGTTGCCTTCATTTGCAACACAGTGCAATCGCGTTCCGCTGAGCGCTTGCCTCACTCCTTCGCCTCGCCCTTCGACCATGTGGTTTAATTCTTTCCACGCGCGGGAGCGACTGGGTTGATGGCTAGTTCAGGTTTCCGGAATGCTCAGGACCATTTCCGACGCCTGTTGCGGGTAGCGAACGGAGCGCAGGTCGATGACGCCCGACCGGATCTGGATTGAGAGAGTCTCAGACAATGGGTGCTGCTTTACAGAATCGTCAGGGTTTCCGCCTTTTTCGAGTTGCGCGACTGGCGGCGCTCCCCGGGCTCGCCGCTGTCTTTCCGATCCTGTCGTTCTATTCTGACAATGCGTCTGTTGTCGCCCCGACTCGGGTCATCTTTCCAACGCTACTTGCTGCGGCCGGGGGACTTCTGGTCTTTGCGCTTTTCCTTGGACTCTGCAGATCGCCGTCCAAGGGTGCATTGGTTGGCACTGCGTTCGTTGTACTGTTCTACATGTACCGGGTCTTTATCCCGGCTGCGCATTCGGCCGAGGTTGGCAGCGATACTCAGCTACTGGTTGGAGCGGGTCTGTTTTTTCTCCTCGCCGCGTTTGTTACGGCGTTCGCAGTCTACGCGCGGTCAACCAAGCGTAGCTTTGATCTGGCGGCCGATGTTCTCTTTATCGTGGCTGCTTTCACCTGCGTGATGCCTGTCGCATCGGTCTTGTCGCAGGGCGTGTTGTTCGCTTCGGCGATGCCGACGCGTGTGTCTGCTCAACCCGCTGGCGAAACTGAGCCCGATGTAAATCCCGACATCTACTATGTCATCCTGGACGGGTACTCGAGGGCCGACGTCCTAAGCCGCATTTACGGTGTCGACAACACGGCGTTTCTCGGCGAACTGGAGCGGAGAGGGTTTTTTATTGCGAAGCAGAGCAGGTCCAACTATCTGCAGACCCTCCCGTCGCTTGCTTCATCGATGAACGGCGCGTACCTCGATGAACTCGCTGCCGTGCAAGGTAGCTCCAGCAACCGCCTACCTTTGACTGAAATGGTCAAGAACAACTGGGCCATGAAATACCTGCGCGACCATGGCTATGCTCTCGTTAACATCGAATCGGGCTTCGAGTGCACATCGCCGAATCCTAACGTCGACGTGGAAATGGACCTGGGCTACACGGTGCTGGGCGAGTTTGAGGCTCATCTGGTTCGAATGACGCCGCTTGATGAGTTTAATGGCGGTCGACAATCTGACCTGCTTACGGTCGAGCGCAACCGCGTGCTTCGTCAGTTCGAAGCGCTGGCTAAGGTTCCTGACCTGGGGAAGCCCCGGTTTGTGATGTGTCACATTGTAAGCCCGCATCCTCCGTTCGTATTTGACGAAGCCGGACAGGTACCGGCAAAGTCCGATCCAAGCAACTCGCGCGACGCCTCGCACTTTCGCGGTACTTCCGAGGAGTATCAACGTGGATATGGTGGTCAGGTAAAATTCCTCAATCGAAGACTGCTGGAAGTAATTGACAGTATTCTGGCGGACGCCGATCCCGGCAACCCGCCCGTTATTATCGTCCAGGGCGATCACGGTGGTGGTTCCCTTTATGACCAGGAACACGAGGAAAATTCTCTGCTGTGGGAAAGGGCGAGTATTCTGAATGCTTACTTGGCGCCCAGAAGCGTGACTTCCAGACTCTATCCGTCCATTACACCGGTCAATTCTTTCCGTATTCTCTTCAACGGTCTGTTCGGCGCACAGCTGGAGCAGTTGCCTGATCGTACATTCTACTCGACCTGGTCGACGCCTTACGTATTTGCGGAACTCTCGGAAGATCAGTTGAGTCCGACGCGACCGCTTACGGATGCGAACCGGCCGCTCGGACATAGCGGATACGCTTCTGACTTTCGTTTGCGATCCGCGGAATAGGAGCGTTCCGATGGCTGGTGCCGTGAGGTTCGGACAGAGCGGTCGGGCCGCCGATACCGTCGGGAGGCGCTTCGCGCTCCTGGCACTGCTCCGTCCGCCTGCAAAGTCTAATCGAACGGCAGCACCTTCAGGTCACCAAGCGTGACAGTGAAGCTGCGGCGCTCGCCGATTGCGACGAACGAGATCACCGACTCGCAGGCGATCGCCACCGTCAGCATCACGAGGTTTCGCGCCAGCGGGTAGTCGCATACGTCATCGTTCGTCGCCGACGGCACGCGGTACCCTTCGTTCCAGATGACCTCGGCGAAGCCCGCCGCGAGGCCCGCGTGCAGGCAAGGCGTACCGGTGCTCGCGCCGAACCCGGCCACGGCGAGCCGCGAGGCGCTGTTGTCGAACGCATCGATGACGAGGTCCGCGCCGGCGAGCAGCTTCGCGGCGTTGTCAGCATCGAGCGTCTCGGTTCTCCACTCGACCGTTGCTCCAACGGCCCGGTAGAGCATGTTCGCGAGCGTCTTCGCCTTCATCGCGCCGATGTCCGACCGATGCCAGGGCTGCGTCGAGAGGTTGCGCTCCTCGACGCGGTCGCGATCGATGACACGCAGTGATTTAAAGCCGGCCCGCGCGAGCGTCTCGGTGATGTTCGCGCCGAGCGCCCCCGCGCCGCACACGCACACGCGAAAGGCCGCGAGCCTTTCCATCAGCTCGGGGCCGCGGTGAAGCTGTTCGTGAAAGTGTGCGGTCATCCGAAATGCTCCGTCATTCCCAGCCCTGTTCGACCACGCCGACGAGCGACTCGAGGTCGAAATCACGATCCTGCCCGCTCAGGCAGATGCCAGACGACACCACCGTCAGGTCGTCCTTCATGACGACCGACGTCTGGCGCTCGCCGAGACTCGTCGTCCACTCGACGACCCAGCAAAGGTCCTGGCTGCGGAAGTCGACGAGCTGTCCCCCGCCGAGCCGCAGCGCGCCGCGCAGCCGCGCCTCTCCCCGCGCCTGCTCCATCCGCGCGCGAAACTCGCGAAGCTGCTCGGTCGACATCGAGTACGCGATCCGCATCTCGGGCGTCAGCCCGGGGCTTCTGAGCGCGTCCGGCAGCACGAGTTCGCGCATCGACGCGCGGAGGTAATCCGCGAGCACCGGATCCGCCTGACGGTCCGCCGAGTCGAACCACCACGACGTTCCGTCCGACCGGGCCGCGACGACGTCGAAGCCCGCAACGTCCTCCGCAACGAGCCGGACCAGCACGGGACGCGCGCCAACGCCCCGCTGCCGGGCGTCGGACTCGTTCGCCGGATAGGCCGACCAGGTCCGGCCCGAAACCTCGTGGCCGAGCACGAAGCGCATCCGCGTTTTCAGCAGTGCGAGGTACCGGTCCACGATAGGCAGGTCCGCCTCCTCGACGAGCCGCGCCGTCGTCCGGTCGACAGCCTCGAAGACGCCCCATCCCTCTAAATCCGCCGGATCGGGCGCAAACGTGGCGACGAGTCCGGCCACACGCGTTCGCACTGCACCACCGCGAACGCATGGCGCCACGAAGCGCGTGCCCTCGAGCTCCCGCTCCCGGGCGGCAATGTCGTCGATGAGCTTGCGGACGTCCACGCCGTCTCCCTACTCGACCGACGCGGGCGCCGCCGCGAACTCGCCGAGGAACCCTCGGCGACCGAGACGCGCGATCGAACGCGCGACCTCCAGCCGGGATCCGGCGATCGCATCGGTGACGTCTCCAGTGTCGAGGCTCGCGATCGAGCGTACTGTCTCGAGTACCTTCGAGTCGAAGTCCACGTTCGCGAACTCTTCCTCGAGGACCTTCACGATGTGCTCGACCACGCCGGCGCCGGTGCCAACGGCCGCGCACGATCCGCCCGTGGCGTTCGCGATCTCGGTGAAGGCCGCGCGCGCCGTGGCGTCGCCGCCGAACGGCAGCGCGTGGACGATCGCGCGGTGCGCCTCGGCCGCCGCGGTGACATCCTGCATGCCAAGCCCGCAAGTGCATTGCACTTCGTGCGCGCCGCGGCGCGCGCCGCTGCGCCGATCCCGCGTGGACGGGGCCGCATACCCGTGCGGCGGCGCATCGCCGACGAGAACCGCGAACCGGCAGCTCGTCTCGCGCCAGACGGTGTCGCGGCACGCCGCGAGCACTCCGTCGAACACGGCCTCGGGCGCGTCGCCGCCGCCGGACGCAACCAGTCCGGCGATCGACGTCCGCACCGTCTCGAGGTTGCCGGTCAGCGGGTAGGCCCGCGTGACGAACGACGCTTCCTGGGGAGGATGATCGCGATACTCGACGATCCCGACCTGCAGGTCGATCGCCCTCGACGTGCCCAGCTCGCCGACGCAGTCGACGAGGCGTCGCTTCGCGTCTTCGATGAACGGACCCATGCTGCCCGTCGTGTCGACGACGAACACCAGGTCGACGTGATTGAGCCCGTGGATCACCGGATACTCCTTCCTCGGATTGAGACCGGCGCACGACGGCGGCCCGCCGTGCACCGGTGTTACGTTGCGGTTGCCTGCCGCACCGGCAGCGGCGTGTCCATGATCTCGAGCAGCAGCTCGAGTCGCGACGGCCGCGCCAGCATCGGCAGCAGGTTCGGCATCGAGTAGTAGTCGCCCTCGAACGTGTAGACCTCGAACTCGATTCCGGCGCCCTGGAGCGCCCGCTCGAGATGCGTGCTGTGCTGGCCGACCTTCACGATGACGACCGACGGCGCCGTGGCGAGCTCGTGCGAATACCGCTGGTACACCGTCGCGAAGAACGGCGTGGTGTTCTCGCCCTCGTCCGTGACGATGACGATCTGCTCGACCGCCTGCTTCCGAAGCCGCATTGTCTCGAGCGCCACGCCGATCGACGTCGCTCCGTTCGGGAACACGTGCTGGAAAGCCTTCTCCCAGTCCGTGAGGTCCGGACCCTTCGCCGTGATCTCATACGCCATCGTGTCGAACGCGTACACCTTCAGCCCGGCCGTGGTGACGCCCGAGATCATTGCGGCGAGCTGCTTTCCGACCTCGATAGCCTCCGTCATGCTCGACGACTTGTCGACGAAGAGCGCCGTCGAGCGCTTGATCTCGGCCTTGCGGCGCACCTGCTCGTTCGCGACGCGCTCGAGCCGCTCGGTCGTGTCGGCATCGACGCTCGCGACCTCGGCGGCCTTGAGCGCCTTGAAGGCCGAGACGCGCTTCGACGACGTCGCGTCCTTGAGCTTGGCATCGATGAGTGCCTTCACCTCCGGATTGTCGAACGCGCCGCGCGCCTTGATGGCCTTCAGGTTGTTGATGACCTCGGCCGGCGACATCGCGTTGATGAGCGCCACGAGGATCGCCGGCGTGATCTTGCCGATCGCGCCGACGGCGCTCGTGAACGGGATCTTGTAGTCGACGATGATCTGCGCCGCCTCGCCGGGGTCCTTTGCCTTCGCGAGCAGCTTCACGCCGAAGGACGGGCTGTCGGGCGGCGGCTCGTTGCGAAACAGCGTCGCTTCGGCCCGCGCGCTCGGCTTGATGTGCAGCGCGGCGTAGAGGTGCTTCATCGCCTGGCGCTGCCGCACGGCCGCGCCGTCGAAGAACGCGTCGTCTTCCTCGCGCGCGCGCAGGAATGTCTTGACCGCCGTGCGCGTCGAATTCGGAAGCGACTTGCGCGTCTTCCGGATGAAGTCGACGATCCGCGCGACCTGGTAGGGCGGCATCCGCTGCAGCAGCACGAATCCCGCCTCGCGGTGCTCCTCGAGATCGCTCACGAGCAGGTTCGCGATCATGACTTCCTTGTGGTCGCGCACGTCGCCCTCGGCGACGTACCAGACGGCGAGGTGGCCGTAGAAGACCGGGTCGCCCTTGCGCATCTCGGCGTGCAGGGGCGCGACGTCTTCGAGCTTCCGGTGCGGGGTCGTCAGGAAGCTGTTGAGCATGGCCAGGCGGTGATCTCGCTCGTTCGTGGTCGACATGGGAATGACTCCGATACTGACGGGCCGCGACCGCGTATTGGTCTGGCGTGGTGGGGCAACGCGAAGAGTTGCGAGTGCCGCGCAAGTCGAAAGAGCCGTTGACGCTTTTGCTGAGTGTGTAGGCTCGAGCGGTAGTGGCGCGGCAGGAATCGCCGCGGTTGCCGGGGAAAAGCTACCCGGGCGCCCGCGTGGGTTCAAGGAAGGGCGAGCCTCGAGGCCACCCGGCGGCGGTGAGCCGCCGCCGGATCGGCCGAGGCGCTCCGGCCGCCGCAGCGTCGAAGAATCGACGCGCGGCAGCACGGGCAGGTCGAGGCGGTTCGGGCGCCGGGCACATCGGCCGTCGCGTGAGTTCGAAAAGCGTCCGCGTTGCGCCCTTCTCAGGGCAAGGGAGGATTCGAACCTCGAACTGGCTTTCGCCAGCCTTACCAGTGTGTAAGCTTCTCAGGTTGGGACGCGAAGACCGGTGAACCCGGCGCCCGAAGTGCAAAGATCGTGGCGGCGCGATGGCCGCGGTCGAGTCGCGGAGCGTGTCGTCGCTCCTGGAGATGGGGAACCGGTCGCTGGCCACTGGCCACCCGGTCCGTCCGTCCGCGAAAGTCCGAAAAACAGATTCACTGATGCTCTACCACTGAGCTACAGGTCCACACGAACGGACCTGATGGGATTCGAACCCATGACCTTCACGTTAACAGCGTGATGTGTGTACGTTTCTCGTGTCGGGTCGCGAAGCGAACGGAACTGGATGGACAGTGGTCAGCGACCGATTGCCCCTGGTGCGTCAGCCGTAGACTGCCTCGGGCCGAAGGACGACGTCGCCGCTGGGCCGGCGATCGACGACGAGGTCCTCGAACGCGTCGAGGGCGACGTCGAGGTGACGCGCGACCGCCTGACGGATCTCGCGGTCCGACATCACGGCGGTGACCCGGAGGTCCTCGGCGAGCAGGTCGAGCGAGCGGCCGTCGTTGCGAACGTGAATCATCATGTCGGTGTCCTCCTTTCTAAATCGTCTGGTCCGGAAAATGAAAAACCCACCGCCTGCGATCTCGCAAGGGGTGGGAGCGCGTGCAAGCCCTGGATCCTTTGACCCTAAAGTGCCCCCGCTCCGCATCTCCCCGACCTCAAGCCGGGTTCTGAACAGACGCTCCCGATATCGATGCCCCGATCGCCGCCGCATTGGCGGGCACCGGCGCTTTCGGCTCTGGAATTCGTCAACACTCTCGTCTTTCACTCCCCAGGTTGTCTTGCGCCTCGGCGCGAGGCTGGAACTTACGCTCGAACTGCCCGCGTGTCAAGAAAAAAGTTTCAAGACGTAGTTTATTGTTACTTTGACAAAGTTACTTTCATATTTCACGTGATCGCTGGCGTGCCTTCAAACCGGAGATTGCCGGCCCCGAGCGTCTCACGCCGGCCGTCCTTTACGATCGCCACCGTCATCAGGCGGAGACGCTCCGGGGCTTCGGAATTGCCGGAGCGCGCCCCTTCGCGCAATGCGTGGGATTCCGTCCGGGTATCGCCGGCACGGCGTCGTATTCGCGGTGAGCGGACGGATCACGTATGATGGCGCGGCTTTGGCCCTCGCAGCTCCGTCTCGTTCATCGTGTCCGAGTTGCAGGTACTTCAATCCACTCGATCGGAAAACCACCATCGTGAAAGCCCCAGTCGTGCCCTCGGCTCGACGTGTGTCCGCGGCGCGGCCAGCCGGGCGGTACAGAAATACAGGAGGAAGGCCGCTGACGACACGGAATGAACAGGGAACCCGGGTTCGAGCATTGTTCACACCTCAGCCAGTCCTTCGTTCGTCATCCTGTCGGGCCTGAAATCATTTCACGACCAAAGGACATGGAAAATGCGCAATGAGCTTGATCGGGTCGTCGCGTTGGGCGCCGTGCTTCTCATGTTGGCTTGTGTCGGGATTTCCGCCTCGGCACAGACCGATTCCGCGGAATGGAAGGCGGAGCTCGCCGAGAACGGCAACCGCTATCTGACCTGGTCCGCGTCGGTTCCACTGCTGGGCAAGCCTACGGAGATCAACCTGGCCTTCCAGTGCAATCCGAAAAGCGAAAATGATGTGCACGGCACGCTCGGATTCGATCTCTACGTCCACGGGGTTGATGCGCTCAAGCCCTTCTCGTTCGATGACTTCGATGGTCCTGATGCGACGGCGGGCGCCGACGGACGCAAGCTAATGGTGCTCACCGTGAACCGCAGCGGCAAACCGCCACTCGTGCTTCGGGTCGCACCCAACGGCTTCACGCCGCACATGTCGAACTTCGGCTTCGGCATGGCTGACATGAGCGAGCTTGCGAAGTCCGATTCCCGGACCCTGCTCGAGGCGCTCGCAAGCGACGACGCGGAATCGCTGAACGTCAGCATTACAGATCCCCGCAACGCGAAGCTGAAGCTCGAGTTCACGGTCCCGGTCGCCGGAAAACAGGCTGACTTCCGCACGCTCATGACGGGCTTGAAGTAGTAACCTGCCGAGCCCGGAGCCTGCCATCGCATTCGCCGGAAGATCGGATTCACTCACTCACCACCAGGATTACCATGAATAGAGTATTCACCTCGCCCCGCACGCTCGCCCTTCTCCTGGCGTTTTCGCTCGCCGCTTTCGTTCCCGTCGCGTCGGCCGGCACGACGAAGCGCGTCAAGTTCGCGCGCGGCCGCACGAGCGCGGTCCTCAAGGGTTCTCTGGGGATCGAAGAGTCGATCACCTACGTCCTCGGCGCCAGGGCCGGACAGACGCTGATCCTCCACGTCTCGATTCCCGATCGGCAGCCCAACCAGCACGTCGTCTTCAGCATCTCCGACCCGGCGGGCGAGGACCTGCTCGAGAGCTACGACACCGACTGGACGGGCGAGCTGACGCGCACCGGAGACTACAAGGTGGTCGTCAGCACGTTCGAGAGCGCGCCGTCGTCTTACGTCCTCGAAGTCACGATTCGCTGACTGACCTGTCTACCGGCAGCCTGGGCTGCCGGTTTTCCGGTTATCGCGGGTCACGCAAGAGCTGGTGGCGACTGCGACGGCTACTTGATGCTGAGCGTGACCTCGTAGTCGGAGGTCCCCTTCTCTTCCGGCTTGGCGCGAAGCACGACGAGGGCGAACTCGCCCGAAAGCTGGAGCACGCACGAAACGGTTCCCGGTTCGTCGCCCCAGATTCCGACGCGCTCGCCCGTCCGGTCGAACATCTGGAGCTCGAGCGACTCGTCGGGCGATTCGTTGTAGGTGATCGTGACGGTCTGGCCCTTTTTGGCCGTGAACGCGTATTCGGCCTGCTCGTCGCCCGAGACCGTGCCGCGGACTGTTGCGGATGACGCTCCGCGCGCGAATACGATGCGATTGGGCTCGGCCTTTCCGCCGTGCTGGGCGAAGACCGGTGAGACCGGGGCGAGGACAGCGAGAGTGGACAGGGTGATGTACAGGGCGAGACGTCGTGACATTGATGCGCTCCGTTCTTGAGTGTGAGGTTCCGAGGGTGAGTCGTGCTGGACGTTTGCTGGTCCCGGGACTCTTCGGCAGCGTGCCTTTCGCACATTAGCCCGGCCTCGCGAGCAATGCGCGAAGCGCCTTGGAGTGCGGCGTGAAGCGCCGCTTTGGATTGTCCCTGAATACGACGACATCACGCTCGCAACGGAAATCCAAAGCGGCGATTCACGCCGCACTCCAAAGCGCTTCGCGCAGTGCGCGGGGGGCGCTTCGCGCATTGCGCGGGGGGCGCTTCGCGCATTGCGCGTCAGGCTACCCGACGTCCTCCAGCTCGGTCCCCAGCGACGATAACCAGTCGGCCGCGACAGACTCAGCCGCAACGAACTCGCCACCGCGCGGCTCTCGCCCATTCCAGACCGGCAGTGCCGGCGACACCGTCTCGTCCTCGAAGCCGTTCACCCGCAGCCACCACGACGCGCGCTCGGCCGTCACAGGCCGAAACCAGCGGTCCACCCCGTCCTCGCCGTAGTTCCACGCCTCGAGCACCCAGCTGCCGTCGATCATCCGGTGCAGCCGCGTCTCCTCCGCGACCAGGCACGACGACGGCGGCCCCGTCTGCGCAAAGCACCGCACCGCTTGCTCGCGGCGAAACGACCGGCCGCCGCCGGTCACGAAGCTCCGAGTCTGGATGGTGTTCACAGTCCCCGCACCTCCTTGTGGTCCGCCAAGAGTACTGCGGATCTTGGACAATTGTCCAGCTTTTATTTCGGGCGTGGAACCGCGCTATGCTCTCCCGCTCGGAAAGACGACCGAACGGAGCGACGACCAATGCGGATTGCCATCTACGGAACGGGCGGCGCCGGCGGCTATTTCGGAGCCCGCCTCGCGCAAGCCGGCGAGGACGTCGTGTTTCTCGCGCGCGGCGAGCACCTGCGGGCGATCCGCGAGCGTGGGCTGCGGCTCGTGACACCAGTCGACGACGTCACGATCCACCCGGCGCAGGCCTTCGACGACCCGTCGCAGGTCGGTCCGGTCGACGCGATCCTGTTCGGCGTCAAGACCTGGCAACTGGCGGACGCGGCGCGCGCCGCGATTGCGATGCTCGGTCCCGACACGTTCGTCGTTCCGCTCCAGAACGGCGTCGACGCGCCGGCCGTCCTCGCGGCCGAGCTCGGTGCCGGGCGCGTGCTCGGGGGCACGTGCGGGACCATCAGCCGCGTCACCGAGCCCGGCGTCATCACGAGCGTCGGCACCGTTAACTTCGTGAAGTTCGGCGAGCTCGACGACCGGCCGAGCGACCGGACCGCCGCATTGCAGGCCGTCCTCGAGCGTGCCGGCGTGCAGGCCAAGATCCCGTCGAGCATCCACGAAGCCATGTGGGAGAAGTTCGTCTTCGTCGTGTCGATGGGCGGCGTCGGCGCGGTCTCGCGGGCGCCTGTGGGCGTGACGCGCGCGATGCCCGAGACGCGCGCGATGCTCGAGGCGTCGATGCGCGAGATCTGTGACGTTGGGCGAGCGCACGGAATCGCGCTGCCCGCCAACGTCGTCGAGCGTTCGATGGCGCTCGTCGACGGGCTCGCGTTCGACGGGACGACGTCGATGCAGCGCGACATCGAGAGCGGCCGGCGCTCCGAGCTCGAGGCGTGGTGCGGCGCGGTCGTCCGCCTCGGCCGTGAGTGCGGAGTCGCGACGCCGGTCAACTCGTTCTGCTACGCGAGCCTGCTGCCGCAGGAACGACGAGCGCGAGGAGAGGAAGGTTGACGCAATAGGGAAAAGACTGGCGTTGCCTTACAGAGACCCCAGAGGCACAGAGCGCACAGGTCCCCAATCAACATGTCACCGTGATCTCTGTGACTCTGTGCTCGCTGTACGGCAACGCCACTCCGTCTTCAGCACGGGTACTCAACCGCGTTGCCCCTCCACACGAAACGGCCACCGCGCGCGCAGTTCGTCGACCGTGCCGAAAAAGACGTTCACGTCCATGTCGGACCGCGTGCCCGCGACCCGGTAGAGGCAATCGCCCTTTCCAGCCGGCTTGCAGTTCTGCTCGGACGAGAACTGCCAGAGCGCGTACGTCCGCCAGAATCCCTTCGGAAAACCGCTCAGCACGGTCCCGGGTCGCGCGAACCACAGCGGACACCGCGCGAACACCGAGTCCGGTCCGTAGTCCCTCACGATCTCGCGCACGACGGAGTTGTTCGCATAGAGCAGCGGATACCTGCCGGTGCGCTCGACGATCCGCTCGATGAATCGCCGCGCGTCGCCGATGCTCATGAATTTGCACGGGTCGAGCCCTTCGAGATCCAGCGCGATGACTTCGTCCTCGCCGGGCTTTACGGTCTCGAGGTAGAAGTCGGCCTGGCCGACCGGATCACCCGGCGTCGCGAGATGGTACGAGCCCCACAGGTATCCCCGGCGCTTCGCCTCGTTCCGACGTGACTCGTAGAGTTTGTCGACGGCCTTGCCCTGGGTCGCCTTGTGGATGATTCCGGCCACGCGCCCGTCCGTCGCCATCCGGTCCCAGTCGATCGAGTTCATCCAGTACGGATCGATGACGAGCGCCCGGGACTCGTCCTTCCAAGGAGATTCGAACTCGCCGGGCGAGGTAACCGGGACCGGAGCCGGAACAGGGGCCGGTGCATCCTTGCCGGCCTGACCGCCCGGCCTGCCGCTGTAAGCCACCTCGCGGTCGACTGGCGCATAGCCCAGGAACGACACCGCCAGGATCACTCCAAGACATCTGTTCACGGTTCACCTCTCCCGACGATGCGATTGACCAGAACCCCGAGCGGTAGCGAGGGGCCGTACTCACGATCGAGACGTTCCGATTGTATGCCCGGCCCCTCGCTACCGCTCGGGGTTCCGGTCTGGCGTGATGGGCGAGGATGGCCTCAGCGAGCGTCGCAACGTATGACGGAAATCCCGCAACTTGCAGTAGACTCGGGTCCCGCAGCCGAAGGCCATCCGCCGATCCCGATCGAAGTCTCCCGAGCCCGTGACGCAGGGCTCAACCGTCGATTCACAGGCTCTCGGTCTGCGCCCGCTCACCAACACTCATCCTTCTCGAGGAGCACGAATGAGCCAGAATGAGATCCCTCCCGCCGGGAGTCATCCGGAACTCACGGGCCGGTCCATCGTCGTCGGTCTCGTCGTCGCCGTCATCATCGGCTGCGCCTATCCCTACTGCGTCCTCAAACTCGGGTTCGGACCCAATCTCTCCGTCGTTTCGGCCTTCTTCGGCTTCATCATCCTCGTGCTCGTCATGCGGGCGGCGGGAACGAACGCGAAAGAGAACAACATCGTCCAGACGATGGGCACGAGCGCCGGACAGACCGCCTTCATGTGCGTGCTGCTCGCCGCGTTCGACATGTTGAACGCGAAAGGACTGCTCGTGCCGGCGATCCACCTCGGCACGTGGCAGATCTTCTTCTGGCTCTGCTCGGCATCGCTGCTTGGAATCCTGCTCGCCGTGCCGATGCGCCGCCACTACATCGACGAAGAAAACCTGACGTACGCGGACGGCCTCGCCGCCGGAAAGACTATCGTCGTCCTGCACGAAGGCCGCGAGCAGGGCGCGTCGGCCCCGCCGGTCCAGGCGCTCGGCATCGGTGGCCTGCTGTCGGGAATCGTGATGTTCCTGACGAGCTTCCTGAAGGTCTTCCCCGACACGTGGTTCTTCCCCGGCATGCAGCCGATGAACATCGGCCTCAACTGGAGCCTGCTCTCGTTCGGATCGGGCCTGCTCGTCGGCTTCCGCATCTGCCTCGCGATGGCGATCGGCGTCGCGGTGAGCTGGTTCATCCTGCCGCCGTTCCTCTTCTCGCACGGCATGATCCCGGAGATGACGTTCCCGATGACGCTGCGGTGGGTGATGTGGCCGGCGACGGGATTGATGGTCGCGGGCGGCCTCATGTCGCTCGTGCTCAAGTGGAACCTGATCGTGAAGACGTTCAAAGGACTCAAGGGCAGCTCGATCGGCCAGAACGACTTCCCGATGAAGTACGTCGCCGTCGGCTCGATCGTGATGACGATCGTCCTCTGCCTCGTGCAGTACATCAGCATGGGCATTCCGGTGTGGCTGTCGTTCATCGCGATCGTCCTCTCGCTGCCGCTGATGCTCGTCGGCCTGCGCGTGCTCGGCGAGACGAACTGGGGCCCGATCAGCGCGATGTCGAACATGATGCAGGCGATCTTCGCCTTCATCGCGCCGGGCAACGTGCCGGTGAACATGTCGTCGAGCGGCCTGACGGGCACGATCGCCGTGACGTCGGAAGCGCTAATGCAGGATTACAAGTCGGGCCAGGTCATCGGCTCGAACCCGCGCCACCTCACGATCGCGCAGCTCATCGCCGCGCCGGTCGGCTCGATCTGCACGGCGATCATCTACCCGCTGCTGCGCGACAAGTTCGGGATCGGTCCGGAAGGCCTTTCGTCGCCGATCTCGGTGAAGTGGGCGGGTTTCGCGGAGCTGCTGACGCAGGGCTTCAACGCGCTTCCGAAGGGCTGCTTCGTCGGTCTGCTCATCGGGATGGCGGTGGGGATCATCCTCACGCTGCTCGCCGAGAAGCTCAGCGAGAAGGCGGCCGAGAAGGTCCCGTCGCCGTCGGCGATCGGCATCGGGATGCTCATCCCGGCGTCGGTGCTCATCATGTTCGTGCTCGGCGGCGTCGCGCAGTTCATCTGGGCGAAGGTCGGCGAGAAGAGCGAGGGCGAGATTCGCGTTCCGCTCGCCTCGGGGCTCATCGCGGGCGAAGCGATCCTCGCCGTCGTGCAGGCCATCCTCGCCGCAACTGGCTTCAATTTCTGAGGGAGAGTGGACAGGATTAACAGGAGTTGGGGAGGATTGACGGGACTCTTCCGGGTTTGATCTTGAGTGTTCCGATGAACCCCTGAAGGACTCCTGTGAATCCTCCGAGAATCCTGTTAATCCTGTCCACTCTCCTTTCCCCATGCCGAAACCGACAACATCACGCGACGCGGCACTCGGCGCGATCCTCGGCGCGTGCATCGGCGATGCCGCCGGCGCGTTGCTCGAGTTCGTCAGCGGCGATCTGACGCCCGCCCGCGTCGACGACGCATTGACGCTGCCGGGCGGAGGCTGCTGGCGCGTGGCGCCGGGGCAGATCACGGACGACGGCGAACTGACGCTGTGCCTTGCGCGCGCGCTCGCGGACGGCGGCTTCGACCTCGAGCGGATCGCGCGGTCGTACGCGAAGTGGATCGACTCTCCGCCGTTCGACATCGGGACGACGACGCGAAACGGGCTGGGGTGTTTCCGCGAGTCCGAGTGGGCGGCGGTGTGCCGGAAGGACGGCTACGCGGTGGCGATGACGCGCGCGGCGGCCGAGCGCAACATGGGCTCGAAGGCGAACGGCAGCCTGATGCGCGCCGCGCCGCTCGGCGTGTGGGGCGCGCGCATGGACGAACGGGGGAACGCTGACGTCGACGTCCGCCGGCTGGCCGAGTGCGCGATCGCGGACTCGAGGCTCTCGCACCCGAACCCGAGCGCGGCCGATGCCGTCGCGTGCTACGCGATCGCAATCGCAACGCTCATTCGGACGCTCGGCGACCGCGAGGCGGCGTTCGCCGCTGCCGAGAGCTGGGCGAAAGAGTCCGCCGATCCCGAAGTACGATCGTGGCTCGACGACGCCCGGCGCGGCGAGCTCGTGCCGTACGTGCCGCAGATCGGCTACGTGCGCATCGGCTTCACGCACGCGTTCCGGCACCTTCTCGCGGGAACCGGCTACGTACCCGCCATCCGTGAGACCATCGCCGGCGGCGGCGACACCGACACGAACGCCTGCATAGTCGGCGGCCTCATCGGTGCGGCCTGCGGCGCCGAGTCGATCCCGGAAGCCATGCGCGAGAAGGTGCTCGGCTGCACGACGACGGACGGTCGCCCCCGCCCCGACTGGCTGCACGCGGCGCAGATCCCCGGTCTCGTGGACCGTATCCTCGCGACAGAGTAGAAAGGATTACAGGAATGACGGAATCTTCCGTGATGCAGAATCCTGTTAATCCTGATAATCCTGTCATCATGTCCACTCTCATCTTGATTCTCACGCTTGTACTCGGCGTGAGTGCGCGTGCCGCACAGGACAAGACCGCGATGCAGACCGAGTACGACGCCGCCATCGAGCGCCTGCGCCGCGGCGATGCGACGGTCGACATCCGGCGGCTGCGGCATCTCTGGGCCGGGCTGCCGGATTACGACCCGTATGCCGAGGGCAGTAACCGCAAGGCGACGGTGGCGGCGGTCCGGGCCGGCGACGTGAAGGAGGCGCTGCGGCTGGCGCGGCTGGACCTCGAGGAGGATTACCTCGACGTCGATGCCCAGATGGCGGCGATGATGGCGAGCAGGCAGCTCGGCGACGAGAAGGCTGCCGAACACCATCGCGCGGTCGTGATCGGGATCCTCAAGTCGATCACGGAATTCGGCGACGGCGCGTCACCGTCGACGGCCTACACGGTGGTGACGGTGCGGGAGGAGTACGCGGTGCTGCGGGCGTTCGGAATGACGATGAAGTCGCAGGAGCTGCTGACCGGCCACGAGCATTCTTTCGACGTGATGACGGTCATCGACCCCGAGACGAAGAAGGAGACGACGATCTACTTCAACATCGACCTGCTGATGGCGCACCAGGAGAAGCTGTTCGGATAGAACCCGGAGCCCACGACGGGTCGGAGACAACCGGCTGATCCAGAGCAGGATTATCGGGATTCACGGGATTTCCTGAGCAGCAGAATCCCGTTCATCCTGAAGATCCTGAAATCCTTTCAACTCTCCATCCCCCTCGGCGCGAAAGCGTGAGTCCGGCTATGATTGCGGTGCCGGCTGGTTGAGCCGCAAGGCCCGGAGGCGCCGCAATGAAGATCGAAGACGAAGTACTCGAGATCCTCAGCCATCTCCCCGACGACAAGAAGGCTGACGTCCTGCGCTATGCCGCGAGTGTCGACGCTTCGTTTGGCAATGAGGCACGGCCGACGGTCTCGCCCGACCGCGCTGCTGCATCGATGCAATGGATCTCGGAGCATCGTGCGGAATACGCCGGCAAGTGGGTTGCACTCGACGGCGACAGGCTTGTTGCGAGTGGCGATGATGGCAAGGAGGTTGTTGCGACCGTTAGGCGATTGGGCATCTCGGGTCCGTTCATCACGCGAATAGAGGCTGTTGACGAGCAGGCGATCTGCGGCGGATGGTTGTGAGCCATTCACTGAACTTCGGAGCACGACTCCTCTACGATCCTGCGCTTCCCGGGATCACCGTGCCGGTGCGCCTGTTGATCGGGGAGGTGTGGGTCGAGACGGATGCGAAGCTCGACACGGGTTCCAGCCAAAGTGTCTTCGCGCGCGAGATCGCGGAAGCTCTCGGGATCGTCGTAGGCGCCGGCGAGCCGATTCGTATCGCTACGGTTAACGGCGCGTTCCTCGCATACGGCCACACCATAGCGATCCGGGCCATTGAGCAGCAGCTCGACGCGATGGTGTACTTCGCCGCCGAGTACGGGTTTCCTCGGAACGTGCTTGGACGACGAGGGTTCATCGATCGGCTTCGGCTTGGGATTGTCGACTACGACGGAGTGCTGTTGGCGAGCGCCTACGATGATGCGCTGGAGTGAGGAGTGAGCCCCGCAATGCGCCAGATACTCGAGAGCAAGCGCCGGTACCGCCGGCAGCTTGCCGAGCGACCGTTCAGCGAGAAGCTCGCGATCCTCGAAAAGCTGCGTGATCGCAATCTCGCGATCGCGGCGTCGCCGCTCCGGGCGCGGGTTGTCTCGTCGGCGACGAGACGAGAGTGTACCGGATTGACGGACGTCAAGGACTGAGTGAGTCGGGGTTACAGCTCTTCTGAACCATTGCGCGAAGCGCTTTGGAGTGCGGCGTGAAGCGCCGCTTTGGATTGACACTCAGAAGCATAACCACGCGGAGACACCCGTCCCGAACCAGATCCAAAGCGGCGCTTCACGCCGCACTCCAAAGCGCTTCGCGCAATGTTCAACACCCCCCACCCGATCCAGGTCAGAACCCTGTCAATCCTGAACATCCTGAAATCCTGTCAACTCTCTCATCTCCACGCATCGAACGTGCGCGCGCACGGCAAGAAAGATCGCGCCGGACGGCCGACCGCGCGGCGCGCGCGGCCCGTATGTCAGCGTCGGCGTCGGACTCGGCGACGGCGCGGTCGAGGGCTTCGGGCTCGACGAGGATGCCCTGCCGCTCGTAGCGCCTGCCGTACTTCGACCATTCGACGACGACGGCCGACGTCGCGGAGTATTTCCTGGACCGACGCGTGACGGCCGTGTCGCCGCGTTCGAGGAACTCGAGGTGGTCGAGGTCGGCGCAGGCGAGGCAGAGTGCGATCTCGTCGTGCACGTGGAGGAAGTCGCCGGGATGGATCTCGAGCCCGCAGTCGGAGCACTTCGACGGGCGGTGCACGATGAAGACGACGATGTCGGGTTTCTTGTCCCTGGCCTTTGACATGACCATGCCTCCGAATCGAGGGGGAGCTGACAGGATTACAGGATTATCAGGATTCACGGGATTATCTGAGCAGCAGAATCCTGTTCATCCTCTCCTCCCACGAATCCCGTCAGTCCTGTCTACTCTCCACAGCGAGAGTTCGCCTTCGACCCTTGACGCCGTCGCGGGCGCCCGCCGATGCTTGACGCCTCGGCGAAAGGAGGGTGATCGGATGACCTTCGGCCGTGTCGCTTCGCTCATCGGCGTAGCCCTTCTGGTGATGGTTGCGAACATCGCGGCCAGCATCCTGTACATGGTCGTGTACGGCCACGTGATCGATCCCGGTCACGAGCCCCAGTATTACCACGATCACATCCAGGTGGCGGGGCCGTACTGCAGCATCGTCGCGGGTATCCCGCTCATGCTCCTGGCCGGGTGGTGGGTTGCCGGCTGGTCGCAAGGCAAGGCGGGCGTGCGGGCTGCGCTGGTCGTGTGGCTCGCCTACGCCGTCATCGACCTCTCGGTGCTCGTGGCTGCGGGGATGACGATGCGGGTCGGCATCCTGTTCGCGGTGTCGTTCGCAACCAAGCTGGCTGCGGCCTGGTGCGGTGCATGGATTCGTGTTCGCCGACA
>CAZQBW010000042.1:0-28512 GCA_964591515.1 uncultured Clostridia bacterium
GTCAGTCGGGGCGCCCGGCACTACCCTTCCGCCTCTTCGCCCCACGCCCGTCGGCAATCGGGGGAGCGACTCGTTCGAACCGCGCGGACTATACCCCGTTTCTATTTGGCGAAGCAAGACTCATCACATCGGGGAGCGGTAGCGGTCCCGATTCGCACTCGAGCGTGAAGACTCCTGCATCGCACGCCTCACACATCCGAACCGGGCGCGGTAGCGCTCGGGTCGATCCCGAGCGCGTTTGACGACGCCAAGCGCGGGCTAACGGAGAAGCTGACTCGAGCGCGACCGCGTCGGTACTGATGCGTGGACCAACCCTCCTGGAGATGGGTCAATACGAACCTATGGTCGTCACGGCAGGATCCCAGAACGGCCTTTTCGGGTGACGAACCAATGTCCTCCTCTTTAGAATGGTCCCGATGATCGAGTCTTCAAGCCCCCGCCGCGTTGCGGCCGTTCTGCTCGCCGGCGGGCTCTCGTCGAGAATGGGAGACTTCAAGCAACTGATGCCTTTCGGCAGGAAGACCATCGTCGAAACGTGCGTTGAGACGCTGCTGTCCTCGTCCGTTGACGACGTCGTCGTAGTCACTGGCCATCGGTCCGACGACGTCGAACGGGTCCTTGCGCCGTATCAGGTCCGCATCGTTCGCAATACAGCGTATGCTGACGGAATGTCGACGAGCGTCAGCGCCGGTGTCCGAGCTCTCGATCCCGGCGACGCTGTAATGGTCTGTCTTTGCGACCAGCCGCACCTTCCTCGAGATGTGTTCGAAGCTGTGCTCGGCACATACCGGTCGAGTGAGGCGGCCATTGTCGTACCCACGATCGCAGGCGACACGGGTCATCCAGTCATCTTCGACGCTTCGCTCCGAGACGCGATTCTGGATGTGGACCCGTCGGTCGGCCTCCGGTCCGTGACGTACGCCAATCGTGATCGCACGCTCCGCGTCCCGGTTGACGCGCTTGGCGTGCTCGACGACATCGACACACAGGAGGACTACGAGCGACTGCGCTAGAGTCTGCGCGTCCCTCCACTTCCGAACATGAGCTCGCCGCTTAAGCCCCAGAAGGTCCAACCTCGATTCCGTCGAAAGAGCCTCTGGCGACGTATCGTCACGCCTCGAAAGGTCGCCGTCCTCGGCATCATCGCGGCGATCGGACTCGGCGTTTTCGCTTATTTCTACGTCCAGTACAGCCGCATGCTCGACGCCCGGCTTCGCGGCGACGTGCTCATTCGGACGTCGGGCATCTACGCGCAGCCGCGCACCATCCGGGCCGGGCAGAACATCTCGGTCGCCGAACTGAGAGCGCACTTCGACGATCTCGGTTACACGGAAGCCTCCGACACGGCCGATTCCAAGCGAGGTCGCTACCGGCTGGATGGTCAGGGCATGACGATCGAGCCCGGGATCGACGCCATCGTCGACGGACAGAAGGTCTTCCCGTCCGCCACGGTGACGTTCTCGAAGGACGGATCGACGATTGCCAGAATCAGCGAGCCCGGCACCAACAAGGCACTCCAGGCCATTTCGATCGAGCCCGAGCTTCTTACGACCGTTTCGAATCAGAACAAGGAGAAGCGAAAGAACGTCGAGTACGACGACCTGCCCAAGAACCTCGTGAATGCGATCGTCGCCATCGAGGACCGGCGATTCCTCGAACATCGCGGCATCGACTATCGAGGTCTCGCGCGCGCCGTCTGGGTCAACGTGACGAACGGCGAGATCACGCAGGGCGGCTCGACCCTGACGCAGCAACTCGTCAAGAACCTCTTCCTGACGTCAGAGCGAACTTACAAACGAAAGCTGCAGGAGGCCTTCCTCGCAATCGTGCTCGAGACGCGACTGACTAAGGACCAGATCATGCAGCTCTACTGCAACGAGATCTTTCTCGGTCAGCAGGGTACGTATTCCATCAACGGAGTCGGCGAGGCGTCGAGCGTCTATTTCGACAAGGACGTGTCGAAACTCGAGCTGCACGAGTGCGCGATGCTCGCAGGAATCGTCCGGGGACCCTCCCTCTACTCTCCATACTCGAATCCAGACAAGGCGCTCGAGCGTCGCAACCAGGTGCTCGACGCAATGGCAGAGATGGCGTTCATCTCGAGCGAGGATGCTGCGGCGGCGAAGGCACGGAATCTGGACGTCGTCGCGCGCCGAGTGGTCGCCAACGCGGACGCCCCCTACTTTGTCGACTACCTGCAGAAGGAGCTCCAGACCGCGTTCCCCGGGACCGAGCTCTCGAGCCAGTCGCTTCGCATTTACTCGACCATCGACATGGACCTGCAGCACGCCGCCGAGCGTGCCGTCCGTGAGAATCTCGCAGCGCTCGACAAGATCGTCCCGGACAAGAAAACGAAACTGGCGCATCCAGATATGGTGGTCCAGGCGGCACTGATCGCGCTCAATCCGAAAACCGGCGAGATTTACGCCATGGTCGGAGGCCGCGACTACGAGGCCAGTCAGCTCAATCGCGCAACCGACGCGAAACGTCAGCCCGGCTCCGTCTTCAAACCTGTCGTGTATGCGGCCGCAATCGAGTCGGCATATGGCGCGACCGGCCTGCCCGAACCGATAACGCCCGTGACGATGTTCCTGGATGCTCCCGAGAAATTCGTCACGCCGCAGGGCGACGTCTATGAGCCCGACAACTTCGGAAAGTCGTACACGAAGAAGCTCCTTCCCCTCCGAGAAGGGCTGGTCAAGTCGCTCAACGTGGTGACGGTCCGTGTCGCGGAGCGAATAGGCCTGTACCACGTTCAGCAGGTGGCGACGAAGCTCGGACTTCCGAAGCCTCCGGCGGGACTTGCGACCGCGCTCGGCACTACCGAAGCCACGCCTCTCGAGGTCGCCGAGGCGTACACCGCGTTTGCGGACCTCGGCCGGCGTGCCAGTCCGACGGGACTCGCGCGCGTCACGAATGGCGAGGGCGCCACGGTTCGAGCGCTGAAGCCGGACCTGTCACCGGCCATCCACCCGCAGACTGCGTTCATCATCACGGACTTTCTCAGGGATGTAATGAACCGCGGAACGGCTGCGGGCGCGCGGGCGCGAGGATTCACTGCCGTGGCTGCCGGAAAGACAGGCACCTCGCGCGACGGCTGGTTTGCGGGCTTCACGCCAAACCTAGTTTGCGTCGTTTACGTGGGATTCGACAACGGCGATCAGCTGGGTCTCGAGGGCGCGAAGTCCGCGTTGCCGATCTGGACCGATTTCATGAAGTCGGCTCTCAGAATCCGACCGGATCTTGGCGGAGGTGAATTCGAGAAGCCGGCCGACGGAATCGTAGAGGTAGATGTCGACACCGAATCCGGGGGCATCGCGACGCCGCACTGTGTGTCGCATCGACTCGAGTATTTCATCTCGGGCTCGGAACCCAAGGATCCGTGTTCGATTCACGACAGCAGCTTCGACACTCCGAATCCGGAGGAAGGCGCGGACCTCGCGACGCCGCCCTACAAGCTTCCGCCGCAGGGTGAACGACCCAAGAATGGCAAGGACGGCGACAAGAAGGACAAGGACAAGAAAGATAAGAACTCGTCCGATCGCCCGCGTCGCGCCAAGTCGGATGAGGACGACGACGACGGTTGACGCCGACCGAACCTTTTTGCAGACGCCTCACGCATCAGCCTTCGGTGCCATCCGTTGTGACATCGGTGTCGGCTTCGATGGTCAGCAACTCGAGTCGCTGTCGGAACCCGTCGTTCTCGAGTCGACGCCACATCGCAACCGCCGCCCGGTAGTTCTCGTGCCGCTGTCGCCTCATTCTATTGATGGCACCCAGAACCCCTGCGCGATCCGACGTCGCGGATCCGCGAGCGAGCTCCCGACGGAACTGCTCCAGGGACATCGGCCGTCGCGAAGCCCGTGGCCGGGAGGAGCGACGCGCGACGAGACGCGCAGCGCTCGACGACATCACGTCGAGGGATCGCTGGAACTCAGGTATGAGGACGTCCGCGTCGTGAAGTTCTCCCAGGTGGTCCTGCAACTCCGACAGCGCGTCGAGGATTGGAGCGACAAGGTCGGATGGATAGCACGGCGTGAAGAACTCCAGGCTGTACCGAAGCCGCTTCACCGAGATTCGAAGATCGTGCATTCCGTGCGAGTCGTGGGGAAAGTCGAGAGCGGGAGAGTGCGCGTACATCTCGGCGATTCGGACCGCGATCGCATTTCGCGCGTTCCATGCGAACGATCGATGGCACTCGACGTTCTCGACTTTCCACATCTTGGCCATGCTGTCAGTTCTCCTGCCACACGAAGGCCAGGAAGCGACCTGCGTAGTCCTCGGCTTCAATCCTGGCCAACAGCGCGACGAGGGGTATTCGAGCGATCTTGCGATCACGCCGGGCCGTTCGGATCAGATGCCGGATGCCGGGACGTTCTGCCGCGGGCGAGTCAGAAAGGAGCGCCTCGTACCAGTCGATGCGCACGTCGAGATCTCGCACGGCACCAAGAGTGCCCGCGATCTCGCGCATCCGTTCCGAGTGGTACCGCATCCCCTCCTGTTCGAAGCAGTCGCGAAAGTTGCGCATTGCGGAACGGAGGCGTCGCGAGCTCACGCGCATCGAATGAAGCTGCTCGATGTCGGCCCCGAGAAGCGTGCCTTCCCGGTACGACATCATCTCGTGAAACCTGGTCTCGAGAATGAGCCGCGCGCAGTGCCCGAGCGGCACGTCCGGTCCAACTCCGATGACCTCCCAGGCCTTTGCCATGGCTTCCTACGAAACGCGCGACTGAAGTGCGCGGCGGACAACGGACACGAGATCGTCGCGCGTCGCGATCGTTCCCCACGGAATATCGAGCTCCTCGAGAATTCGAATTGCGAGCCCGACGACGGCCGATTCGTCGACCGCAGTTCCACGCGTCGAATGCACGGCGTCCTCGATAAATGCACGCTGGGCAGGTGTCAACCGTACCTGGAGCTTTGCCCTAGCCTCGCGCTTCGACGCAACGACGGCATCGTCCAGGAGCGTAGGCGGCTGCGACACTCCAAGATCCTTCTGGCGAATCTCATCCAGCAGCGTCGTGTATCGAATTCGATTCATGAGCCCGGTTCCACCAGACCACGCGCTGCGGCATCTACCATTGCCGGCGTAATCGTCGTGGCCCTCGAAACTGCTCCGGCGAGCAGCGCTGCCGTCGCAATCACGTTGATTCGCCGCGGGTTTCCGCCCGATCGCGAAACTACCCTCGCAGCGGCCCGCGGCGAGAATGGATCGCGTTCTGCCCCGGCGACTCGCAACCTGTGCGCAAGGTATCTATCGGCATCGGACGAATCCAGCGGCTCGATAACCGCCCGCATCGTCACCCTCTTCGCCAGCGATTCGTTACGCAGAATCGTGGACGTCAAGCGCGGCTGGCCGCCGAGAACGATGTGAAGCAGCTTTCGTTCGTTGGTCTCGACGTTCATCAGTCGCCGTATCGCTTCCAGCTGCGATCCACCAAGTACGTGTGCTTCGTCGATCATCACGACCGCCTCCCGGCCCTCGCGAGCAAGCTCGGCGAGATGAGACGCGGCCGCGTCGAACAGCGCGGACCTTCCGCGCGGGAGCTTCTTCACTCCAAGCTCACCGAGAATCGTAGAGAGGAGAGACGTCACCGGACGAGCTGGCTCTATGACCAGACCAACGCTGTAGGAGCTCTCCGGAAGGGTCGAAGCGATGGTTCTGAGGAGCACGGTCACTCCGGTTCCCGGTGCGCCGGTGACGACAGACAGCCCGCCGCCGGCCTCGACGATGTCGTAGAGGACCCGTGCCATCGCTTCCCGGAACGGTCCCGATTCATAGACGAATGCGGGATTCGGCGCCTGACGGAACGGGTGCGTGTAGAGCTTCCAGTATCGCTCGATGACGCCATCCGCGGCGTCCGTTGCCGGGGGAAGCGTCGCAGTCGTTCCGATGTGGGACTTGGACATTCTCGCGAGGATCGAGCAGTTCGGGGAATCGAACCGCCCTAATTGCGAAGACTCTGTACCGGAGCCGGGATGCGTCCGCCCCGACGAATGAACCCGACCGATGAGAACGCATTGACCGGCATTATCGGAGCACTGCCGAGCAGGCCGCCGAACTCGACCCGGTCCCCTACCTTACCACCTGGCACGGGAATGATCCGAACCGCTGTCGTCTTCGTGTTCACGACTCCGATCGCCATTTCGTCCGCAAGGATGGCTGCGATTGTCTCGGGAGACGTGTCGCCCGGGACGGCAACCATGTCGAGCCCGACTGAGCAGACGCTCGTCATCGCTTCGAGCTTCTCGAGAGTCAGCGCGCCAGCCTCCGCCGCTGCAATCATGGCGCTGTCTTCGGAGACCGGTATGAAGGCGCCGCTCATTCCGCCGACGTAGCTCGTTGCCATCGCACCGCCCTTCTTCACGGCGTCGGTCAGCAGCGCGAGTGCCGCGGTTGTTCCTGGAGCACCGACACGGGCCAGACCCATCAACTCGAGAATCTCGCCGACGCTGTCACCGATTGCGGGCGTAGGCGCCAGGCTCAGATCGCAGATGCCGAACGGAATTCCCAGACGGCGGGCGGCTTCGCGGCCGACCAGCTCGCCTGCGCGCGTGACCTTGAACGCAGTGCGCTTGATGATCTCTGCAATCTCGCCCAGGTCGCAGTCAGGTCCCGCCTGTCGCACAGCGTGTGCCACTACGCCAGGCCCAGAGACGCCCACGTTTATGACCATCTCCGGCTCGCCCGCGCCGTAGAACGCCCCCGCCATGAACGGGTTGTCTTCCACGGCGTTCGCAAAAACCACGAGCTTGGCACATCCAATGCCCCCTCGGTCCGACGTGCGCTGCGCCGCCTCGCAGATGATTCGCCCCATCGTTGCGACGGCGTCCATGTTGATGCCGGCCCGCGTCGTCGCGACGTTGACGGACGAGCAGAGCCGTTCCGTGACTGCCAGAGCCTCGGGAATCGTCTCGAGGAAGAGCGCCTCGGCGGTCGTTGCGCCCTTGTGTACCAGCGCTGAATAGCCGCCGATGAAGTCGACCCCCACCTCGCGCGCCGCCGCGTCCACTGACTTCGCGATCCCGATGTAGTCGATGTCACGGCATGCTTCACCCACCGAGGCGATCGGAGTGATCGAGATCCGCTTGTTTGCCACGGGCATGCCGTATTCGGCGCTGATTTCGTTGACCGTGCCGACCAGTCGAGATGCCCGGTTCGTGATCTTCTCGTAGACCGAATCCGCCGTTTCCCGCGACACGCGACTCGCGCAATCGGCCAGATTGAGACCAAGCGTTACGGTCCGAATGTCGAGATGCTCCATCTCGGTCATTCGAATCGTTTCGAGAATCTCGCGCTGCGAAAAGTCCATGGGATTCCGTGTCGTTCAGGGATCGGGGGAAATGGAAAAGGGTCGCCCGCGTGCGTGGGCGACCCTTTGCTTCAAGAAGTGGCGGAGCCGACGGGACTCGAACCCGCGACCTCCGACGTGACAGGCCGGCGTTCTAACCAACTGAACTACGACTCCACTCTTGAAAGACCGTCTGCGCCAGGGGCGTCGCGGCAATTGCAATGGGCGGTACTGGATTCGAACCAGTGGCCCCCGGTGTGTAAGACCGAAGCTCTACCGCTGAGCTAACCGCCCCCAAACCGGGACGCAAGGCGGGCAATATACAGAGCGTGCTCTGGGGTGTCAAGAGTTCGGTCCGGCAGACCCCATATGCCGATCACGGGCAAGGGCTCCTGATCTTTCGGCATCCTGATGCCGATACGTCATCAGATATGGCTCGACCCCCTGGTGTACACTCGGAAGTTCAGCCCCGGCCAGCCCGGGACCATTCCCCAACGAGGAAACAGGACGCATGTCAAACTGGATGCCGACGAGGGTTCTCGTCCTCTGCCTGCTGGTCACGACGGTTCAAACCATGGCTCACGCGCGTCCGCAGGATCGGAGGACGGACGTGAAGCCGACTACATCAAAACCCATATATCCCGAGACCAGAAAATCCGACCAGGTCGACGACTATCACGGCACCAAGGTCGCCGATCCTTATCGCTGGCTGGAGGATCTGGACAGCGCCGAGACGAGCGCGTGGGTCGAGGCACAGAACAAGGTCACGTTCGGCTATCTCGCCCAGATTCCCGAGCGGGAGCGCCTCCACGCCCGTCTGAAGAAGCTCTGGAACTACGAGCGCTTCGGCGTCCCGTTCCGCGAGGGCGGCCGGTACTTCTATTACCGGAACGATGGCCTGCAGAACCAGAGTGTCCTCTACACGATGGCGACGCTTGCTTCGTCGGCGCGTGTCCTGATCGACCCGAACACGCTCTCCACCGACGGAACGGTCGCCCTGACCGACACCGTGGTAAGTCCCGACGGCCGGCTGCTGGCGTACGGTGTTTCGGCGTCGGGGTCCGACTGGCAGGAGTGGCGTCTGCGCGACATCGATTCTGGCGCGGACACGTCCGACTTACTCAAGTGGATCAAGTTTTCGAGCGTGTCGTGGCTGAAGGATTCGAGTGGCTTCTTCTACAGCCGATACGACGAACCAAACGCGGCGACGAAGATGGAGGATCTCAACTATTACGAGAAACTCTACTTCCACCGAATCGGGACGCCGCAGAGCGACGACGTGCTCGTCTACGAGCGCAAGGATCAGAAGGAGTGGAGTTTTGGCGGCACCGTTTCCGAGGACGGCGCCTATCTCATCATCACGATCGGCCAGGGTACCGAGAACAAGTCGCGGATCTACTACAAATCGCTCTCCGATCCGAATGCGCGGATCACGCCGCTGCTCGACGACTTCGATGCCGCATACAGCTTCGTCGGCAATCAGGGACCAGTGTTCCTTTTCAACACGACTGTAGATGCGCCGCGCGGCCGTGTGATCGCGGTCGATACCCGCGCGCCCGAGCGGACGAACTGGAAGCAAGTCGTCCCACAGGCTGCCGAGACCCTCACAGACGTCACGCTCGTGAACAACTCGCTGATTACCGAATACCTGAAAGACGCTCACTCGCAGGTGAAGGTATACGGCCTCGATGGATCGTTCGTCCGCGAAGTCGAGTTTCCCGGACTCGGCACCGTGGCGGGTTTTGCAGGAAAGCCCGGTGACACCGAGAGCTTCTTCAGCTACACGAGCTTCACGACCCCCACGACCATTTATCGAATCGATCTCAAGACGGGTGCGAGCACGGTATTCCGGCGCCCGAAGGTCGATTTCGATCCCAGCCGATACGAGACGTCGCAGGTCTTCTACACGAGCTCGGACGGAACGCGCGTGCCGATGTTCATCAGCCATCTCAAGGGACTGAAGCGGGACGGCCAGAATCCGACCATTCTCTACGGCTACGGTGGTTTCAACGTCTCGATCACGCCTGAGTTCTCGGTCGCAAACCTCGTCTGGATGGAGATGGGGGGCATCTACGCGGTGGCGAATCTCCGCGGCGGCGGTGAGTACGGCGAGGCCTGGCACGAGTCAGGTACGAAGGCGAAGAAGCAGAACGTCTTCAACGACTTCATCGCCGGGGCCGAATTCCTGATCGGGAATCGCTACACGACTCCTGCAAAGTTGGCCATCCACGGCGGGAGCAACGGCGGCCTGCTCGTGGGAGCCTGCCTTCTTCAGCGGCCCGAGCTCTTCGGCGCCGCTCTTCCGGCCGTCGGCGTGATGGACATGCTCCGATTCCACAAGTTCACGATCGGATGGGCGTGGGTGTCGGATTACGGATCGTCGGACAACGCGTCAGAGTTCCGATCGTTGTTCGCTTATTCTCCTTTGCACAACATCAAGCCGGGAACGCGCTACCCTGCGACGCTTGTCACGACCGCTGATCACGACGATCGCGTCGTGCCTTCGCACTCGTTCAAGTTCGCCGCGACCCTCCAGGCTGCTCAGGCCGGGCCGGCGCCGATTCTGATCCGAATAGACGTCAAGGCCGGTCATGGAGCCGGGAAGCCGACGTCCAAACGCATCGACGAGGCGGCTGACCGGTTTGCCTTCCTCGTCCGCGAGCTCGGCATCTCGGTGCCCAAGTGAGTTCGGCGGGGGCGAACGGATCCGGAATCGGCGTCCGGTTCGCCCCCTACTCCGGTCGATGATGGTGCACCTGGACCTGACAAATCGCATCTGGACGTGGGGCTGCCTCGCCGTCGCCATCGCCGTTGCGGTGCAGGCCGGGATCGTGCTCCTTCGCATCGGTGAGACCCGGACAGCGCTGCAGAGCGAGAGTGACGTCGCCAGTGCACTCATGCTCTTCGATCGGTCCGTCCGAAATCTCGAAGACAGCGAGATCTCCAGTGACAGGGACTGGAGCTTGATGGCCCACACGGCCGAAGCGCGACTCAACGACGTAGTCTCGGTCGCGGGCGCTCGCGAGGAATTCCACGATGGTGTCGCCGGACTGGCCTCAAAGCTCGCGACGGTTCGCTTGACTCGCGACGCAGCCACCTCGCGTGCTCGATCGACCGCAAGCCGCGAGACCGACAATCTTCGTGCGGCTTTCGATGCGCTCGTGAATGCCATCGACTCCGAACTGCAGCGACTGAGGGATCATCGCTTCGAGCTGCTATCGAACCTCGAATCACAGCAGCGCTGGCTCTTCGGGCTGCTTTCGCTTTCATGTCTTCTGGCAATCGTCGCTGCAACGGTAGCAATCCGGTTTCAGGGAGAGTTCTCGGACCGATGGCGCCAGCACGCTGCTACACGTCAGAAGGACGAGCGGTATCGCATGCTCGTGGAGCACGCTTCGGACGGTATCTTCATCGTCGACAGCAGTCTGTCGATCGTCGACGCAAATGCGAGCGGATTCACGATGTTCGGGGCGCCTCCTGGCGAGCTCGTAGGACGCTCGCTGCGCGAGCTGATCGTTGCTGATGCATCCGTCCTGTTCCTGCGGCGGCTTGGTGACCTGAAGGTCGGTGAGACGGCGGTCACCGAGGGAAGGTTCCGCCGTCGAGACGGTTCGGAGATCATCGCCGAGGCAAGCCTGAAGAATCTTCCGGACGGTTCGCTTCAGATCGTGCTTCGCGACGTCACGGCTCGGCACGCTGCCGACGAGTCGCGCCGCGAAGCCGAAGAAATGGCGCGCAAGCACCAGGAAGCGCTGCTCAGGCTCGGCAAGCTCGAAACGCTCAGTATGGACGGTATCCAGGCGGCTCTGACCGAGACGACCGAAGTCGTGGCCGATGCGCTCAGGTCCGCCCGTATCGGCATCTGGCTGTTCGCGGGAGACGAGACGAAGCTGCGGTGCGCGGACGAGTTCGACCTCACGTCGTTGCGACACACGAGCGGGCTCGAGTTCGACTCGCAGAATTTTCCCGGCTTCTTTCACTCGTTGACATCGTCGCGCGTCATCGACGCTCACGATGCGAGCGTCGATCCGCGAACCCGCGATCTCGCCGGGAGCTACCTGCAGCCGAACGGCGTCACGTCCATGCTTGCTGCCGCCGTACGGTCCGGGGGCCGCGTCCTCGGAGCCGTGTTCATCGAGCACGTCGGGGTTCCGCGCCGATGGAAGCCGGAGGAGCAGGCCTTCGCATCGTCGATCGCCGATCTCGTGTCCCTCACGCTCGAACAATGGGAGCGCATCCAGGCCGAGAAGGCCCTGCGGTTGAGCGAAAAGTACTTCCGGTCGCTGATTGAGAGCGCCTCGGACATCATCACGATTCTCGACGGGCGCGGCGACATTCGGTATGCCAGCCCAAGCGTCGAGCGGTTGCTCGGCCTCAGGCCCGAGGACCTGGTCGGCCGTGGTGTCTTTGAGTTCGTGCACCCCGACGACTCGGGGCCATTTCGCCAGCTCATCGACAGGGCCCCGTCGAGTCCCGGCCCGTCGTCCGGTTTCGAGTTCCGGCACCGCACGAACTCGGGTGACTGGCGAATGCTCGATGCGACCGTCAACAATTTGCTCGACGATCCGGCTGTCGGCGGAATCGTGATCAACTCGCGCGACATCACGGACCGTATCGCAATGGAGCACGAGCTCGCCGAGCGCGTGCGACTTGCCAATTTCGGTCTCGACATCAGCTTTGCACTGACGCGCAGCGACTCGCTTTCCATGACGCTTCAGCGATCGGCCGACGCCATGGCCGAGCACCTCGGCGGGGCGTTCGCGGGTATCTGGACGCTCGGTTCGGCTCCGGACGGAATGCTCGAGTTGCAGGCTGCGGCGGGCACCCATCGCGGTATCTTCCCTTCTCAGGCTCGCACGGCGATCGGCAAGTCGGCCATCGGCGCGATCGCGCACGAACGGCGCCCGCGCCTCGTCGATTTCTCGGCCACCAGTACCAGCAACGAGGATCGGGATTGGGCGGCCCGTGCGGGACTCGTCGCGTTCGCGGGTTATCCGCTCATCGTCGAAGACCGGCTCGTCGGCGTGATGGCCATCTTCGCACCAACGCCGCTGAGCAACACGACGCTGATCGCAATGGCCTCGGTTGCAGACGAGATTGCGCTGGGTATCGATCACGCACATGCCTCGGACGCGCTGCGCGCAAGCGAAGTGCGGTTTCGCTCGATCGTAACGAACGCGCTCGATGGGATAATCACCCTCGACGATCAAGCCCGGATCGAGTCGTACAACGCGGCGGCCCGCTCGATCTTCGGGTACGACCCGAGAGAGATCATCGGACGTCCGCTGGGCGTGATCGTACCGGATCTCGCGTCCGACGCCGGAGCTTCCGCCGTCAGCGAGCTCCGCGAACGGGCCATCGGCCGCGTGACCGAATGGGAGGGACGCCGAAACGACGGCTCCATCTTCCCTCTCGAGATCTCGCTGTACGAGTTCGAGATTCCGGACGGCACCTACATCGCCATGAGCGCTCGCGACGTATCGGAGCGCCGCGAAGTCGATCGCATGAAGAGCGAGTTCGTTTCGACGGTCAGCCACGAGCTTCGCACGCCACTGACGTCCATTAGAGGCTCGATGAGTCTTCTCGCCGCAGGCGTACTCGGCGAGCTGCCGCCCGACGCGTCGGATGTCGTCAACGTCGCCGCGCGTAACACCGAGCGGCTCGTCACACTCATCAACGACATTCTCGATCTGGATCGCCTTGCTCAGGGAAAGATGGAGTTGCACGTCGGTCCCGTCGCGGTCAGCACGATATTCAGACGATCGATAGACGCCGTGCGCGCCTTCGCGGAACAGACGGGCGTCTCCATCCAGCACGACGAAACTGTGCTTCGAGTCTCGGGAGATGGCGACCGTCTCGTCCAGGTCGTCGTCAACCTGCTCTCGAACGCCGTGAAGTTCTCACCGGCGGATAGTCCGGTGAGGCTCTCCGCCACCGACCAGGGTGGAATGGTCGAGATCCAGGTAACGGATCGAGGCCGCGGAATCCCCGCTGCGTATCGAGAGACGATTTTTGAACCCTTTCATCAGGTCGAGGGCACCGATGCACGCGAGAAGGGTGGAACCGGTCTCGGCCTCGCGATCTGCCGGGCCATTGTCGAGCAGCATCGCGGCACCCTCGGTGTTACGAGCGAGGAAGGAGTCGGAAGCACGTTCTGGTTCCGCGTGCCCAGCGCCATCGAGGACAGGACTGGCTTCGAGATAATCGAGTCGTCGAGCGTGCTCGTACTGGCGCCGGACCCTGCAGCCCGCGCGGCGATTTCAGAAATGCTTGCAGCGTCGACGCTTCACTCGGTGAGTGCCGAGTCCGTAGGCGAGGCTTGCGAGGCACTGGAACGATACTCGATCGCCATTCTGGTCCTCGATGCGAGCGCGCCGCATCTGAGCGCCTTTACGCTGCTCAACCAGATCCGGTCAGACGAGCGCCTCAACGAGATCCCGGTCGTGTGCATCGACGACGGAGCCGGCCCGCGCCTTGCCGACGAGCGGACTGTGTTCGCGGCGGCGCCGGTCGACGCCGACGGACTCCTGGATGCAATTCAGCGGGCGGCGGCGACGCAGTCCCGAGGCGACATCCTTCTCGTCGATGACGACGAGGCGATGCTCGATGTGATGCAGCGTCAGCTGTCGCGAGAGGGGCTTTCTTCGCGTACCGCAGTCTCGGGACGGGAAGCCGTCGAGCTCGCTCGCAGCGAAACTCCCGGTGTGCTCGTGCTCGACGTCGGCCTGCCGGATGGCGACGGGTATGACGTGGTCGAGGCACTGCGTCGCGAGCCACGGTTGAGCCGGATTCCGTTGCTCGTCTACACTGGTCGCGATCTGTCGGGATACGAGCGACACCGTCTCCAGCTCGGACCGACCCGATTCCTCACCAAATCAAAGGCCACGAACGAGGACTTCCGCGAGCTCGTCGTCGGTCTCTTGCGCAATCTTGATCCTTCCGAGGCCCTTCGTGAAGATACTCATCATCGATGACGAGGCGGACATTCGCCAGATCGCACGCCTGAGCCTGTCTCGCGTGGGACGAATGGACGTCGTGGAGGCCGACAGTGGATTCGAAGGGCTCGAGATGGCTCTACGAGAATTGCCTGACTGCATACTTCTCGATGTGATGATGCCTCAGATGGACGGTCCGACGACGCTTGCAAGGCTGCGGGCCTCGAGCGCAACGGCCGCGATTCCGGTGATCTTCCTGACGGCCAAGGCCATGACGCCTGAGGTAAAGGGCCTGATGGAGACCGGCGCCGTCGGCGTTCTGACCAAGCCGTTCGACCCGCTTACACTTGCGGATCAGGTCCGCGCGATCCTCGGTGTGACGTGACAGACGAGAGCTTCGAAGAGACCTTCTCGAGACTGCGCCTTCGGTATATGGAAAAGGCCAGGGCACGCTGCGACGGTTTCCTGGCGGTCCTCGAGCGCCTCGAGTCAACTGAAGCTGATGGTGAAGCGCTCGACGAGATCCGGCAATCGTTCCACAAGCTGTCCGGGTCCGGCGCAACGTACGGCTTCCCTCGAGTCAGCGAGATCGGATTGCAGGGAGAGCTCGCTTGCGACGCCATTCGCAAGCGCGCCGGCCTCGTTCGACGCGATGACGTCGATGCGCTCCGGCAGCTGGTCGATGCGCTGCGTCGTGAGTTCGACGAGTAGCCCGCGGCGAAAGGAAGAGTTGACAGGATTGTCGGTATTCTCGAGAGGATAGACAGGATTCGTCGGTCAATCCTCCGAAGAATCCGGTCAATCTAAGCGGAAATCGCCTCGAGAAAACTCGAACCGGCGTCGGTCGACGTACCGAAGTTCTCGGCTATCGTCTGCCCTACGTCCGCGAGTGAGCTTCGCGTGCCGAGCGGAGTCGAAGCGCGCACGCAATCGCCGAACGCGAGAACGGGTACGTACTCGCGCGAGTGATCGGTGGACGGGGTCGTCGGATCGCAGCCGTGATCGGCGGTTATCACGAACAGATCGTCGTGTCTCATGGCCGCCGCGAGTTCCGGCAATCGGGCATCGAACGCCTCGAGCGCCGCGGCATATCCTTCAACGTCGTTTCGATGTCCGTAGAGCATGTCGAAGTCGACAAGGTTGCTGAATACGAGTCCGCGACTTGCACCGCGCATCGCGTCAATTGTCCTGTCGACGAGCTCCATGTTCCCCGATCCGGGAATCTCCTCGGTGAGTCCGCGATGGCAGAAGATGGATGGCACCTTTCCGACGCCAACCACATCGAGGCCAAGCCCTTTCAGTCGATCCAGCAGCGTCTCCGACGGCGGGTCGATGGCGTAGTCGTGTCGACGCGACGTCCGGACGTACGCTCCCGACGTCCCGACAAACGGCCTGGCGATGACCCGGCCAACTTCATCCACGCCGCGAAGCTGGTCGCGGGCGATCTCGCAGATCCTGTAGAGCTCATCGACCGGAATGACGCCTTCGTGAGCGGCGACCTGAAATACGGAATCAGCGGAGGTGTAGACGATCGGCGATCCGGTGCGGACGTGCTCGTCGCCGAGCTCCGCGATGATCTCAGTACCGGACGCGGCCTTGTTGCCGAGCACGGACCGGCCAATCGCCCTTTCGAACGGTTCGATTATCCGTGGTGGAAAGCCGTCCGGAAACGTCGGGAATGGCGTCTCCGTCAACAATCCCGCCATCTCCCAGTGACCGGTCGTCGTGTCCTTTCCCGCCGAGCCGAGCGCGGCTTTGCCGAACGCGCCACGCGGGTGAACCGCGGGATCAACGCCGTCGAGGGGACGAATGTTGCCCAGCCCGAGCACGGCGAGATTCGGAAGGCTGGCCGGACGCTTCCGAAGCAGGTTCCCGAGCGTGTCGCTGCCCGCGTCGCCAAAATCCGCGGCATCCGGCATTTCTCCGATACCGACACTATCGAGCACCAGGAGAATCACTCGTCCGAATCGCGGCATGGCGGCGATGATACCAGACGGGCTGACGTCCGCGCTCCGTGCCTTTCGCGGTATGATCCCGGCCATGGCGACCCACGTGATCGGTGATGTCCACGGGTGCCACGATGAGCTTTCCGAGCTCCTCGACGGCCTCGGCCCTACGTCCGAGGATCGGCTGATCTTCGTCGGCGACCTCGTCGTTCGCGGGCCGGACAACGCTGGAGTCGTGCGTCGCTTTCTCGACGGAGACCTCGAGAGCGCAACGGTGATTCTCGGCAACAACGAGGACAAGCTGCGCCCGACGCTTGCCGGCGATCCAACCTATGCCACTCCGGCCGTCTTCGAGACGATCCGCCAGCTCAGCGATGCGGGCATCCTCGAGGCGTCGCTCGAGCTGTTCGACCGGTTTCCGCTTCTCGTGGAACTGGATGACGTCGTGGTCGCACACGCGGGGGTCCGTCCCGGTATTCCGATGCACGCACAGGCGCGCGCAGACCTTCTGAAGATCAAGACCGTCGATGGCTTACCGAACGGAACGATGTGGTGGGAATCGTACGACGGTCCGGCAACGGTCGTTTTCGGCCATCACGTACTCCGCGATCCACTCCAGCTTCCGAAGGCAATCGGAATCGACACTGGATGCGTGTACGGCGGAAGACTGACCGCCCTCACACTCGAGACTGGCGTCTTTACAGCAGTGCACGCCCGGCGGACCTACTATCGGCATCCGGGAAAGGCGTACCTGTTCGAGTAGTGCGACAGATCACTCCACGAGCAGGCGATGGCGCGACTTCTTTCCGACGCGGAGGATCGCATGGCCCGCGTCGAAGTCGGCGAGCGCCAGGGTGCGGCGATGATCGGCAACGAGTTCGTCGTTGAGGTGGACGCCTTTCTCGTCGATCTTGCGTCGCGCTTCCTTCTTGGATGGCAGCATTCCGGTTTCGACGAGCAGATCCACGATCGATGCACCGGCCTCGACTCGATCGCGTGCGATTGAGGTCGTTGGTGCGTTCGACAGGTCGCCGCCGGCGCCGAACATCGCCCTCGCGCTCTCGCGCGCATGCTGGGCCGCCTCCTCGCCGTGCACGAGAGTCGTGACCGAAAAGGCCAATTCTTCCTTGGCCGCGTTGATCTCGTCGACGCTCTTCCCCTCGATCCTGCCGAGCTCGCGAACCTCGTCCATCTCCCTGAACGTGAAGATCGCCATGAACCGTCCGATGTCGCGATCGTCGACGTTTCGCCAGTACTGGTAGAAGTCGTAAACCGGCGTTCGCTCGGCCGACAGCCAGACGGCGCCAGCGGCCGTCTTTCCCATCTTCTCGCCGGCGGACGTCGTGATGAGCTCGACAGTGATTGCGTGCGAGCTCGCGCCGGCAACACGCCGAACGAGGTCGCAGCCCGCGACGATGTTGCCCCACTGGTCCGCGCCGCCCATCTGCAGGCGACAGCCGTACTTCTGGTGCAGGACGAGGTAATCGTAGGCCTGGAGTATCTGGTAGTTGAACTCGATGAACGACAGTCCCTGCTCGCGTTCGAGCCGGTCGGCATAACCCTTGGCCTTGATCATCTGGTTCACGGCGAAGTGCCGGCCAATGTCGCGGAGAAACTCGATGTAGTGGAGCTTCTCGAGCCATTCCGCATTGTCGATGAGCATCGCACCCGTCTCGGACTCGTCGAACCGGACGAACTGCGCGAGCTGCGCCCTTATTCCAACTAGATTCGACGCGATCTGCTCTTTGGTGAGCATCTGGCGCAGCTCGGATCGGCCCGATGGATCACCGACCATAGCCGTTCCACCGCCGACAATCGCAATCGGGCGGTGTCCCCCGCGCTGCAGGTGAGCCAGCATCATGATCGTGACGAGATTGCCGGCGTGGAGGCTGTCTGCGGTCGGGTCGTATCCGATGTATCCGGTCACTCGCTCCGTGTCGAGCATGTGCCGGATCTCATTTTCGTCGGTCGACTGGTAGACGAACCCGCGTTCTTTTAGGACATCGAATACGTTCATACGCTCACTCATGCGCGCCGACGCTGGACGCCCGGTTGCGCCTCATCGCGTTTCGCCTGGCTCGAGGACGCCGCTACACCGTGGGGCCGGGACAGTCCGGGCCAAGCTTCATCGGCTCGCCTTCTGCGAGCGTGTTCATGAGCTCATCGTAGAAGTAGTCGAACCGATCCGCGACGACCGCAGCAACGCGCTTGTCGTACATCTGGCGGCTCCGGTCGATATCGTCCTTGAGGCGCTCGTACAGATCGTTGTTCGTCCGGCCTTCGGCAACCGCCTGCTCGTTGTAGAGCTTGATCTCACTGACGAGCAGCCTTGCGAACCGTCGCGCGTCGTTGTGCAGCTTCTCCTCGTCGGGCGAAAGCTCGCCCGCGGCCGGCGGCTTCGTCGCCGTCAGTGGAGCAGATGCGGACACGACGGGAGGCGGCGTCCACTGGACCGTCGGGCTCTCGTCCGGGAACCCGAAAGGCGATGGCGCTGGAGCCTCCGAGAAAACCGGGAGTGTCCGGTCGTCCGCAACCTCTTCAGGCACGGGCTCGGCGGCAATCTCGAAGATACTCGGCGGGGGCGCTGGAGGCTCGGCGTCCGGCGGAATCGTTATCTCGTATTCGGGCTCCGCCGCCGGTTCAGGCTGAATCTCGAACGCCGGGGCCGGCTCAGGCGTCAGCTCGAACGGAGTCGCCGACAACACCTCAGGCTCTGCCCACGCATCGGGCTCGTACGAGACCGCCTCGGATTCGACGGGAGCTTCGTCGATGACTGGCTCCGGAGCGACTTCCGGAATAACCTCAGGAACAGGTTCCGGCTCAGGTTCCGGCTCAGGAACGGGTTCCGGAATCGGCTCCGGCTCAACCACTTCAGCTGGCACGGGTGCAGGCGCCGGGATTCGAGCCTCGACTGCTGGAGCTGCAGGAACTGGCTCAACCGTCTCGACAGGTGTGGCAACCTCACGTTCCGGCTGCGGTTGAGACTCGACCGCCGCGGGAACCACGACCTGTCTCGGGACGGCAGAAAGCGGTGACGTGGCTCCGGACGTGTGCGACCGTCCACCGGGTTCGCCGATCCGCTGTCGAAGCGACGCGAGCTCGACGATGATCCCGGCCGAATGAACAAGCAGTTCGAGCGCCTCGATGCCGATGGAACCGACGCTGGTGTCGTACGAGTCGGCGTAGAGGATTCCGACGGTCTTCGACCGCACCCTGAGCGGGATTCCCGAAATCCGTTCCGGCTTGATCGATCCAAGCCGGTCGAGCAGAACGCCATTGTCCTTCTGATCGAGCGGCTCGCCGAGAAACGTCGTCTGCCCGTGCAGAACGGCCCCAAGCATCGTGTCCGAACCGAGCGCGACGCTCAGTCCGCGCACCGCGTCGTCGCCCTGTTCGTCGTCGAATCCGCGAGCGGCCCAGGCAATTGCATCGTCACCCTTGACGACGAAGAGCACGACCCGAGGCGCAAAACTGTAAGCGCGCTCGACGAGCGCATTCAGCACGTCCGCTTGCGTGGACTGGCTGTCTATATCGACTACGGAGTCACGAAGCAGCGCCAGATCGCCGCTCAGGCGACTCGATTCCGCGGCCGCCTGGCCAACCTGGGCAGCAATTTCGGCGGAGATCTGGTCGAGAGCCGGACTCTCCTGGAGGCTGAACGACGTACCCGCCGTTGCTCCATGCAGCCGTTCGAGGACCGAGCCAATCTCCTGACGGGCCGACTCGACAGCGCCTTCGACCTCGGCCATGCGCGCGCGCACAAGACCTTCGACTCGTTCGCGGAGCACGCCCTTGAAATCGCTGCTCACGACGCCCTCCTTACCGCTTCCTCAGTCTCTCGATTGCCTGCTTGAGCGAAATCCGCATTCGATCGAGCGATTCGGCGAGCGTGCCGATCTCGTCCTCCGCCTGAACCGCAATAGGAGCATCGAGCTCACCGAGGCTGATCCGGTTTGCGGCCTCCGTCAGCTCCACGATCGGACGAGTGAGCTTCTGGGCGCCGTACACCGCACCCACCACGGCCATGATCAGGGCGACGAGCGTGACGATGAGAATCGTCAACTGGACGCGGCGGACGATGGCCGTGAACCAGTCTTCCTTGATCGCAACGCCGATCTTGCCAATCGTCTTGGCGCCCTCTTTCGAGGCGACGCCTTCGATAGGCACGAAACTCGTTACGTAACGGCCCGCCCCGGCGAATTCCTGCGTGTTGTAGCTCGGTTTCTCGAACGTGCCGCCCGCATCCGTGACCTGCGTGCCCGTGGCAACGCCGCCCTGGACGCTTCCGGCAAGATTGGTAGAAACAATGGTGTTGACCCCGTCCTTGGTCGTTGCGATCACGACGGCAGCCTCGTCGCGCATGTCGCGATAGACGGTCTCCTTGATCTCGTTGACGATCGATACCTGCTTGTCGCTCTCAACCACGACGTCGTTGTTCACGAGCTGGCCGAGGACGACGACTCCAGTCACGGTGTCGCCCGAAAGCACGGGAGCTGCCGCTTCAAGGAACAACCCGGAATCGACGCCTGCCACCTCCGCCCGCTTCGTCAGCCCCACGCCATCGAGCATTGCCTGCCCCTCGAGCGCCGCCCCGGAATCCGCCTCGGGCTTTCCCTGTTGCGCCCGATTCGAAACGTCGACGAAGAGCTGATTCGTGACGAAGTACCCGCCGTCCCCGGCCGGGCCACCGTTGTGCTGCGCCACCACCTTGCCCTTCGGATCGAGCAGTACGGCAAAACTGAGCTTGCTCGCCTCGAGCTGACGCTTCAGTACTTCGGAAGTTCCGCTGGGTGCCGCCGTCGCGGGCGCGGGAGAAGCCGCCGGTGCTGCCGGTGCCGCAGCACCGGCGGAGGGGGCAGCCGGCTTCGCTGCTCCGCGTCCGCTGGCGATACTGGCCGCGAGTGACTGCGCCGCAGCTCGGAGGTTCTCCTGCCGCTTCGAAAAGATCGACTTGGCGACGCGGGCGTCCGAGACGATTCGCTCGGTCGATCGCTGCTGGGTGTAGGTCGTGAGCTGAATCAGGATGATCGCAGCTGAAATGCCGAGCGGAACGATGATGGCAAGGACCGCGAAAATGATCAGCTTGTTCCGGATGTTCAGCTTCATTAGTACAAGTTCCTCATGCGTTCGAGCATCGCTTCCTGAAACTTCGTACGGCGCGCCTGATCGGGAATCTCGTTGGCGAGACGTTCGATGAGCTCCGGAACCGACTCCTTCGGTATGCTGCCGCGGGCGTGGCCCATCTGTTCCGCGCAGTCCTCGACCACGATCGAGGCCATCGGACCGATGGCCTGGATGAGGTCGGCCTCAACAGCGGCGATGAAACTGTCGTCGACGTTGTCCGCCGCCGGAGGTGGCTCGGCCATCTGGACCGCAACGAGCTCGATCAGCCCGAGCTCATGCAACCGACTGATGATCTTCGAGGTGAAGAGTTCGTTGAGCTGCGAAGCCTCGGCGATCTCCAGAATGGTCTTTTCTCCATCAAGTTGTGTCAGAACCGACCAATCTTCGGCTCGAAGCTGCACATCGGCACTCGGCCGCGCAGCCAACCGATAGATCGCGCTCGACGACGGAACAACGGCCCGAATTCGCTCCCATTCGGTCGCGTAGGTCGCTGCCTCTTCGATGATCTGGTCGGTTCCAAGTGAAACCGTCCGCTCATCCGTCGTTTCGTCGGAATGAAAGCGGAACGTGCCTTCGCCCCACGAGAAGAGCCCGTAGACCGCCTCTTCGCCGATCCACTCTTCGTAAAGGGCGTGCGAAACGAGCCCGCCAACGAGGTAAATCTCTCCGAACTTTCCGTCTTCCGTCGTCAGCTCTAGCTGGCCGGTCCGGCCGCTCAGATGGAGCAGCCGAAGGATGTCGATCAGCTTCAGCTGCGCCAGATTTCCCGATAACGCTTCTGCCATTCCCGTATCGTGCCCTTGTTGTGCCGGAAGCTGGACACGCCTCCCGTGGTCGATTGCGACACACGGCGCCGACGTCTCCGACGCCACACGTCCCGCCTGCCGAAAGTTGATTGGAGCGAAGAGAGATCGCGAAAAAGGAACCGGGAGTCACCCCGAACAGTGCCCCGGTGGTACCGGTTCACGCGCGGACGAGCGCTTTTATCATCTCCAGGCTCGCTTCGTCAAGGTAGTTCTTCTGTAAGAGGTTACGGCGATCCACTGCTGCGCTGACCGTCAGTCCGCGGACGGTCGGCTCGGACTTCAGCTTGGTCGCCGCGACCTTCACAGTCATCCGCAGCATCGAGGGGTTGATCTTCGGCGAAGCCACCACCGCGAGGAAGACCTCCTCGACCCCGTATTTCGTCTCGAGAACGAGTGCGAGGTGGGCGTAGAGCATCACGTAGCCCTGGTCGAAATGAAGCGTGATCTCCTCGGCCGATCCATCCGTCATCTCGAGCGCGGCGAACATCTGAATGAGCCTCAGCGCGAGCTGCCCGGACTGCTCTGGCGTGACGCGCTGAGCCAGACTCATAAGTACCTCACCACGATTGTTGATCAGGTACGAGGCGTTGACGCCCGGAACGTTGTTGACCGACTGCAGGAAGGCTTCGTGGGCTCGCGACATGACTTTCCTCTCGGGGCGATGGGGTCTTCAGATGTGCAGTCTCGATCGATCCTGCCGGCCTTTCAGCCGTGCTCGACGGTTTCTACGGTTTCCGAATCAGCTTCGTCGACGTCGGCGATGAATGCAAGCATCCCCTCGAGGCCAAAGGCGTCGAATTCCGCCTGCCGATCCGCATAGAGTTGAGATAGTGCATCGGCGACGCGCTGGCGCAGGCGATCTCCCTCGACTCCGTCGCGACGGGAAAGACCGGCAACCGCTACGTGAAGCGCTTCGGCAAGTCCCGCGGCAAATTCCTCGGGGTCCACGCTGCCGACAAATGCTATTTCGCCCGCGTGGTACTCGAACTCCGCGGCAAACGGGTCGAGAAACGGAAAGCGCTCGGCAACTTCCAGCTGGCCCGCCCGCAGCTCGATGGCAAACCCGTTCGCGCCATCACGCGTCCCCACGGCTTCCTCAATGACCGACACCACGTCGCTCATGAGCAGCACGAGAGGCGAGATGGCCTCTTCGCTCGTAACCGCACCGCTTTTCTCGACCGCTCCAGCCGTGGGCGAGCCCTTTTGAGGAGGCAACGGGTCTAACTCGGCGGTGCGAACTATCGAGAGTTTCGGAGCATCCGGCACCGGCTCGGCGACCGGCGCCACCGGAACGTCGACGGGGATGGAGTACACATTGAAGACCGCCCCGAAGGCATCCGAAACCTCGAGCATGGCCTTGAGAGCCGCCTGTCCCGTAAGTGTCGCCCCGTCGAATGGCGAATACACCCCGTCCGGCTGGCCGCCGTGTATGTAGAGCACTCCCACGCCGAGGTCTTCAGTCGCAACGACCTCGACGTACCAGATGGCATTGCGGTCCTGTGCGAGCTTGCGAATGAGCTTGTCGAGATCGGTGAAGTCCGACGACAGCCCTTCATAAACAGGCTGCCCGTCTACTATGCCGGCCAGTGCTTCGACCGTAGCTGCCGAGTGCTCGTAGATCGAAACCGTGCCATCGCGGTGTTCCGATCGCACGAGCAGGCCGTCGATCGCGTCCGATCCAGTTCTTACCGTCGTTTCGGTGTGTTCAACCGCGCCGATGATCGAACCTGCGTCGATGAAGACGTGCGCATCGTAGCCACGAAAGGCAATGTGGACAGACCCGGTGAACTGCTTCACCTGAAGGTCCGCCAGAAGCGCGCCAACCTTGACGTACGACGTGCCGAGATTCTCGTGGACGGGTTTGCCCTTGGGTACTCGCATAGACTGAATCTGGGAGATGCCGGCAAGCGCGGCGCGGACGGAATAGTCAGCCGAGCGGACCGGTCAGCCCACCCGTGCTCAGGGATCCCGTTGAACGACGCGCCCGAAGCTTCTTGAAGGCGCGCTGGATCTGAGGCTCGAGCGCCTCGTCCCGCTGCGACGTGGAGTAAACGAGGGCAACGACGAACTCCATCTGGTCGATCACGACGGTCTTGCGATCCCCGTTGAACAGGGCCACCCGCTGCAGTCGCCCGGCATTCGCCGGAGTCCCCGCAATGATCCCGTTGGCAATGAGAAACGATGCAAGCGCGGACATGCGATCCGGAGCCTTGATGTTCACGCTGGCCTGCAGGGCTCCGTCCGAGGTCGCGACGAGCGCGCCTTCAATGCCCCTGACCTTAACTAGATCGTTCACGAGAGCCTGGTACTGGGTCTGGCTAACAGCGGATCCGGTGTGGCGGGCTTCGTCAATCAGACGCATGCCCTCCATCAGAATGGAAGCCCAGGGCTCGAAGATCGTCCGGGTCGGCGAAGTCACCCCCGCGTCGATCCGGAACGACCCTTCTTCCATTCCGAGTGCACGATGCACTGCGTCGATTCCGACTAGATTCCCCAGCCGGGCATCGACGACCTCTCCATCCTGAAAGAAGAAGACCCCCTCACCCGTCGGATAATTGACCGTCAAGCGCGCCGTGTTACGACCGACGCAATTGATCTGGATGATATCGACGAGCGCGAGGTCTTTCAGATCACCAACAAGAGCCATACCCGCTCCTTCCAAGAACGTCGAACAGGCGCGTAGCGAACCTCCTCAGAACCTTGTCCGTCGCAAAGAGGGCCGACCGACTGCGGTCACAAGACCCGCGTCCACTACAGACTTCACTAGCTAACTTCTCAATCCAAGTAAGGTTAGCCGCATCGTAACAACTCCCTTATCGGCTGTCAACGCACATTCCATTAGGGGAAATTCTCTTGTCAAACGCCCGATTCGAACCCTACGATCCGGTGAACGGCGGGTCATATTGACCCGTTCCGCACCACCCTGATAGCGCCCTTCACCGCTCGCGGAGAGGTCATTATTACCCTGTTTGACAGCACGGCAGGTCTGAAACCATGGTCGATTCTGAACATACTTCCTCGCCGAAACCGGTCGTTCCGAAGTCCGGGCCCGGTCTGAACCGCGCCGTTGCGGGTTTGTGACACCGAAACCGAGGATCGCGGCATCGAGTTATCTGAACTCGGCGCCGATCGTCTGGGCTTTCTCGGACGGCTCACAACGAGACCGTTGCGTCCTCGAGCCCGATCCGGCCCCTTCTACATGCGCGCTGATGCTGGGGGACGGTCGAGTCGAAGGTGCACTAATTCCGTCCATCGAGCTTCAGCGAATACCGGGTCTTGCCATCGCGCACGATGTCTGCGTCGCTGCACGAGATCGCGTTCGCAGCGTTCTGCTGGTTTCGTCGGTCCCGATCGACCGAATCCGGTCGGTCGCGCTCGACACTCAATCGCGGACGTCAGTTGCGCTCGTCCGTATTCTGCTCGGCCGGTTCCGGGGCGTCCGGCCCGAATACACTTCCGCCGCTCCAGACCTTGCAGGAATGCTCGAACGGAACGACGCGGCTCTTCTCATCGGGGACCCGGCGATGACGTCAGACACTTCAGGCTGCGAGGTTTACGACCTGGCACAACTCTGGAGAGACGCCACGAGGCTGCCGTTCGTTTTCGCAGTCTGGGGATTGCGCGCGAACCGGTTTGGCGAAGGCGGTCCGGACTTCCGTGCCGCCCTCAATGAGGGTCGGTGTGAAGTACCCCGAATCGCCGAACGCTATTCGCGATCGCTCGGCATCGACCGTGAGACCATCGTCGAGTACCTGACGACGAACATCCACTACGATCTCGACGCCGATTGCCTTGCCGGATTGAACCGCTTCTTCGCTTTGGCCGCCGAAGAGGGGCTGATTGCCGAACCTTCCCCCCTCACGTTCTGGCCGGATCGAGGCTAGGAGGCGCCGCTCGCTTCCGCAATGGCCGTCGGCTCGTCAATCTCGTGCGTTCCGAGAATGGCCTTGCCTTCGTGGCTTCGAGGATCGATGGTGCGGAGGTGCTTGCGGCCCTGCATTTCCCAGATGGCCGTGACGTGACCGTCCTTCTCGACCGCGTGATACGAGATTTCCTCGATTTCTTCGACAGCTGGAACCTCTTCGAACTGCTCAACCGTTTCAGTCGTGCTCAACTCTTCGGACATTCGTCCTCCTTGCTCTCGCCTTAGCGTAATGCTGGCGGAAAATTCCCGCACAGAAACCCGGGATTGAATCACGCGATTGGGGGCTCTGTCCAGCTACGGGCACCGGCGAAACCTCATTCCGCTGAATTCAGTTCCCCGGCGGGGCCTCCAGGGGCGGTCCCTGCTCGTGTTCCGGGCCGCGGCCTTCGTTCCACTGTCGCCGGCGACGCTCGCGAAATGCCGCTGCCTGTTCGGCCGTCAGGATCTCGCGAATGCCCGCCTCCGATTCGAACCGGGCGAGCTCGCGGTCGGCGTCCGCCTGCCCGAGCTGGACTGCCAGGTCTCGGAGTTTCGCGGACTCGATCGCGTCCGCGAGAAGCAATTCGTCTATCTGCGCCTGAAGCTCACGGAACCGGAACGAAGTCTGTCTCATTTTGGGCCCCTGCTGACGGCGAAGTTGTCGAAGGCGGCGAAGCTGATCGGGCGTCACACCAAGATCCCTGAGCATTTCCGGCATTCCAGCGGGACGATTCGCGCGGGGACGAATCCCGGCTCCCGGCGCGGCCACAGACTCTGGCGGCGGCGGATCGCCGTCCAATTCCTCCGGTGCATCCACATCGGGCGGGCCTTCCTCCTGTACCCCCTCAGTATCCGGTGGCCGATCCCGCGGCTCGGCGAGTCGATCGCGAACGGCATCGCGCATGCGGGCGCGCTGCGCGTCACGAGCCGCGCGAACCTCGGAACGCTGGGATGGAGTCAGCGTCTCGAACACGGCAAGCTCGACATTCGTGCGTTCGGTCGTCCTCTCACCGATGATGGCCGCCAATTCCCGGCCCTTCTCTCGGGCAACTGGCATAGAGAAAGTCGGGCCGAAAAGACTCGAATCGATCTCGCGTCGCAGATCCAGGACACGGCGGCCGTGCTGGCGCATACGCTCGTCGCTCCGGGCCCTGATCTGCCGCAGGGCCTTTCTCTGCTCGGGGGACAACGACAGCAACCCCAGGGCTCTCCCGATGACCGCACCGCGCCCCGGCTGTCGACGGCCGTCGGGAAGTCCGTCAGGATTGCCATCGACCGGCTTTCCCTTCATTTCCCGCCGGATTTCCTGCTTCGCGTCCCTGCGCTCCTGCCGGCGCATCGTCCGATCGACGGGTGCCCCCTGCCCTCCATGCGGCCGCTGCGCCGACGCGCACAGCGGCGCAAGGGCCAGCGCCAGCGTGCACGCGGCGATCGATCGAAGGGGGGAGATCCACGTCACGAGCATCGTCATCACATATCGGAGGTCGTATTGCAATCGACCGCAACGCTTAGAGGCCGGGCGCGTCACGAAAAGTTTGCGAAAGACTCGAAGGCATCCCGAATTCGGATTACTCGTTCGCCACGACCTCCATGACGCGATCTATCGTCGGAATAGCCCGCCAAGTGTTGCCGCCGCTATCGTTGTAGATCATCGAGACGACGACCCTCCTTCCGGACCGGGCAGTCACGAAGCCGGAAATGGACTTTGCAGTCGCCAGCGATCCGGTCTTTGCCGACAGCGTCAGCCCGCCGAGCCGGTGACGCAACGTGCCGTCTACGCCGGCGATTGGAAGCGAATCGACGAACGGAGCCCGGCTCTCGTGCGAGGCCATCGTCCGCATGACCGTGTCGAGCACGGACGCCGAGATCCGATCAAGCCGCGAGAGTCCGGAGCCGTCGCGAAGAACCGTGCCGTCGATGTGTGCCCCGATTCTTCTGAGAAATGCCCGAACGACCGCTACACCCGCCTGGTCGCTCGGCAATTCAGTTGGCCCGACTTCTCGACCGAGAATCCGGAGTATGAGTTCGGCATGCAGATTCTGCGACAGCTTGTTCGTCACGTGAACGAGATCTGCCAGGGGGCGCGACGGGAGCGAAGCGACCTCACGCAGCCGTATCAGTTCGAGTTCCGCCGGTCGTTCGTCGTATGCGCCCAGAGTGCGGATTCCGCCCTCGACAGCGACGCCGGCGTCGGCGAGCGCGCGGCGGAATGCCGCTGCCGCATACGCTGGCGGGTCGTGCACCGCAATCTCTACCGTCACCCCGGGATGACCAACCGGAAGCGATCCCGCAACCTCGACTATCGTACCGTCCACCCCACGGTGCACCGAAATCCGGGCGGCGCCTCCGGTCGTAGCGGTATTGAGTATTTCGACGTGGCCCACGTCCGGAGTTATCTCGACGACACAGGGTTCACCAGCGGCCCCCGGGAACACCCTGATGGAAGCGAGGTTGTCGTTGAACGAGAGAGCGACGCCCGGAGCACCCGGGATCGAGACCTTGCCG